>CAYTXS010000122.1:0-7050 GCA_964441585.1 uncultured Thioalkalivibrio sp.
CCGCCGGGGCCAATACTGGAGAAAACAAGCCATGAGGAAGCTTCTCGCCGTTGCCATGATGGCCGCGGCCCTGGGGATCGGCAGCGCAGCGCAGGCTGAAGGTTCGGTTGCCGACGGGCAGGCCAAGTCCGTTGTATGCGCCGCCTGTCACGGCGCCGATGGTAACAGCGTCAACCCCGAATGGCCTTCACTGGCCGGGCAGCATGCGAGCTACACAGCAGAACAGCTGGCCGCCTTCAAGAACGGGCAGCGCCAGAACGCGCTGATGTCGCCGATGGCCATGGGTCTTTCGGACCAGGACATGCAGGACCTCGCCGCCTTTTACGAGGCCCAGGTACCGGCCGCCCGCGAGGCCGACCCGGCACTCGTGGAGGCGGGCGAGCGTATCTATCGCGGCGGCGTCGCGGAGCGCGGCGTGCCCGCGTGCATCGCCTGCCACGGGCCCACCGGCGCCGGCAACCCGCTCGCCCGGTATCCCGTGGTGGCTGCCCAGCACGCCACTTATTCGGCGCTTTCGCTGCGCGCCTATGCCGCAGGTGAACGACCCAACCAGATCATGCAGGACATCGCAGGCCGCATGACCGAGGAAGACATCGTCGCCGTGAGTTCGTACCTGCAGGGACTCCGCTAGCCTGGGGAACTCCACCGCGCCGGCATTGCCTGAACTGACTCAGAGAATCCCGAGGAAACCGCATGAAGATGACCCGCACCGCCCTCGCCGTACTCGCCGTGATCGCGCTCGGCGCCTGCAGCGCAGAGCCTCCGGCCGGTTCGGCCGACGCAACACCACCTGCCGCGCAGGCAGCCACGGAATCACAGACCGTGTCGCGGCCGGCCGCCGCGCAAGCGCCCGCTGCAGCGACAACCGCCCCGGCCGAACAGCCGGTGCGCGTCGCCCAGGCCGACACCGCCGAGGCGCCGCCGAACAGTCGCTTCGTCGCGGGACAGCACTACCAGGTCCTCAATCCCGCACAGCCCACCAACGTCCCGCCGGGCAAGGTCGAAGTCGTCGATGTCTTCTGGTACGGCTGCGGCGGCTGTTTCGCACTCGCGCCTTATCTCGAAGCGTGGAAGGCCGACAAGCCCGCGGCAGCCGAGTACGTGCAGATGCCCGCGGCGCTGAACCCGAGCTGGCAGCCGCACGCCCGCCTGCACTACGCCACGCGGGCCCTCGGGATCGCGGATCGCACCCACAGCGCGATCTTTCGCGAATATCACATCAACCGGAACCCGCTCAACACCATGGATGCCATGGTCAAGTTTCTCGGTGAATACGGCGTATCGCCCGAAGACGCCCAAGCAGCCCTGACCAGCTTCAGCGTGGATACCGAACTGCGCGCGGCCGATATCCGCGCGCGCCGCTACGGACTCAGGTTCGTGCCGGCGGTCGTGGTCAACGGCAAGTACGTCGTCGGGATCGAGCAGGCCGGCAGCCCGGAGGCCGCCATCGAGGTGATCAATCACCTGGTGGCGATGGAAGCCGGCACCTGAAGCCGCAAAACGCCCGGCCTGGCGACATCGCCAGGCCGGGCGGGACCGCGCTGCGGGGCGCGATCACGACACGCCGGGGCATGCCATGCGCCTGCTGACCGCCTGGTTACTGCCGTTCATCTCGCTGCTGGCGCCGCTCGCGACTGCGGCGGATACCGCGCCATTGCGCACCGACCACCTGAACTCCCGCCTCGTGGCGGCCCAGGACACCGTGGTGCCCGGCCAGCCGCTGCAGGTCGGTTTGTGGCTCGAACACGATCCGGAATGGCACACCTACTGGCAGAACCCGGGCGACTCGGGGCTGCCGACCCGGATCCAGTTCGACTTGCCGCCCGGTTTCGACGCCGGACCCATCCGGTGGCCGATTCCCGAACGCCTCCCGGCCGGACCGCTGGTCAATTTCGGCTACGGCGGCACCGTCGTGCTGCCGGTCCTGCTGACGGTGCCAGCGGATCTGCAGGCCGAACGCATCACATTGAAGGCGAGTGCGGACTGGCTGGTCTGTCGGGTCGAGTGCATCCCGGGCGAGGGAGAATATACGTTGACGCTCCCGGTGGCGCCGACGGCGGCAGCGGCCCCGAGATGGACCGACGACTTCGCCCGCGCCGAACGCCGCCAGCCGCGTCCGGCTGAAGCGGACGCGACCATCGGCTACACCGAAGAGACCGTCGAGATCCGCCTTCCCCTGACAGGCACGCTACCCGAGGAACCGGACGCGGAATGGGTGTTTTTCCCGGTCACCCCCCAGGTCGTCTCCAACACAGCAGCACCGCGCTGGGTGGAAACGCAGGACCGCCGCGCACTGGTACTCCCCAAGAGCGACTATTTCGTCGCAGAGCCCGGGCGCTTCGAGTTCCTGCTCGCGCAGGGCGATACCGGTTTGCTGTTCGGCACGCGCGCGGACGCGTCACCGAACGCAGCGCCGATCGCAGTGCCGGTCGCGGCAGACGACGGTTTCCCCGGGCTCCTGGCCGCGCTCGGACTGGCGTTGCTCGGCGGGCTGATACTGAACCTGATGCCCTGCGTGTTCCCGGTCCTGTTCCTCAAGGCGGCGGCGGCCATCGAGGCCGGCGGGGATCGCGCACGCCTGCGGCGACAGGGTGCGTTCTACACGGTCGGCGTGGTGTCGAGTTTTCTCGCGATCGCGATGATCTTGCTGGCATTGCGTGCGTCCGGCGAGGCGCTCGGCTGGGGCTTCCAGCTGCAGTCCCCCGTGTTCGTCGCGGCGCTCGCGCTGCTGTTCTTCGTTCTCGCGATGAACTTTGCCGGCCTGGTCGAGTTCGGCGGCGGAGGTCTCGCCGGGCTCGGACAACACCTGGTGCGCGGCCAGGGCGACCGTGCCGCGTTCTTCACCGGGGTGCTCGCCTGCGTGGTAGCCAGTCCCTGCACCGCGCCGTTCATGGGGGTGGCACTCGGCGCCGCCCTGGCGCTCCCGACCGCGGCAGGGCTGATCATTTTCGCGGCACTCGGCCTCGGGCTGGCACTGCCGATCCTGGCGCTCGGCTGGGTGCCCGGCCTGGCCAACGCCCTGCCGCGCCCAGGGCTATGGATGGAAACCTTCCGACGTGCCCTCGCCTTCCCGCTGTTGCTCACCGTCTGCTGGCTGTTGTGGGTCTATGGCGAGCAAACTTCGGTGCTCGCCATGAGCCGACTCCTGGCTGCCCTGGTGACTGTCGCTTTCGGGCTCTGGCTGCTCGCCCGGCGCGACGCCTGGCGCTGGCTCGGCTGGACTGCGCTCGCCGCGGGCCTGGTGTTGCCGTTGCTGCATGCACCGGACTTCGATGCGCCCCGCAACGAACCGCCCACCGCGGCATACGAGCCCTGGTCGGCCGCCCGCCTCGCCGAGTTGCGTGCCGCGGGGGAGCCGGTGCTCGTCAACATGACGGCCGCGTGGTGCATCACCTGCCTGGCCAACGAACGGGTGGCGCTGTCCTCGCCCGAGTTCCATGCTGCGCTCGAGGCCAGGGGTGTCCGCTACCTCAAGGGCGACTGGACACGGCGTGACTCCGAGATCACGGCTTACCTCGAATCCTTCGGCAGGAGCGGGGTGCCGCTTTATGTACTCTATCCGGGCCCCGGGCGGGATCCGGTGGTGCTGCCGCAGTTGCTCAGCGTGGCGATCGTACGCGCGGCGCTGGAAGACATCTGAACCCGATGAACCGAGGAGAAAAATCGATGCGCAAGTATTTCCCCTTCGCCGTGCTGGCAATGCTGGCCCTGGCCACCCCCGCAGCCACGGCCGCCGACGCCGAGATCGGCGCCCCGGCACCTGCCTTCAGCCTGACCGGCCTCGACGGCCAGACCCATGATCTCGGCGACTTCGCCGGCAAAACCGTGGTCCTCGAGTGGACCAACCACGAATGCCCGTTCGTCGTGAAGCATTACGACAGCGGCAATATCCCGCAGCAGCAGGCCACGGCCACCGCCGCAGGCGTCGTCTGGATCGTCATCAACTCCTCTGCGCCCGGCAAGCAGGGCCACGTCACCGAAGGCGAAGCGCGCCGCATCCAGGCGGACTGGAACGCCGATCAGACGCATTACCTGTTCGACGCGGATGGTGCGGTCGGCCGTGCCTACGGCGCCAAGACGACGCCCCACATGTACGTCATCGATCCGGACGGAGTGCTGCGCTACAACGGTGCGATCGATTCAATCCCCAGTGCGAAGATCGCGGATCTCGAAGCCGCCGAGCAGTACGTGGAGCTCGCGCTGGCGGAACTCGCAGCGAGCCAGCCCGTGAGTCGCCCGCTGACCCAGCCTTACGGCTGCAGCGTGAAGTACTAGGGGGAGTCGCCGACGCTTTGGCATACGGGCCCGGAGGCACGCCTCCGGGCCCGTATGCCGGTCATGTCTACTTTAATCCTGCCGGGAAATCCGTCACTTGACGAGAACGACCGGGAGTTCCGAAAGCTGCGCGACCTTGTTCGCCGTGGAGCCGAGCAGCAACTGGGTAAGTCCGCCGCCACCGCTCTTGCCCATGACAATCGCATCGTAACCCAGCTCCTCGGCCCGTCCGGCAATCGTGACGCCGACGTCCCAGGCTGCAACCACGTCCCGTGTGAAATTGACACCGGCATCCTTCAGGATTTTCTCGGCTTCGGCCAGCGCGGGGTCGGCGTACTCTTTGTCGATCTTCTCCAGCTCCCCCGCCCCCATCTTGGGCGCCACCGGACCGTAGGGGGCGGGCACCCAATGCACGTAGAGCAGGGTCACCTCGAGCTTGTCGTTGTTCTCAGCCAGCTTGACGGCATGTCTCACGGCACGCAGCGAGCTTTCTGATCCGTCCACTGGAAGCAGGATTTTCTGCATGACTTTTCCTCCTTTTCCTTACGACGGGCGGGCGTGAACGCGAGACCGATCGCCGGGCCCGCATGGTACGTGCGCCCTCGATCGCCGACGCAGCCAGCGCCGCCATTTAAATAGAGCTTAGTTCACGTCACGGGATCCGGCCGCAAATCAGTGCGGCTCAGTCCGGAGGCGTCTGCCCCGACCGCTGCACAGCGCGGCGCAGCAAAGCCATCGCGACCACGATCGCGACGAGCACGAGACCCAGCACGAGAAAGCTGCCGGGCCCCGGGTCACGGATTGCCTTGAGCATGCGGTCGATGAACAAAGCCGCACCGAGGATCCCCGGGGCAAGGCCGATGACCGTGCCGAGGAGGAAATCCCGCAGGCTGATGTGCGATGCACCGGCGATCAGGTTGATGATCGTAAAGGGTGCCACCGGCACGATGCGCACGGTGACGACCGCCAAAATACCGCGCCGCGCGAGCGCGCGACTGAGCCGGTCGAGCCGTGACCCCGCCAGCCGGCGCAGGGTTTCGCGACCGAAGAATCGCCCCAGCGCGTAAGTGGCGCCGGCTCCCAGCAGAGAGCCCCCGGCAGCATAGATCGCTCCCAGCACCGGGCCGAAGACCAGCACGCTGGCCGCGATCATCAGCGTCACGGGCACGACGAGCACGCTGCCCAGCACGAAACCGCCGAGCACCACCACGGGAGCGGACGGCATGTCGCGGATACCCGTCACCAGCCCCGCAAGCCGCTCGGGCGCGAGCCAGTCGCCGAGGTCCGTCCATCGCCAGAGCACGGCCAGGCCGACGAAAAACAGCAGGATGGCCACCGCGCCCAGGCCGCGACCGAGCAGCGACGCCGTCGGCTCGTGACTTGAGACCAGGGCCAACAGATGCTTCGGTTCCACGGGTTTTTCCGGGTCGAGATAGCGGCCCTCGGGGATCCATTCGTCGGCCGACTCGGGCACCTCGGGCTCCAGTGGCTCGAGCGACCGCTCAGGCGAGTGCAGAGAGTCGATCGTCGCCAGCAGCGATCCGGTGCGCGCCTCGGCGGCGGCCGCCGCAGCGGGGGTGACACCCTGGTGCTCGGCAAGCAGGCGATGCCGCAGGCCGCGAATGGCGCGCCGTATGCGCTCTTCGCCACGCGACTCGATCACCAGATTGCACTCGGTGTCGAAGCCCATGGAGCGATTGTTGAGATTGGCGGAACCGATCGTGAGCAGGTCGTCGTCGATGACGAACACCTTGGCGTGCACGTTGACGAAACTGTCGCCCAGGGCGGCGATGTGCGGGTAGAAACTGCGATAGCGCGATGGTGGCGCGCTCTCCCGCAGTCGGCGATGCAACCGGGCTCGCAACACGCCGACGGTGTATTCCTCCAGCCAGCCGCTCTCGTTGAGCCGGCTGACCATCGCCACCTCGGGGCCATCGTCCTCACGCAATCGGTCGACCAGCGCGGATGCGACCGAGTCCGCGCTGAAATACTGGTTCTCAAAGTACATCTGGCGGCGCGCGGCGCCGATCGCATCCAGGTGCAGTGCCTTGATCTCCTGCACACCCTCGTGCTCGTCGTAGGGCGGCTCCGTGCGCGCGATGCCCACCTCGGCATCGTCCAGGTCCACGTGCAGGGCTTCGGGCCAGGCATCCACACCGCGGCCGTCGGGAGGTGGCGGCGCATGACCCGTCGCCCGTCGCCAGCGCTCGCGCGCTAGCTCGCCGAGGGCGGCGGCCGCCGCACCATCGACAGCCATCTGCACATCGTGGAACGGTGGGCAGTCGCCGCCGGTTGGATGGCGCCGGTGCGGCTCCTCCCGACGATGCGCCGAGGTGTCCCAGCGGCAGTGCGTCAGGTCGAGGCCACCGACGAAAGCCACGGTATCGTCGATGACGACGACTTTCTGGTGATGGGAGGCGCCGACCGGGTGCGCGCCGTCGAGCTCGAAGCGAACCCGGCGATGGGTTTGCCAGCCGAGCTTGAAACGCGGGAGCAGTTCCCGGTCGGTGGCGTACAGCATGGCGAAATCCCAGTCGAGCAGGCGGATACACAGCGACCGGTTGCGCCGGACGAGGGCATTGAAGAAATCTCCCAACTCCTCCGGCAGGCCGTCATCCGCACCCTCGGGCACGAGCTTCATGCGGCTGTCCAGGTCCCAGCCAAGCACATGGATCGAATGGCGCGCCTTGCGGGCTGCTGCACGCACCGCAGCGAAATAATCCTCGCCATCGACGAGAAACGCGACACGCGATGCCTTCTCGATGCGCCAGCAGT
>CAYTXS010000123.1:0-7029 GCA_964441585.1 uncultured Thioalkalivibrio sp.
GCCGTAACCTTCCGACGGTGATTTAGACTAAGTCTAAATTGAGTCCAGATCGCATTTGCGGTCGCGCAAGCTTGATCCAAGCGGCGGGCCAGGAAAGAAACCCATTCAGGAGGACACGATCCATGTCTAATCTCAAGGGCAGCAACACCGAGAACAACCTCAAGGAGGCTTTCGCGGGCGAATCGCAGGCCAACCGCCGTTACCTCTATTTCGCATCCAAGGCCGACGTCGAGGGTTACAATGACGTGGCGACCGTATTCCGGTCGACGGCCGAGGGCGAAACCGGTCATGCCCACGGGCACCTGGAGTACCTCGAAGCGGTCGGCGATCCGGCCACCGGCCTGCCGATCGGCGGCACGTCCGACAACCTGAAGGCCGCGATCGCGGGCGAGACCCACGAGTACACCGACATGTACCCGGGCATGGCCAAGACGGCCCGCGACGAGGGCTTCGACGAAATCGCCGACTGGTTCGAGACGCTGGCGAAGGCCGAGCGCAGCCACGCCAACCGTTTCCAGAAGGCGCTGGACAACCTCGACGCCTGATCGATCGTCACTACGGGGCGCCGCCGGCCCAGCCGGCGGCGCGGTCCGTTCTCAACCAGACGCAGCCTGTCGGCGGGCATGGGCGTGGCCAGCGGGCACGCAGCCGGCGGGCGCACCTGTATCCGGCACAGACCGGATTCCCAAGGAGTTATCCGATGTCCGTCGATAATCACCGTCGCGAAGGCAGTCTCGACGCTCCCACCCGTCATCCGATCGACTGGAAGTCGCCGGAGTTCTGGGACGAAGAGAACATGTTCAAGGAAATGGAGCGGGTGTTCGACATCTGTCACGGATGCCGGCGCTGCTTCAACCTGTGCAACTCCTTCCCGACGCTGTTCGATGCCGTGGACGAATCGGACACTGGGGAGGTGGACGGTGTTGCGCGCGAGGTCTACTGGAAGGTGGTGGACCACTGCTATCTCTGCGACATGTGTTACATGTCGAAATGTCCCTACGTGCCGCCGCATCCCTGGAACGTCGATTTCCCGCACCTGATGCTGCGGGGCAAGGCCGTGCGCTTTCGCAAGGAAGGCGCCAGCCGTCGCGATCGCATCCTCACCTCGACGGATGCCGTTGGACGCCTCGCAGGGATTCCGGTGGTGGCCGAGGTGGTCAACGCGGTCAATGCCTCATCCGGCGGACGCAAGCTCCTGGAGAGCGTCCTCGGCGTGCATCGCGATGCGCCCTTGCCGAAGTACCACTCGAAGAGCATGCGCAGCCGCCTGCAGGGCCGGCCCGCGGACGCCGCCGGGACGCCCACCGAGGGCACGCGTGGCCGGGTGGCCCTGTTCGCCACGTGCTACGGCAACCGCAACAGCCCGGAGATCGGCGAGGACCTCGCCAAGGTGTTCGAGTACAACGGCATCCCGGTCCGTCTCGTGGACAAGGAGCAGTGCTGCGGCATGCCGAAGATGGAACTCGGCGACTTCGAGGCCGTCGAGCGGGCCATGGAGGCGAACATCCCGGTGCTCGCGCGCGCTGTGGACGAGGGCTGGGACCTGGTCGCGGCGGTGCCGTCCTGCGTGCTGATGTTCAAGCAGGAACTGCCGCTGCTGTTTCCCGACCGGGAGGACGTGAAAAAAGTGGCTGCGGCGATATTCGACCCCTTCGAATACCTGTCGCTGCGCCACAAAGGCGGCCAGCTGCGCACCGACTTCGCCAAGTCGCTGGGCAAAGTCAGTTACCAGGTTCCCTGCCATCTCAGGGTGCAGAATATCGGCCTGAAGACGCGCGACATCCTGGCGCTCGTGCAGGACACGAAAATCGAGGCCATCGAGCGTTGCTCGGGGCATGACGGCACCTATGCGGTGAAGAAGGAGTTTCGCGAGAACTCCGTCAAGATCGCGCGTCCCGTCGTCAACAAGGTCAAGAGCGCGGAGCCCGACCATCTCGTCAGCGACTGTCCAATGGCGGGCCAGCAGATCGCTCACGGCCTGAACAACGGCACCACCGCGAAACATCCCATCACCCTGCTGCGCATCGCCTACGGCCTCTGAGCCGGGCTGCGCACGACCGCCAGAAGCATTACGGAGAAACACGGATGAGTCATTTGAACGCAAGCGACCTGATGAGCCTCGAGCAGTATTCACGTGAGCGTCCCGCGTTCCGGGCCAAGGTGCTCGGTCACAAGAAGAACCGCCAGGTCGAGCTCGGCCCCAATGCCACGCTGTATTTCGAGGACGACCTCACGATCCAGTACCAGGTGCAGGAAATGCTGCGCATCGAGCGTATTTTCGAGGCCGAGGGTATCGAGGAAGAACTGTCCGCCTACAACCCGCTCATCCCCGACGGCAGCAACTGGAAAGCGACGTTCATGCTCGAGTATCCGGACGTCGCGGAGCGCAAGGTCGCACTCGCCGGCCTGATCGGCGTCGAAGACAAGGTCTGGGTGCAGGTCGATGGTCATGACAAGGTCTACGCGATCGCCGACGAGGACCTGGAGCGTGATACCGAGGAAAAGACCTCCTCGGTGCATTTCATGCGCTTCGAGCTCGACGACGACATGGTCATGGCCTTGAAAGGCGGCGCGGGACTCGCGATGGGTGCGGACCACGAAAACCTCAAGGTCGTCGTCAGCTTGCCCGACGCTGTGCGCGCCTCCCTGGTCAACGACCTGGCCTGAGCGCAGCCCCGACCTGCAGGGCGCCTGCGTCGCGAGGCGCCCCGGGTCCCCCATGGCGGCGGCGCACTCGGGGGCGTCGAACTGTTAGAATTCCGGCGGCCCGGGCGCACCTGCCCGGGATTGCAGGAAACCCATGAGCCAGGATTACAACGCCTCCTCGATCGAGGTCCTCAGCGGACTTGATCCGGTCCGGCGCAGGCCGGGGATGTACACGGACACGTCGCGACCCAACCACCTGGCGCAGGAGGTGGTGGACAACAGCGTGGACGAGGCCATCTCCGGGCATTGCAAGCGGATCGTCGTGACGCTGTTTCGCGACGGCTCGCTGCAGGTGGAGGACGACGGCCGGGGGATGCCGGTGGACGTCCACCCGCAGGAAAAAATTCCCGGTGTCGAACTGATCCTCACGCGGCTCCACGCAGGCGGCAAGTTCTCCAACAAGAACTATCGCTACTCGGGCGGACTGCACGGTGTCGGCGTGTCCGTCGTCAACGCATTGTCGCGCAACCTCGAGGTGTGGATCCGGCGGGGCGGTAAAGAGCACAACATGAGCTTCCGCGGCGGCGACAAGAGCGGCGAGCTCGAGGTCGTCGGCAGCGTGGGCAGGAACAACACCGGTACCACCATCCGCTTCTGGCCCGATGAGAAATACTTCGACTCGCCGAAATTCTCCGTGCCCCGCCTGCGGCACCTGTTGCGCGCCAAGGCCGTGTTGTGCCCGGGTCTGCAGGTCACGTTGCACCAGGAGGCGAGCGGGGAGACCGAGACCTGGCATTACGAGGGCGGGCTCGGGGACTACCTGGCGGAGGCCTTGCACGGGCTCGCAGCGATACCGGCCGCGCCGTTCACCGGTAGCGTGCAGGGCGGCACGGAATCCGCGGACTGGGCGCTGGCATGGCTGCCCGACGACGGCGAGCCGGTGGCCGAAAGCTACGTCAACCTCATTCCCACCGTGCAGGGCGGCACGCATGTGAACGGCTTTCGCGCCGGACTGACGGAAGCGTTGCGGGAGTTCTGCGAGTTCCGCAACCTGCTGCCCCGGGGGGTGCGGCTCGCGCCCGACGACGTCTGGGCGCAGGTGGCGTACGTGCTGTCGGTCAAGCTCGAGGATCCGCAGTTCTCCGGCCAGACCAAGGAGCGACTCAGCTCGCGCGAATGCGCCGCCTTCGTTTCGGGTACAGTCAAGGACGCACTCGCCATCTGGCTGAACCAGCACCCGGAGGCCGGCGAGAGCATCGCCCAGCTGGCGATCGCCAATGCCAGCATGCGGCTGAAGGCCAGTCGCAAGGTGGTGCGCAAGCGCGTCGTCAGCGGCCCGGCCCTGCCCGGCAAGCTCGCCGATTGCAGCGCCCAGGACTCGGAGCGCTCCGAGCTGTTCCTCGTCGAGGGTGATTCGGCAGGCGGCTCCGCGAAGCAGGCGCGCGATCGCGAATTCCAGGCGGTGATGCCGTTGCGCGGCAAGATTCTCAACACCTGGGAAGTCGATTCGGCCGAAGTGCTCGGCTCGCAGGAAGTCCACGACATCAGCGTCGCGCTCGGCGTCGATCCGGGCTCCGGCGACCTGCGGGGGCTGCGCTACAACCGCATCTGCATTCTCGCCGACGCGGATTCCGACGGGCTGCACATCGCCACCCTGTTGTGTGCACTGTTCGTGCGGCATTTCCCCGCGCTGGTGGACGCAGGCCACGTCTATGTCGCCATGCCGCCGCTGTTCCGCATCGATATCGGCAAGCAGGTCTTCTATGCGCTGGACGACGCCGAGCGCCGCGGCGTGTTGCACCGGATCGAGGCGGACAACCTGAAAGGCAAGGTCACGGTGACGCGCTTCAAGGGCCTCGGCGAGATGAGCGCGCTGCAGCTGCGCGAGACCACCATGGCGCCGGAGACGCGTCGCCTCGTGCAGCTGACGCGCAGCGAAGGCGACCAGACGCACGAGTTGATGGACATGTTGCTGGCCAAGAAACGCGCCGGCGATCGCCGGGAGTGGCTGCAGGCCAAGGGCAACCTGGCCGAGGTCACGCCGTGAAGCCGGCGGGGAGCAGGGCGCGGTGAAGGAAATGAAACTCGATTTCGAGGGCGTCGAACGCCTCCCGCTGCGCGAGTTCACCGAGAAGGCCTACCTCGATTATTCGATGTACGTGATTCTCGACCGTGCCCTGCCGCACATCTCCGACGGGCTGAAGCCGGTGCAGCGGCGCATCGTCTACGCGATGAGCGAACTCGGCCTGTCCTCGGGTCAGAAACCGAAGAAATCCGCGCGCACGGTCGGCGACGTCATCGGCAAGTTCCATCCGCACGGCGACTCGGCCTGTTACGAGGCGATGGTGCTGATGGCCCAGTCCTTCAGTTACCGCTATCCGATCGTCGACGGGCAGGGCAACTGGGGCGCGCCGGACGATCCGAAGTCCTTCGCCGCCATGCGTTACACCGAGGCGCGCCTCACGGCTTATGCGGCGACGCTGCTGGCCGAGCTCGGCCAGGGCACGGCCGACTGGCAGCCGAACTTCGACGGCACGCTCAGCGAGCCTGTCCGCCTGCCGGCACGCCTGCCGAACCTGCTGTTGAACGGTGCCTCGGGCATCGCGGTCGGCATGTCCACTGACATCCCGCCGCATAATCTCCGCGAGGTGGCGGCCGCCTGCATCCATCTGCTCGAGAACCCCGCCGCCGGCCTCGACGAGTTGCTCGAGCACGTCCAGGGCCCGGATTTTCCCGGCGGCGCCGAACTGGTCTCGCCGCGGGCCGACATTCGTTCGATCTACGCCACCGGCAACGGCACCCTGCGTCTGCGTGCGCGCTGGGAGCGGGAGGACGGCGAGATCGTCGTCCACGCGCTGCCCTGGCAGGTCTCGGGCAGCAAGGTACTGGAGCAGATCGCGGCCCAGATGCGCGCGAAGAAGCTGCCGATGGTCGAGGATCTGCGCGACGAGTCCGACCATGAGAACCCGATCAGGCTGGTCATCGCGCCGCGCTCGAACCGGATCGACTGCGAAGCGCTGATGGCGCACCTGTTCGCCACCACGGACCTCGAGCGCACCGTGCGGGTGAACATGAACATCATCGGCCTAGACGGCCGCCCCCGCGTCATGGACCTGCGCGGACTGTTGGTCGAATGGCTGGAATTCCGCCTGCACACCGTGACCCGCCGTCTCAGCCACCGGCTGGAGAAAGTCGAGGCGCGGCTGCACGTGCTCGACGGCCTGTTGATCGCGTATCTCAACATCGACGAAGTGATTCGCATCATTCGCAACGAGGACGAACCGAAGCCGGCGTTGATCGCCGCATTCGGGTTGTCCGAGACGCAGGCCGAAGCGATCCTCGAACTCAAGCTGAGGCATCTCGCGAAGCTCGAGGAGATGAAAATCCGTGGCGAGCAGGACAGTCTCGCGGAGGAGCGCGCGAGCCTGCAGAAAATCCTCGGCAGCAAGGCGCGGCTGAAGCGGCTGGTCCGCGACGAACTCGCGGCTGACGCGGAACGCCACGGGGATGCGCGCCGCACCCGAATCGTGGAGCGCGCGGCGGCCCAGGCGCTGGACGAAAGCGCGCTGCTCCCCGCCGAGCCGGTGACGGTGGTGTTGTCCGAGCGCGGCTGGGTGCGGGCCGCCAAGGGCCACGAGGTCGATCCGCTGTCGCTGAATTACCGCTCCGGGGACGCCTTCCTGGCGGCGGCCCGGGGCCGCAGCAACCAGCTGGCGATGTTCCTGGACAGCACCGGGCGGGTCTACAGCCTGCCGGCCCACGGGCTGCCGTCGGCACGCGGGCAGGGCGAGCCGCTATCCGGGCGACTCAATCCGCCCGACGGTGCGACCTTCGCCGGCGTCCTGATAGGCGCGCCGGAGGATCGCTGGTTGCTCACCGCGTCCGACGGCTACGGTTTCGCTGCGCGGCTCGCGGAGCTGACCTCGCGCAATCGCAGCGGCAAGCACGTGCTCAAGGCGGGTAACCGGGCGCGGGTTCTCCCTCCCGTCCTCGCACCGGCCGATCCCGACGCCCTGGTGGCCGTCGCGAGCGACGCGGGTCGCTTGCTGTGTTTCCCGGTCGGTGAACTGCCGGAACTCGCGCGCGGGCGGGGCAACAAGCTGCTCGGCATCGATGCGAAGAAATTCGCCGCGGGCGAGGAGTCGATGGTCGCCGCCGCGGTGGTGCCGGCGGGCGCGGCGCTGCGCGTCTGCTGCGGCCAGCGCACCATGACGCTGAAAGCGCGCGACCTAGAGGCCTACCTCGGTGAGCGTTCGCGCCGCGGTGCGCTGTTGCCGCGCGGCTGGCGCAAGGTCGACGGCCTGTCGGTCGACGCGAGCTAGTCCTCGGCGAGCACGACCTCCGGCTCCCGGATCTGGTAGCCCTGGATGTACTGCACGCCGA
>CAYTXS010000124.1:0-6993 GCA_964441585.1 uncultured Thioalkalivibrio sp.
GTAGACTTCTTTTTGCTGCTCTTGCTCGCGGGCATTGTTGCCTCCCGGCGGGTACGAGTTCCCTGTCGATGACTATAGCCGCCGCAGGCTTCGAAAGGCGGCGGCGGACGGTGATTCAAGCAGGGCTTTTTAGCCCGTTTCAGGCCCGGAGTCCAGTCCTGTGGCCGGCCGCGAAGCTGCGACCGGTGATGCTCAAGGCAACTCCACGGCAGGCAACGCCCGCCAGCCGGGTTGGCGGTGCTCCGCGATCACCGAGGTGTACAGGCCACCGCGCACATTGAAGTCCGCCGTGACACGCAGAAACCGCGGCGTCAGCCGATCACGCAGGTCGGCGAGCATCTGGTTCGTAACGGCCTCGTGAAAGGCGCCTTCGTCGCGAAAACTCCACATGTAGAGCTTCAGTGACTTGAGCTCGATGCATAGCCGGTCGGGGATGTACTCCACCCGGATTTCCGCGAAATCGGGCTGGCCCGTTTTCGGGCACAAGCAGGTGAATTCAGGGATCCGGATCCGAATGGTGTAGTCGTGCTCGGGACCCGGATTCGGAAAGGTCTCGAGGTCCCTGTTGGGCCCTGCATCGGCCCCCAGCGCGCGCAGATCTGCCAAGGCGTGACTCCTGTGTCGAAAGACCGCTGCCAGGCGCCCGGGCGCTGGCGAGGCGACTGGAATTGAAGGCGAATTACTTTACACTAGCGGGCTTGCATTGTTCACCCGTCCGCTCGCCTTCCAACCCCCGGGAACACTCCCTGCATGCGTCTTAGCAAGATCAAGCTCGCCGGATTCAAGTCCTTCGTGGATCCGACGACGATTCGATTTCCGAGCAACCTGATCGGCGTCGTCGGGCCGAACGGTTGCGGCAAGTCTAATGTCATCGACGCGGTACGCTGGGTGATGGGGGAAAGTTCCGCCAAGCACCTGCGCGGCGACTCGATGACCGATGTCATTTTCAACGGCTCGAGCGCCCGCAAGCCCGTCGGCGCGGCGACCATCGAACTGATATTCGACAACGCAGACGGCGCAGCGGGTGGGCAATACGCCAGTTTCGCGGAGATCTCTGCGCGGCGGGTCTTGTCCCGGGATGGCACCTCGAACTATTTCCTGAACGGGGCGAGATGCCGGCGCAAGGACATCACGGGCCTGTTTCTTGGCACGGGACTGGGGCCGCGGAGCTACGCAATCATCGAACAGGGAATGATCTCCCGCCTGATCGAGGCCAAGCCGGAAGAGCTCCGCATGTACCTCGAGGAGGCCGCCGGGATCTCCAAGTACAAGGAACGCCGCCGCGAGACGGAGACGCGGATTCGCCATACCCGCGAAAACCTGGAGCGGCTCAACGATCTCCGCGAGGAAGTCGAAAAACAGATCCGGCACCTCCAGCGGCAGGCTCGCACGGCCGAACGATTCCGCGATATGAAGGCCGAAGAGCGCCGCCTCGAAGCGGAATTGCTGGCGCTGCGGCTTGACGGGCTCGAAAAGGAGGAGGCCGGCCGGAAATCGAAGTTGGATGAGCGCGAGACCCAGCTGCAGGCCGCCATCGCCGAATTGCGGCGGGTCGAGGCGGAGCTCGAAGCAGCCCGGGAGCGGCATCGCGAGGATGGCGAGCGCCTGAATGCCGTGCAGGCGGATTACTATCGGATCGGGGCGGAGATTGCGCGACTCGAACAGGCCATACAGCATGCCAAGGAGCTTCGCGGCCGCCAGGCCCAGGAGCTGGAACAGGCCGAACAAGGCATCCTGGACATCCGTCAGCACCTCGAGCGCGACCAGGAACTGCTGGTCGAACTGAACGAATTGCTGGGCTCGCTCGGGCCTGAACTCGATGCTGCACGCCATGCCGAAGCGGCCTCCGCGGAGGCGCTTCGCACGGCGGAAGAAGCCATGCAGAACTGGCAGTCCGAATGGGAAGGATTCAACAGGGATGCCAGCAACGCCCGGGAGACCGTCGAGGTCGAACGGGCCCGGATCGAGCAGTTCGACGGCCAGGTCGCGCGTCTGGCGCAACGCCGCGAACGGGTCCGGGAAGAGCGGGTCCGGCTCGCTGCGGAATCGGGGAATGACGATCTCGAGGCCCTTGGGCGGGAGCTCGAGCACGCTCGTGAGACTGAGCGCAGCACTCAGGCCCGGGATATCGCCGTCCGCGACGAGATCGCCGCGTTGCGTGAGCAGGACGAACAGCTGGTCGCCCAGCTGGATGAGGGCCGCAGCGCATTGCAGAAGCTGCGCGGGACCCTGGCATCCCTGGAGGCCTTGCAGCAGGCCGCACTGGGGCGTCGTGGCAACCAGGTCGGCGCCTGGCTCGAGGGTCAGGG
The DNA here is from genome assembly GCA_964441585.1 of uncultured Thioalkalivibrio sp. Classification (GTDB taxonomy): domain Bacteria; phylum Pseudomonadota; class Gammaproteobacteria; order Steroidobacterales; family XN24; genus XN24. The sequence continues at coordinate 2,310 of CAYTXS010000124.1, forward strand.
GCTGGCAGAGCGCCCGCGGCTGGCAGAGCGGCTCTCCGTGGAGGCGGGCTGGGAGCGGGCGGTCGAAACGGTGCTCGGTCATTACCTCGAGGCCGTGTGCGTCGAGGGGCTGGAAGATATCGTCGGTGCGCTGGACAGCCTGACGGAGGGCGCGGCGAGTTTTCTCGAAATCGATGCCAGCGAAGTCGCAGTTGGCGATGACGCGATGCTGGCGGGGCGCGTTAGCGGCCTTCCGGCAGCCGTCGCCCTGTTGCGCGGAGTGCATGCCGTGGAGGACCTGGGGGCCGCACTGGCACGGCGTCAGTCGCTCGGGCCGGGCGAGTCCGTAATCACACGGGACGGAATTTGGCTCGGCCGCCACTGGCTGAGACTGAATCGAGCCGAGGATCCGCGTTCAGGGGTGCTGGCGCGGGAGCAGGAGATCCGCGAGCTGCGCGCCTCGCTCGGTGGCGCCGCCTATGAAATCGAGGAATTGTCGGCGCGCCACGAGGAAATCCGTGCGCGCCTCTCGATGCTCGAGTCCTCCCGTGACGAGGTGCGCCAGCAGGCGGCGGAAGCCCATCGCACGGCAGCCGGTCTGCAGGCGGCCCTGCAGACGGCCCGTTCCCGCGCAGAGCAGGCGGCCAGTCGTCTGCAGACATTGCAACAGGAAACGGACGAGATAGAGGCGCAACTCGCCGAGGCTGACGAAGCGACCCGCGAGAGCCGCGGCCGCCTCCAGGAAGGCATCGAGTTGATGAACGGTTTCGAGATGCGCCGTGAATCGCTCGAGTCGGCACGCCAGGGCCTGCTCTCTGCTTTGCATGATGCCCGAGAAAAAGCGCGGACGGATCGGGCGGCGGCGCAGGAGATCGCCATCCGGGTCGAGTCCCGGCGCTCGAGCCTGGATTCCGCGAGTCTCAGCATGCAGCGTTTCCAGGAACAAATGGCCCGTTTTGCGGCTCGCAAGGAGGAGCTGGAACGCCAGATAGCAGCTGCTGCGGCGCCCTTGACCGAGCGGGAAGAGGCCCTCGAGGGGCTGCTTGCGCAACGCCTGGCTGAAGAGGAGCGCCTCGCCGGGGCGCGACGCAAGGTGCAGGAACTGGAAGCGGAACTGCGGGACCTCCAGGAGCGGCGGGCGGCGCGGGACCAGGCCGTGGATGCAAATCGCCAAGAGCTCGAGGCCATGCGCCTGTCCGCTCGCGAAGTCAGTGTCCGGCTGCAGACTGCGATGGAGCAGTTCGCGGCCACCGGGTTCGAGCTTGAGAGCCTTCGTGGTGAACTCGCCAAGGACGCCGATTTGCCCCGGTGGGAAGAGCGTCTGAGCCAGTTGACTGCGCGGATCGAGCGACTCGGTCCAATCAATCTCGCGTCCATCGATGAGCTCAAGGAGCAGACCGAGCGCAAGATCTACCTGGACGCGCAGCTGGCCGACCTGAACGAAGCGTTGAACACACTCGAAAATGCAATCCGTCGCATCGACCGGGAGACGCGCAAGCGATTCCAGGAAACCTTTGACCGGGTCAACGCCGGCATGCAGGAGCTATTCCCGAAATTGTTCGGCGGCGGGCACGGGCACCTGGCGTTGGAATCCGACGACCTTCTCGAGGCCGGCGTGACCGTCATGGCCCGTCCGCCGGGCAAGCGGATCAGCACGATCCACCTGCTGTCCGGCGGCGAGAAAGCCTTGACGGCCGTGGCCCTGGTGTTCGCGATCTTCCAATTGAATCCCGCACCATTCTGCATGCTCGACGAGGTGGACGCCCCGCTTGACGACGCGAACGTGGGGCGGTTCTGCGATATAGTTCGAGCGATGTCCGAACAGGTACAGTTCATCGTCATCACGCACAACAAGACCACCATGGAGATGGTCCATCAGTTGACCGGCGTGACGATGCATGAGCCGGGCGTTTCACGCCTCGTCGCCGTAGACATCGAGGAAGCCGTGCAAATGGCGGCGGGCTGAGTTTCAAGGAGAAGCAACGGGTGCCTGAGCTTCGCTGGATACTGACGGCCATCGGGGTTGCCCTGATCATCGGGGTCTACCTGTGGAGCCGCCGCGATCGCTCCGGGCCAGGCGATGATTTCCGCCGTGAGCCCGGCTTCGGTGAACGGGAAAGTGCCTGGAGCGGCTTCGAGGACGACGAGGCGGAGGCGCTGCCTGTAATTCCACCAGGCCCAGCCCTCGCGGGCGAGTCGCCCGCGGAAGCCCTTGAGAGCGATACGCCGGAACTCCCTCCTGAAGGAGAACAGTTGATCGTGGCATTGCGCCTGCGGTCGAGACATCCGGACGGATTTCACGGCACCGATCTCATCAAGGCATTTTCTGCCGAAGGACTCGAGTTCGGCCGTTTCGGTGCCTTCCATTCCCTGGATGAGCGCAGGCGCAGCCGATTCCTGGTGGCGAGCCTCGTCGAACCGGGCAGCTTCGAGATCGAGAAAATGCACGAACTCGAGTGCCCGGGCGTCTCCATGTTCATGGTTTTGCCCGGACCTCGCGAGCCGCTGGTCGCGCTCGATGCAATGCTTGTCTGCGCGCGGCGCCTGGCCGAGCGCCTGGACGCGGAAGTGCTGGACGACAAAGGCAACGCGCTTACGATGCAGCAAGCGGGCTGGTTGCGTGAACAGGTCATCGAGTATCACCGTCGCAGCAAGCTCAGTACCGGCAACGGGAGGCCCGGAGAGTCGTTGTGAGCCAGCCAGGGAAGGACGCGCGTGAGCGTGCCGCAGCGCTGCGCGAGCAGATCGCGTACCACGACCACCGCTATTATGTGCTCGATGATCCAGAGATCGCGGACGCAGATTACGATCGGTTGTTCCGCGAACTCCAGGCATTGGAGGCGACTTATCCCGAACTCAGGAGCGAGGATTCTCCTACCCAGCGTGTCGGTGGCGCGCCGGTGTCGGGCTTCGCATCCGCGAGGCATCTTCGACCGATGCTGTCACTGGACAATGCGTTCAGCGCTGATGAGCTCGTGGCTTTCGATCGCCGTGTGCGCGATCGGCTGGGGATCGACGAGGTTTTGTCGTATTCAGCCGAGACGAAGTTCGATGGCACCGCCATAAGCCTGCTTTACGAGTACGGGAAACTCGTGCGCGGAGCCACGCGCGGCGATGGACAGACAGGCGAGGACATCACTCACAACGTAAGAACCATCGAATCCGTGCCGCTGCGACTCCGCGGAGTGGGGCTTCCAAAGCGGCTCGAAGTCCGCGGTGAGGTATATATTCCCAAGGCTGGATTCACTGCGCTCAATGCGCGGCTCGCTGGGCAAGGCGTCAAGACTTTCGTTAATCCGAGAAATGCTGCGGCGGGAACGTTGCGCCAGCTCGACCCGCGAGTCGCGGCGGCGCGACCGCTGGAGTTCTATGCCTACGGAATTGGCTATCACGAGGATCATGCTTTGCCGTCCCGTCAAAGCGAGATACTCGAGGAACTCAAGGAATGGGGTGTGCGGGTGTCTCCACTGACCACGGTCGTCGAAGGCGTGGATGGTTGCCAGAACTACTACGACGACATCGCCAGCAAGCGTGATGATCTCCCCTACGAGATCGATGGCGTCGTCTTCAAAGTAGACCGGCTCGATCATCAGGAGACGCTTGGCTTTGTGTCACGCGCACCCCGCTGGGCCATTGCATTCAAGTTTCCAGCGCAGGAAGTGACGACGGTGCTGCGGGGCGTCGACTTCCAGGTGGGGCGCACAGGTGCGCTGACGCCAGTGGCGCGGCTGGAGCCAGTGTTCGTTGGCGGCGTGACCGTGAGCAACGCAACGCTACACAATATTGACGAGATCGAACGAAAAGATGTGCACATCGGCGACACGGTCATCGTACGTCGCGCTGGCGATGTGATCCCCGAGATCGTTCGGGTAGTTCCGGAGAGGCGCGGCCCCGAGGCGCAAAAGATCTCTTTGCCGACAGAATGCCCGGTGTGCGGTTCGGATGTGGTCAGGCCCGAAGGGCAGGCTGCAGCCCGGTGTTCCGGCGGGCTCGTATGTCCGGCGCAACGTAAGGAAAAACTGCGGCATTTTTCGTCTCGGCGCGCCATGGATATTGAAGGCCTGGGCACCAAGATCATTGAGCAGCTCGTAGGTGGAAACGAGGACGGCGCTATTGTCCGGACTCCCGCTGATATCTATTTGTTATCGATGGATCAACTCGTTCCGCTGGATCGAATGGCCGAGAAGTCCGCTCACAACCTGCTTGCGGCTATAGAAGACAGCAAGGAAACGACGCTCCCACGTTTCCTGTTCGCGCTGGGCATTCCGGAAGTCGGAGAAACGACTGCAGCGAATCTCGCCGTACACTTTGGGGACCTCGAGTCACTGGCCGCCGCGTCACGCGAGGAGCTCGAGGAGATACCGGATGTAGGTCCCATAGTCGCTCAGCATGTGCATGATTTTTTTCGCCAGCAAGAGAACATGGATGTTATCGACGCATTGGTTGGCATCGGTGTGCATTGGCCACAGCAGGCGTCAGTAGTAGATAATCGCCGGCTTGAAGGTCAGACATTCGTCCTCACTGGCAGCCTCGAAACGCTCACGAGAGACGAGGCGCGGGAGCGGATCGAGACTGCAGGTGGAAAGGTGACATCCAGCGTTTCCCGCAAAACGAACTTTGTAGTGGCAGGCAAAGATCCAGGCTCGAAGCTAAAGAAGGCCGAGGAACTGGAAGTTCCTGTGATCGACGAATCGGCGCTGTTGGG
>CAYTXS010000125.1:0-3392 GCA_964441585.1 uncultured Thioalkalivibrio sp.
GGTGTCGCACTTGCGCGGCTCGTGGCGCTCGCTGCCTGGCGGGAAGAAGAGGCGCGACGCAGCGACCGCCCCCGTCGCTGGATCCTCAAGGACGAAGCCGTCGTGGCCTTGGCCGAGCGCGGCCACACCGGTGGCGAGGCGCTGGAAGTATTGCCGCCTGCCGTCGCCCGGCGACACGGCGATGCGCTGCTGGCCCTGCTGGCCGCTGCCGGTGAACACGAGGCGCCTTCGCGGCCGGTCTACGAACGCATGGAGCCGGCGCAGGAACGCCGCGCGCGAAAGCTCATGGCGGTGCTGCGCGAACTGGCCGAAAAACACCGCGTGTCCACGCCGCTGCTGGCGACCCGCAAGGAGGTGGAGGCGCTGGTAAAAGGCGAGCGCGACCTGCCCTTGCTGCGCGGCTGGCGACGGGAACTGGCCGGCGATCGCCTGCTGGCGCTGGTCGACGCCGACTGAGCAGACGCGCGGCGCGCCGGAGCGAAACGCAGCCGCAGCGCGATCTCATCGGGCACGCAGGGACCGGCGCGCGGGGGCTGCGCTACAGCCCCAACGTCTTCACCAGGCGCGCATAGACCGCTTCGAAATCGCCCTCCGCATCCACCACCTCGAGTTTCTCTTCTTCACGGTAGTGCTCGATCAGCGGCGCAGTTTCCTGCCGATAGACTTCCAGGCGGCGACCGATGGTTTCCTCGCGATCGTCCGAGCGCTGCACCAGTTCGTCGCTGCCGCAGCTTTCGCATCGCCCGTCCGCGGGCGGTGGAAGAAAATAGATGTTGTAGACGCGACCGCAGTTCTTGCACGTGCGGCGCCCCGTGAGGCGCTTCATGAGGATCGAAAAATCCAGGTCCATGAGCACCGCCGCGTCCAGCGGCTGGCCCAGTTCGTCGAGCACTTCCTCCAGCGACCTGGCCTGCGAAATGTTGCGCGGAAAGCCGTCCAGGATGAAGCCCTTGGCTGCGTCCGGCTGCGCGATGCGCTCCTTGAGGATGCCCAGCACGATTTCGTCCGAGACGAGCTGCCCGGCATCCATGGCTGCCTTGGCCCTGAGTCCGTGCTCCGTGCCGCGCGCCACTGCGTCCCTGAGCAGGTCGCCCGTGGACACCTGGGGATACCCGTAATCGGCCATGAGTTTCTTGGCCTGCGTGCCTTTCCCCGACCCCGGTGCACCCAGCAAAACGATGCGCATCTGGCTTCTCCAAATAATATCGGCCGCCCTGCGGACCGGACACTCAAGCTTGCCGCCCAGTCCGCGCGCGGTCAAACCCTGTGGGGCGACGACATGACCACGAGCCGGCTAATCGGCTATCCTGCGACAGCGTTTTCGACCTTGCCTGAGCGCACAACCATGGAGGCGGAATGAAGAAGCGGAACCTGTTTTATGCCCAGTCCGGCGGTGTCACGGCCGTGATCAACGCGACGGCCTGCGGGGTCATCGAGACGGCGCGCGCCAGGCGCGACCGGGTGGGCAAGGTCTATGCCGGGCGCATGGGCATCGTCGGCGCGTTGCGTGAAGAACTGATCGACACGGGCAAGGACTCGGCCAAGGCCATCGCTGCATTGCGGCACACGCCTGGCGGCGCCTTCGGTTCGGTGCGCTACAAGCTCAAGGGCATCGAGGAGAGCCGCGCCGAGTACGAGCGCCTTATCGAGGTTTTCCGCGCCCACGACATCGGCTATTTCATCTACAACGGTGGCGGCGACTCGATGGATACCGCCAACAAGATCGCCCAGGTCGCGCGCAACATGGATTACGAGATCACCTGCGTCGGCGTGCCGAAAACCGTGGATAACGACCTGCCGATCACCGACACCTGTCCGGGCTTCGGCTCCGTCGCCAAGTATGTCGCTGTGTCCACGCTCGAGGCCGGCATCGATGTCGGCTCCATGCCGCAGACCAAGGTATTCATCCTCGAAGTCATGGGCCGCCACGCCGGCTGGATCGCTGCGGCCGGCGCGCTGGCGGGCAAGGACCGCAGCGAGCCGCCCCATATCATCCTGTTTCCCGAGGTGCCGTTCGACGATGCCAGTTTCCTCGCCAAGGTCAAGGAGAGTGTCGAACGTTACGACAGCTGCGTGATCGTCGCTTCGGAGGGGATCCGCAGGACCGATGGCCACTTTGTCGCCGAGTCCGGCACGCGGGACGCCTTCGGCCACGCCCAGCTCGGCGGCGTGGCGCCGCAGCTCGCGGAGCTCATCCGCGGCAAGCTCGGCTACAAGTTTCACTGGGCGGTCGCCGATTACCTGCAGCGCTCCGCCCGCCACATCGCATCCGCCGTGGACGTCGAGCAGGCCTACGCCATGGGCAAGGCGGCGGTGGAAATGGCGGTGGCCGGGGTGCACGGCAAGCTGCCCGTCATCGTCCGCACCTCCGACCAGCCTTATCGCTGGAAAGTCGGCGAGGCGCCGCTGGCGAAAGTCGCCAATGTCGAGAAGAAACTGCCGAAGAAGTACATCACCAGCGACGGCTTCCACATCACGAATGCCTGCCGGCGTTATCTCGCCCCGCTGATCAAGGGAGAGGACTACCCGCCCTACAAGGACGGCCTGCCGATCTACGTCAAGCTGAAGAACGAGTTGGCGAAGAAGAAACTGCCCGCCTGGGAAGGCTGAGACGCCCGACGGCAGGCCCGGCGCGAATCGAAGCCCGGGAAAAAAAGGGCCGGGAGATCGCCTCCCGGCCCTTTTCGTTTTACGTATCGAGCCTCAGCCTTGCGGCGCGGCGCGGTCCGTCAGGCGGACAACAGCGGCGCGATGACCAGGCTGACGATGGCCATCACGTTGATGAGGATGTTCATCGACGGCCCGGAGGTATCCTTCAGCGGATCGCCCACGGTGTCACCGACGACATTGGCCTTGTGCGTCTCAGAGCCCTTGCCCCCGAAGTTGCCTTTCTCGACGTGTTTCTTGGCGTTGTCCCAGGCACCGCCGGCGTTGGCCATGGTCAGCGCCAGCAACACGCAGCCCAGCAGCGCGCCGGCAAGCATGCCGCCAAGCGACTCGGCACCCAGCAGGAAGCCGACGATGACCGGCGCGAGCACCGCGATGGAGGCCGGCAACAGCATGCGCTTGATCGCAGCGGTGGTGGCGATGTCCACGCAGCGCACCGTGTCGGGCTCGGCCTTTCCTTCCAGCAGACCGGGGATCTCGCGGAACTGGCGACGGATCTCCTGGATCATCTCGAAAGCCGCATCACCCACCGCCGTCATAGTGATCGAGGCCACCAGGAAGGGGAAAATGCCGCCGATGAACATGCCCACGAGGACGTCCGGATCGCTGATCTGCAGCTGGAAGTCCGGGATGCGATGCGAGACCTCGGCAATGTAGGCCGCAATGATGGTCAAGGCCGCAAGCGCCGCGGCGCCGATGGCGAAGCCCTTGCCGATCGCCGCGGT
>CAYTXS010000125.1:3492-6901 GCA_964441585.1 uncultured Thioalkalivibrio sp.
CGCACCGGCTTGCCGGCCGTGTAATGCTCGGTGGCAAGACCGACGATCACGCCGCCCACTGCGCCGACCACCGTCGCAATCCAGACATTCGATCCGATATCCACCCAGCCGAACAGAAAATACGAAAGGGCAACGAACACCACTGCGGTGGAGATCGTGCCGATGCGCAAGGCTACCTCGGGCGACTTGTTGGACGCAGCGCGCACAAGCAGGATCCCCGCGATCGAACAGATCAGTCCGAGGGAGCTGAGCAACAGCGGCAGGCCCATCATGCTGGCGCCTGGACCGATGCCCTCGACGAAGCCGTTGGCGCTCTGCTGCACCATCACGGTGGCCAGCGCGACCGTCGCGATCATGGCACCGCAATAGGACTCAAAGATGTCGGATCCCATGCCCGCCACGTCGCCAACGTTGTCGCCGACGTTATCGGCGATGACGCCCGGATTGCGCGGATCGTCCTCGGGAATGCCGGCCTCGATCTTGCCGACCAGGTCCGCGCCGACGTCGGCGCTCTTGGTGAAGATTCCGCCGCCGACACGATAAAACAGCGCGACCACGCCGGCGCCCATGCCGAAACCGTGGATGCGATGCGCCGTCTCGGGATCGGTGCCGAACACGAAATACAGCGTGCCGAGACCGAGCAGGCCCAGCGAGGCCAGCACGAGGCCCATCACCGAGCCGCCGTAAAAGGCGACCGTGAGCGCTTTGCCCGAACCGAATTCGTGTGCCGCGGACGTCGTGCGCACATTGGCGCGCGTCGCGGCGTACATGCCGAGGAAGCCCGCGAGGGCCGAGCAGAGCGCGCCGGTCAGGAACGCAACGGCCGTCTGGTAGCCCAGCGGCGAAAGGACGATCGCGACGGCGATCACGGCGACCGAGGCCGCGATCAGCTTCAGCTCCCGGCTCATGAACGCCATGGCGCCGAGCTGGATCTGGCGGGCGATCTTCTCCGGCTTGCCGGCCATCACGGGATAAGTCATCACCGCGCGGAAAACGATAAATGCCGCAAGCAGCCCTATGACGCCCACGATGAGCGGGATCAAGTTAATGCTCATGGTTCCCCTTCTATGTTGTCTGTTTCTTGAATTCTTCTGCGGACCGCTGCCGAGTCGACTCGACGCGGATAAACCGCGCGATTATACATTCTGCGAGGCTCCAGAAAAGCTCGGGAAACCCGCAGGCATTGCCTCAGCCGAGCTTGGCGGCCAGTGCGACGGGCCGGCCGACCGCGTAACCCTGCACGAAATCGACTCTCAGGGCACGCACCATGTCGAAGGCCTGCTCGGTCTCCACATGTTCAGCGACCACCTTGATGCCGAGGGTCCGTGCCAGTTCGATCATCGCGGTGACCATCGCGATGCTGACATCGTCCGAGCCGAGACCGCGAATGAAGGAGCCGTCGATTTTCAGGTAATCCATCGACAACTGCTTGAGATTGGCGAAGGATCCGAGTCCGCTGCCGAAATCGTCCAGCGCGAAGGTGCAACCCAGCCCGTGCAACACGGCGACGAACCGCGAGGTATGACTCATGTTGGCCGCCACCGTCGACTCGGAAAGCTCGAAGCAGACCTGCTCCGCCCGCACTCCGCTCCGATCCAGGCACTCAACGACGAACTCCAGGAACTGCGGATCCGCCAGTGTCTGGCCGGAGACATTGACGGCCACCGACCGTCCGGCGGGCAGTTTCAGCGCGCCGGCGCCGATGGCTGCGAAGGTGGCCTGCAATACCCAGCGATCGACGCTGGGCATCAGGTGGTAACGCTCGGCCGCCTGCATGAAGTCCACCGGCTGGCACTCGACGCCATCGCCGTCGCGCAGCCGCAACAGGACTTCACAGGCCGGTCCACCCTCGGGCCGGCCGTCGACAGCGACGATGGGCTGGATGTAGAGCTCGAAACGATTCTCTTTGAGCGCCGCCTGCAGGCGCTGCAGCCAGATGATTTCGCCGCGTTGGCGGGCGACGGCCTCGTCGCGGGAAGAGTACACGTGAATGCGCCCGCGTCCCTGCTGTTTCGCGACGTAACAGGCGGAATCCGCGGCGCTCAAGGTGTCTTCGATCGATCCGCTCTCCGGCCCGATCTGTACGAGCCCGATACTGGCGCCGACGCTGAAGATCTTGTCGCGCCAGACGAATCGGTAATCCCGGATGGCGCCGCAGACGTCGTCGGCGATCTGACGTGCCTTGTCGAGCGGGCAGCCGACCAGCAACAGGCCGAATTCATCACCGCCGACCCGTGCCACGATATCCGAGTCGCGGATCTGTTCCTTCAGGATGCCCGCAATCTCGCGCAGCATGTTGTCGCCGGCCATGTGACCGCTGGTGTCGTTCACCGCCTTGAAGCGATCCAGGTCGAGGTAACACAACACGTGGCCACCGCCCGAGCGGCCGGTTTTCAGCGCTTCCTCGAGGCGCCGCTCGAACTCGCGGCGGTTGACCAGGCCGGTCAACGGATCATGGCTTGCCTGGTAAGACATCTGCCGTGTCAGGCCGCGGAGTTCGGAGACGTCATGCAGCACGATCACGCAACCACTGGTCTCACCGCCTCCGGCCCGGATCGGCGAGGCCCGCAACTCGACCGAATACTCGTCACCCGAAGCGCGCGAGATGAGCAACGCCCGGCGCCCGAGGTCGACGCGCCGGCGCTCTTCCAGGCAACGCGCCACCGGATCGCCGAAGGGCCGGCGGTCCGATTCATCGACCAGGGTCGCCAGTTCGCCGATCTGCCGGCCCTGGGCATGGCCCCGCTGGCAGCCGAGCAGGGCTTCCGCCGCCGAATTCAGGTAGTCGATGTGCCCGCGCGTGTCGGTCGTGATCACCCCTTCACTGATCGATTCGAGCGTCGCCTCCGCGAGACGCGTGCCCTGCTGCCGCGCGGACTTCAGAAACGCATCCCGCGTCGGACGGACCACGGTGCCGACGAGGCCGCCCTGGGCGGGTACCGGGAAGCCGGACAGTTCGCATTCGACGACGAGATCATGCGCGTCCCGCAGTTCGAGCCGCACGGCCGACTGGCGGCCCGCATGGCGCGCCTTGAGCCAGGCCTCCAGCGCTCCAGCGTGGCCCGGCTGGACCATGTCGGCAAGGCGACGCCCGAGCAGCGACTCGCCCCCGGCCAGCAGCGCCTCGGCGGCCGGATTCGCGTAACGAATCCGGTCGTCGTGCAGCAGCACCGCCTCACCGATGCGCTCGGCGAGACGAAAGAATGTCAGTTGTTCCGCCAGCGCCGGCGGCAGGACGTCGGGCCCGTCGTCGCGCCCGGAGGGAACGGCCTTCAGCGGATCGGTTATTCCCATGGCGTTCCCTGCGGGCACATTATCAGGCAGGCCGGTAGACGCGCGCGTCGTTCTTGCGGAATTCGATGGCCTTCTCTTCCATTCCGCTGTGAATCGCCTGGTCCGGATCATCGAG
>CAYTXS010000126.1:0-3666 GCA_964441585.1 uncultured Thioalkalivibrio sp.
CGCTGCAGCAACGGCATGAACAAGGCCAGTTCGCCACTGCCCCAATGCGTCACGGCGACCTCCGTCAGCCTGGCGGGCCAGCCGCCGCCGGGCAACAAGGCATCAAGCTCCGGATGGCCGCTCGCCAGTACCGGCCAGTGCGGCTGATGACGCCCGGCCCGCCAGAGTCGTGGATCGTCCAGCAGGGTATGCAGGGATTCGTTCATTGACAGCGCCTCCGCACGGCACGACGCCGGCTCTGCCCCCTGTCTCATCCTTTGCCGGGCCTCAGCCGCGCCGCATGACGCCGACGACCACGCCCTCGATGATGATGGCCTGCTGCTCCATATCGACCCGGATCGGCTCGAAATCCACGTTCTCGGGCATCAGCCACACGATCTTGCCTTCCTGCCGATAGCGCTTCACGGTGACCTCGTCATCGAGCCTCGCGACCACGATCTGCCGGCTGCGCACTTCCGGCGTGCGGTGCACCGCCACCAGGTCGCCATCGAGGATGCCCGCATCTCTCATGCTCATGCCGCGGACCTGGAGCAGGTAATGGGGACGCGGATGAAACAGCGCCGGATCGACCTGGTAGTGGCCCTCGATATGTTCCTCGGCGAGGATCGGCTGACCGGCAGCGACGCGCCCGACCAGGGGCAGGCTGCTGCTTTCCTGCGCCTGGGCGGCGTCCTTGAGGCGGATACCCCGGGAAGCGCCCGGCACCAGCTCGATGACCCCTTTACGCGCCAGGGCCCGCAGATGCTCCTCGGCCGCGTTCGCCGAACGGAAACCCAGCGAGGCCGCAATCTCGGCCCGGGTGGGCGGCATCCCGGCATCCTCGATATGCCCGCGTACGAGATCGAGGACCTGGCGTTGTCGAGCGGTGAGTTTGCCTTGCATATCCGGGACACCCTGTGGGAATGAACAGTAACTGCGATTATATACAGCCCTGGTCGCAGAACAAGCCCTCTTCTGCAGCCACGCTCGGACAAGAGCTGGCGCCCGGCAGGCCATTGCTTGACATCCCTTGCACCTCTGCTTGAATAAGCCGTAGACGTTCTGTAACTTAAGCACGCGATTATGTAATCGGCAGAATGATTCCGCCGACGCAGCATGCTAAAAACCACCGTGATCACCAGGGGATTGCAATCAATGAAGAAGAACTTCCTTTACGCCGGCGTTGCCGTCGTTGCACTTGGCGTGATGAGCGGCTGTGCCGTGACGCAGCAGGATCTCGACGCCGTGCGTGCCACGGCTGAGCAGGCCTTGAACGAGGCGCGCGCCGCCAAGACCACCGCCGATACCGCCAATGCCAGCGCGGAAGAAGCCAAGCGCGTTGCCACCAATGCGCAGAACACCGCTAACCGCGCCGCCCAGGCCGCCAGCGAGGCGCAGGCCGCGGCTGCTGCCAACACGGACCGGATCGAGCGGATGTTCGAGCGTTCGATGTCGAAGTAAGGACACCCGTCCTGGCAAAAAGGCCGCAGCTTGCTGCGGCCTTTTTCTTTGGGGCAGCTCGTCGGTGGCTGCGCAGCCGCCGATTTCTCTGGCTCGCTAGGGCTGGAGGGCCACTGTCGTCGCGCGCAGCGGCACGGCCGTCGGCACGCCCGTGGCGGCAGCGAAGATCGCATCTGCGCGTGGCCAGTCGATCTCGAGTCCATGGACCCGTGAAGCGTCCCTGAGCAGCGTGGTGAAGCGCATCCGCAACTGCGATTCGCTCTCCTCCTCGAGCGGCGGATGAACTTCGACATACAACACGTCGGCCGCCCAGCCGACCTTGATCGGCTCGCTGATGATGCGCACCTGGGTCCCCACGTCCACCAGTCCGAAAATCTGCTCGATGTGTTCGGGGAACATGCGAATGCATCCGGACGTCACGCGCATACCCACCCCGTCCGGGTTGTTGGTGCCGTGAATCAGGTAAGACGTCAGGTTGAGCCGCATCGCATACGCGCCGAGCGGATTCTCCGGCCCCGGCGGCACGACCCGCGGCAGGATATCGCCGCGTTTAGCGTGCTCTTGGCGGATCGACTCGGGCGGATACCAGGAGGGATCTTTCGCCTTGCTGATGATCCGGTGGCTGCCGATCGGCGTATCCCAGTCCATCTTGCCGATGCTGATGGGATAGCTGATCACCTGGGCCGTCTCGCCGTTCGCCGGCTGGGGAAAGTAATACAGGCGATACTCGGGCAAGTTGATGACGATGCCCTCGCGGGCACCCGGCGGCAGTACGTAGCGGGTCGGCAGCGCCACCCGTGTCCCGCGTCCCGGGAGCCAGATATCCACGCCGGGATTCGCCCGCGTCAGTTCCTTGTAGCCGACGCTGTAGTCGCGCGCGACGTCGAGCAGCGTGTCTTCCTGGCGGGTATGCATCCACGTCGGCGCCCCGACCAGGTCGGTGCCCTCCGGTGGCAGGATGAATGTCGCGGCCGCGCTGCCGGCCGCCCACGCGAAGGCGAACAGCCCGAAAGACGCCTGCAGGATCGCCTTGAACGCCAGCATTCCGCCTGGATATATCTGCATCATGGGCATCATTTTACCCGCCGGCGACGCGGAAGCCATGCCCCACGGCAGTCGCAGCGGTTGACGGTCCCGCGAGCGGACCTTAGGCTTCCTGCTTCCCTCCCCGGAGCGTCCACTCATGAGCCTCAGAATCTCCTTCGAACTCAGCGCCAAGGACGTCAAACATTTCCGGGACGCGATGCGCAAGGCACGTGCTGCCGTCCGCGACTCGGAAGATGCCGAGATCATCGCTGCGGCGCGGGAATCCTTCATCAACGTGACCACGACCCGGGTCCCGCACTATGTGCGCGAGCGGATCGACCGGCTGCGGGCCATGGTGGAAATGCTCGAGGACGAGGAATGGCGCATGACGCGCAGCGAGCGCGAGCGCATCCTGGCCTCGCTGGTCTACTTCTGCGACCCGGACGACCTGATTCCGGACAATATTCCCGGGCTCGGCTTCCTGGACGACGCCATCATGGTGGAACTGGCCTTTCGTGAGCTCAAGCATGAGATCGAGGCCTACCAGGACTTTCGCGAGTATCGCCGCAAATACGACTCCGGCTTCCGCCTGCGCCGCAACGCGAAGGTCCGGGCGGACAAGCTCGCTGCGCGCGTGGAGCAACTGCGGGAGCGCGCGGCGCGCCGCAGGGAGCGCGACGCCGACCAGGGCGGCCCGAAGATTCTCTAGCGCGTCGCCATGCAAAGAGTGATCTTCAACCAGAAGGGTGGTGTCGGAAAATCCAGCATCACCGCGAATCTCGCCGCGATCAGCGCGGTCCGAGGCCGTGACACGCTGGTCGTGGACCTCGACCCCCAGGGCAACTCGACCCAGTATCTGCTCGGCGATACCTGGGAGACCGCCACCTCGGATGTGGCCGAGTTCTTCGGTGACTCGCTATCGATACGCATACTGCCGCGCGACCCGCTGCGCTACGTCACGCCGACCCCGCATGAGGGCCTGCATGTGCTGGCCTCCTCCCCGGAACTGGCCGAGTTGCAGGCGAAGCTGGAGTCACGCCACAAGATCTACAAGCTGCGCGAACTGTTGCTGAAGCTCGCGGAACAGTTCGACGCCATCTACGTGGACACGCCGCCGGCTTTCAATTTCTACACGCTCTCGGCCCTGATCGCCGCAGACACCTGCCTGATCCCTTTCGACTGCGACGATTTTTCCCGGCG
>CAYTXS010000126.1:3766-6896 GCA_964441585.1 uncultured Thioalkalivibrio sp.
ATGATCTTGTCGTCGGCCTCGCCGCCGTCGATCATCTGGATGCCGCCGATGACGCAGGTATTGAGGAGAATGTCGCCCCGCTCGATCTGCCGCTCGCTGATCACGCAGATGTCCAGCGGGTCACCGTCCGCGCGTTTGGCGCCGGGTGTCAGCTGGCGCACGCGTTCATCGCAATAGGTCTGCGGCACGAAGCCGTACAACACGGGCGGTGCTGCCGAAGTGCGCTGCGGGCGGTCCACGATGGTGTAACCTGACACCTTGTCGACTTCGTATTTCACGAGGTCGAAGGGGGTGATCTCGATGTAGGCGCGCACCTCGAAAGGCGGATTCATTCCCGGCTCGAGCCCATGCCACGGATGTGGCCGCCAGCTATGGAACGGCTCGGCCCGCTCTTTTTCGTTACTCATCGCCCCTGAACCTCCTGTAGACGCACACGAATCCGTCCGGCCGGACGGTCCGAACAAGCTTACATGAACACACTCGCTTCGCCCGCCCCCATCTGGCTCCCCGTCGTCGCCAACGCGGTGGGTTTCAACATCGTATGGGCCATCACGGTCTTCGGCGCAGCCGCCGGACTCGCCTGGGCCGGTCCGGCTGCATTGCTGGTATTTGCCGCCCTGCAGGTCTCCATGTCGGTGCGCCCCCATTACGACGTGGCGGCGATGGCCGTATTCGCGACAGCGGGAATCGCCATCGACAGCACCTGGTCGCTCTCCGGTGCGCTCAGTTACGCCGCCGGCTGGCCGTCCCCGTATTTTGCGCCGATCTGGCTGGTGACGCTGTGGGCAGCTTTCTCGCTGACATTGGGACACTCGCTGGCCTGGTTACGCCCGCGCCTCGGGCTGGCCGCCGCGTTCGGCTTCTTCGGCGGCGGCTTCTCCTACTGGATCGGGGCGCGTCTCGGCGCCGTGGAACTGTCGATCCCCGGCGCTCTCTACGGAGTGCTCGTCGGGCTGTGCTGGGCCGCGGCGCTGCCGCTGCTCATCCGCGTAACCGACGTAGTCGCTCAGCGTCGCTTACCAGCGAACCAGGGCTGACCCCCAGGTAAACCCGCCGCCGAAGGCCTCGAGGAGCAGCAGGTCGCCCGACTTGATGCGCCCGTCGCGCACGGCCACGTCGAGCGCCATCGGCACCGAGGCCGCCGAGGTATTGCCGTGATCCTGCACCGTCAGGATCACCCGCTCCATGGGCAGTTCGAGCTTCTTTGCCGTCGCCTGGATGATGCGGATATTCGCCTGGTGCGGAATGAGCCAGTCGATGTCCTTTTTCTGCAGCCCGTTGGCCAGCAACGTTTCGTCGACGATCCTTCCCAGCGTATTGACGGCAACCTTGAAGACCTCGTTGCCCTTCATCTGGATCGAATTGGCACCGCCCACCGGCTGCATGCCGAGCGCGACCCCGGTCGGAAAATACAACAGGTCCTTGTACTGGCCGTCCGCGTGCAGATGGGTCGAGACCAGGCCCGGGCCGGAATCCGCACGCAGCACCACTGCACCGGCGCCGTCACCGAACAGCACGGCCGTGGTGCGATCGGTCCAGTCGGTGATGCGACTGATGGTCTCGCCACCCACCACGAGTGCCATTTTGGCGCTGCCGGACTGGATGAACTTGTCGGCCACCGACAGCGCATAGATGAAGCCGGTGCAGGCTGCCTCGACACTGAATGCGGGGCAGCCGTGCATGCCGAGGCGGCTCTGCAGAAGGACGCCGACGTTGGGAAACACCTGGTCGGGCGTGGTCGTGCCCACCACGATGAGATCGATTTCCTCGGGCTTGACGCCCGCCGCCTCCAGCGCATTTCGCGCGGCATGTTCGCAGAGATCGGTGGTGCCCTGGCCTTCGAGCGCGATGTGTCGGCGCTCGATGCCGGTGCGGGAACGGATCCATTCGTCGCTGGTATCCACCAGCTTCTCGAGGTCCGCATTGGTGACGATGTTCTCCGGAAGGTACCGCCCGGTGCCGATGATGCGCGAATAGATCATTCCGAGTGCTCCGGGAAGGTGTATTCCGCCATCACGCGACCGATTCTCGTCGGCACGCCCTGTTGCGCCTCGAGCACCGCCGTGGCGACGGCCGTGGCGAAAGCCGTCTCGTCGGCCCCGCCGTGACTCTTGATCACGATCCCCTGCAGACCCACGAAACTGGCGCCATTGTAGCGCCGCGGGTCGATGCGTGCGGCGAGCGAGCGAAACAGCGGTGCGGCACCGAGCGCCATGGCCCGGCTGAAGATGCTGCGCTTGATCTCCTCGCGCGTGATCCGGGCCAGCATCCGCGCGGTGCCCTCGATCGTCTTCAGGGCGACATTTCCCGTGAAACCGTCCGTGACCACCAGGTCCACGCGTCCGGACATGATATCGGTGCCCTCGACGAATCCCTCGTAATTGAGACGGCTTGCCCGCAGCCACTGATGGGCCTGCTTCAGGGTGCTGCTGCCCTTGATGTCCTCCGTGCCGATATTCAACAGGCCGATTCGGGGCCTCGCCACCCTGTGCAGGTCGCTGGCCACGATATCGCCCATCACGGCAAACTCGCACAGCTGGCGCGCCGTGCACACGGAATTGGCCCCGAGATCGAGCATCAGTGTATGTCCGCCGAGCGCGGGAATCGCCGAGATGATGGCGGGTCGATCGACGCCCGGAAGCATCTTGAGGACGAACTTCGCGGTCGCCATGAGCGCGCCCGTGTTGCCGGCACTGACACAGGCCGCCGCCCGTCCGTCCCGCACGAGATTGATCGCTACGCGCATCGAGGAATCCCGCTTGCGGCGCAGGGCCTCGCCGGGCGGCTCGTCCATGCTCACGACCTGGGACGCGGCTTCGATGGTTACCCTGGCACGCAGGCCGGTCGAGCGGTGCTCGATGAGCGGCTCGAGCTGCTCGGGCAAGCCCACCAGAATGGCGTTTAACTCAGGTTGCCGGCGCAACAGTTCCAAAGTGGCGCCGACGGGCACCGCGGGCGCGCTGTCTCCGCCCATGGCGTCAATCGCGATGGTCAGCGGCTGGGACATGGAACCAGGTTGGCGTTGAGGGCGAAGGCGCGCGGCCGCGGAAGGCCGACGACGGCTATTCCTCGTCAACCACCGTCGCGACGTCGATGACTTTCTTGCCGCGGTAAAAACCATCGGCCGTCA
>CAYTXS010000127.1:0-6887 GCA_964441585.1 uncultured Thioalkalivibrio sp.
CTCGCGAGCGCCCACAGCAGGATGAGCGCCAGCGCCCAGCCGATCCACAGCACGCCCTCCCGCACCGCCCGGCCGACGGGCAGCCCGGTGATGCGCGGCTTGCTTTCGGTGGCCTTAGTCAATTATAGAATCCACGCGAGGTTAGAATCCCAAGTCACTGTTTTGATGACTTAATCTACTTCAAAAGAGCGGGATGCACAACTTTCCCGCCCGTGACATTGACGCCCTTTTTCAGCGAGGGGACCCCCTCCCAGTCACCCGCCGCGAGGCGCATGGCATAGGGCGCGATCGCCGCCGACAAGGCCTGCGATGAGGTCCTCGGCACGGCGCCCGGCATGTTGGTGACGGTGAAATGCACCACGCCGTGCTCGACGTACGTGGGATCGGTCCAGGTGGTCGGGCGGGTGGTTTCGATGCAGCCGCCCTGGTCCACCGAAATATCGGCGACCACGCTGCCGGGCTGCATGGCCCGGACCATCTCTTCGCTGACGACGTGCGGCGCGCGCTCGCCGGTGACGAGCACCGAGCCGATCACGACGTCGGCGTCCGCCACCGCCTGCGCCACATCGGCGGTGTGCGGGTACAAGCCGGTGACGTTGGGACCGATCGCGCGGGCCGCGACGAGCTTGTCGCGGTCCATGTCGAACACGATGACTTCCGCGCCGAGCCCGGCGGCGATGATCGCGGCATTGCTGCCCGCCACGCCGCCGCCAAGGATCACGACCTTGCCGCGCTTCGCCGCCGGGACACCGCCGAGCAGGATGCCCTTGCCGCCCTGGGGCTGGTGCAGCAACTGGGTGGCCACCTGCATCGAGAGGCGTCCGGCGATGTCGCTCATCGGCGCCAGCAGAGGCAGCCGGCCGCGCTCGTCCTCGACGGTCTCGAAAGCGACAGCGGTGCAGCCGATTTCGCACAGTCGCCGGGTCAGCTCCGGCAGGGCGGCAAGATGCAGGTAGCAGAACAACAGGTGATCCGCGCGGATGTGCGCGAGGTCGCCCTCGATGGGTTCCTTGACCTTGACGATCATTTCCCCCCGGCCGTAAACCGCTGCTGCGTCCGCGACGATCTCGGCGCCGACCGCGACGAAGGCCTCATCCGGATAGCCGCTCTTGGCGCCGGCGGAGGTCTCGATGAAAACTTCGTGGCCGGCCCGCACCAGTTCGGCGCAGGCGGACGGGATGAGGCCTACCCGGCCCTCGAGGGCCTTGATCTCGCGGGGGACGCCGATACGCATGATGACTCCTGGGAGGAAAGTGCCGACCCGACCGCTCCGTCGCGCTTTGCCGGAGCCAGCCGCTTCTCATAACATAGGGGAAACACTCAACGGCGGAATTATACATGAGCGACCCCAAGCACTGCCGCGTGCTGATCCTTGGTTCCGGTCCCGCGGGCTACAGTGCCGCGGTCTACGCTGCACGTGCCAATCTCAAGCCGGTGCTCGTCACCGGCGTCGAGCAGGGCGGCCAGTTGATGACCACCACCGACGTCGACAACTGGCCGGGAGACGATGTCGGCGTGCAGGGCCCGGAGCTGATGGAACGGATGCGCCGCCATGCCGAGCGCTTCGACACCGAGATCATTCTCGACCATGTGCATGCCGTCGATCTCGGCCGCCGCCCTTTCCTGCTCGAAGGCGGCAGCGGCACCTACACCTGCGATGCACTGATCATCGCCACGGGCGCCACCGCACTCTATCTCGGGCTGCCTTCGGAAGAGCAGTACAAGGGACGCGGCGTATCCGCCTGCGCGACCTGCGACGGCTTCTTTTACCGCGGCCAGCCCGTCGCGGTGATCGGCGGGGGCAACACGGCGGTCGAGGAAGCGCTCTACCTGTCGAACATCGCCTCGCACGTGACCCTGGTCCATCGGCGGGACGCACTGCGTGCGGAAAAAATCATGCAGCAGAAACTTTTCGCGAAGGCCGCGCCGAACGGCAACGTGACGGTCTTGTGGAACCACGTGGTGGACGAAGTGCTCGGCGACGACAGCGGCCTCACGGGGGTCCGCTTGCGCAGCACGGCGGAGGCCGCCGAGACCCGCGACATCGAGGTCACCGGCATGTTCGTCGCCATCGGCCACACGCCCAACACCGGGATGTTCGCCGGGCAGCTCGACATGGACCAGGGATACATCAAGGTCACGGGCGGCAGCCACGGCAACGCCACCGCCACCAGTGTGCCGGGCGTGTTTGCCGCCGGCGACGTCTCCGACCCGGTCTACCGCCAGGCCATTACCTCGGCCGGCTCGGGCTGCATGGCCGCGCTGGATGCCGAGCGGTGGCTGGAATCGGCCGCCGAGGTGACGGAGACGCGAACTGCCGCCGCTGTCTGAGGTCGCTGATGATGACGGTGCGTGTCCTGTCCTCGCTGGCGGAGATCCCGCGGTCCTCGTGGAACGGACTCGCGCGCGGCGGCAACCCGTTCCTGGAATGGGCGTACCTGGAAGGGCTGGAACGCAGCGGCGCCGCCTGCGAGGCCAGCGGCTGGCTGCCGAGACACCTGGTCATCGAAGAAGCCGGGCAAGTGCGGGCCGCACTGCCGCTTTATCTGAAATCGCACTCCTGGGGCGAATTCGTCTTCGACTTCGCCTGGGCCGACGCCTACCGCCAGGCAGGCGTGCCCTACTATCCGAAGCTGGTCGCAGCCGTCCCGTTCACCCCGGTGCCAGGCGGGCGGGTCCTCGCCGTTCCCGGCATGGACCTGGCCGCTGCCGGAGCGACGCTGCTGAGCGCCGCACGGGAACTCGCCGAGCACGCTGAAGCGTCCTCGCTTCACATGCTGTTGCCGGAGCAGGAACAGCTGCCGCTGCTGCACGCGGCAGGCCTCAGCCTGCGCCAGGATTGCCAGTTCCACTGGTTCGACGAGGGCTACGGCAATTTCGAGGGATTCCTCGGCGCCCTGACGGCCGAGAAGCGCAAGAAATTCCGCCGTGAGCGGCGCCGCGTCGCCGAACAGGGCATCCGCTTCGACTGGCTGTCGGGCGACGAGATCAGCGACGCGCTGTTCCACGAACTCTACCGTTTCTATGCGTCCAGCTTCATGCGTCGCGGCATGGACCCGTATTTTCCGCCGGCATTCTGGGCCGGGATCTTCGCCGACATGTCCGACTCCGTCCGTGTCGTGGTGGCGCGGCGCGGGGCCGATGCCGTGGCTGCGGCGATCTTCTTCGTCGGCGGAGGGGTGCTGTACGGACGCTACTGGGGCTGCGACGAGGACTACCACAGCCTGCATTTCGAAACCTGCTTCTACCAAGGCATCGAGCTCGCGCTCGCCGAGGGCTGTCATCGCTTCGAGCCGGGAGCCCAGGGCGAGCACAAGCTCCGCCGCGGCTTCCGTCCCGTACCGACCTGGTCCGGCCACTGGCTCGCCCATCCAGGCTTTTCGCGGGCCATCGACGCCTGGCTCACCCGCGAGCGAGCGCACAGCAAGGCCTATATCGAGGCCGCCAGGCAGCACCTCCCCTTCCGTCGCGACCCTGCCGTCCAATGACCCAGGGAATGCGCTGGCTCGGCCCTCCGGGAAGTGAAATCCGCTTTCCGGATCCGGCGTCGGCGCTGTCGTGGCCCAACGGCCTGCTTGCGGCCGGCGGCGACCTTGCACCCGCCCGCCTCCTCGCCGCCTACCGGCTCGGAATTTTCCCCTGGTACGAGACCGGGCAGCCGATTCTCTGGTGGTGTCCCGACCCGCGCGCCGTGATTCTCCCCGGCGAACTGCACGTTTCACGGCGCTTGAAGCGCTTTTTGGCCCGCGATCCGTTCGAGGCGTCCTTCGACCGGGCATTCGACGAGGTCGTCGCCGGCTGCGCCCGCACCATGGAGCCCGATGTCGGGACCTGGATCACGCCCGAGATGATTGCCGCATATCGCGAACTGCATCGGCTCGGGCATGCGCATTCGGTCGAGATCTGGGACCACGAACAGCTGGTCGGCGGACTCTACGGGGTCGCGGTGGGTCGGGCGTTCTTCGCCGAGTCGATGTTCAGCCGCAAGGCGAACGCGTCCAAGGCGGCGATGGTCTTCCTGGTCGGGGAGTTGCGCAGCCGCGGCTTCCGGGTCATGGATTGCCAGCTGCCGTCCAGGCATCTCGCCACG
Source organism: uncultured Thioalkalivibrio sp. (assembly GCA_964441585.1). Lineage (GTDB taxonomy): Bacteria > Pseudomonadota > Gammaproteobacteria > Steroidobacterales > XN24 > XN24. The sequence goes on from CAYTXS010000127.1 coordinate 4,091, forward strand.
ATGGGCGCGCGCGAAATACCTCGCGACGAGTTCCTTGCGCTGCTGGCGGCGAACGTCGATGAAGGCACTGCGCAAGGCGCGAACTGGTCGTCGGAGCGACGGGCGGTATCGGCGGAGCCGTCCACCGAAAGCTAGCGCCGCCTCACCCGAATGTCGGCCGTCATTGAAAAGACCCGGGGCTTTCTGCACAATGCGCGCGGTCTAAGGCACCGGAGTATCCGCCCCACGATGGCGAAGGAAGATGCAATTCAGATGGAAGGCAAGGTCGTAGAGACCCTGCCCAACACCACGTTCAGGGTGGAACTGGACAACGGGCACATTGTGACGGCCCACATCTCGGGCAAAATGCGCAAGCATTACATCCGCATTCTCACCGGCGACAAGGTCACGGTGGAACTCACGCCCTACGACCTGTCGAAAGGGCGCATCGTCTACCGCGGCCGCTGACGCCGCACTACCGCTTTCAGTCCTGGGCCACCGGCTCCGGCGTCTCCAGCGGCTCAGTATCGAGCACCAGCCGGTCGTTCTCCGCGTCGAGCCGGACGCGGATGTGCCCGCCCGCGATCAGCGTGCCGAACAGCAGCTCCTCGGCGAGGGGCCGCTTGATGTGCTCCTGGATGATCCGCGCCATGGGCCGTGCACCCATCTTCGGGTCATAGCCCTTCGCCGCGATCCACTCCCGCGCCTCGTCGTCGAGCTCTAGTGTGACCAGCCGGTCCTGGAGCTGGGCCTCCAGCTCGACCACCAGCTTGTCCACCACGCGGCTGATGGTCTTGGGATCCAGCGTGCTGAACTCGATGATGCCGTCCAGCCGGTTGCGGAACTCGGGCGAAAACAGCTTGCGAATGGCCTCCATGCCGTCGGTGGCGTGGTCCTGTTCCGTGAAGCCGATGCTGCTGCGATTCATCTCCTGCGCACCCGCATTGGTCGTCAGGACGATGATCACGTTGCGGAAATCGGCCTTGCGGCCGTTGTTGTCGGTCAACGTGCCATGGTCCATGACCTGCAGCAGCAGGTTGAACACCTCGGGGTGAGCCTTCTCGATCTCGTCGAGCAACAGCACGCAGTGTGGAGTCTTGGCGACCGCTTCGGTGAGCAGTCCGCCCTGGTCGAATCCCACGTAGCCCGGCGGCGCCCCGATGAGGCGCGACACGGTGTGCCGCTCCATGTACTCCGACATGTCGAAACGCACCAGCTCGATGCCCAGCGCCATGGCCAGCTGGCGCGTGACTTCCGTCTTGCCCACCCCGGTCGGACCCGCGAACAGGAAGCTGCCGACTGGCTTGTTCTCGTCGCGCAACCCGGAGCGGGCCATCTTGATCGCCGAAGACAGCGTCTCCACCGCCGAATCCTGACCGTAGATCACGAGCTTGAGGTTGCGTTCCAGGTTTTTGAGCAGGTCCTTGTCGGAGGCTGACACGCTCTTCGGGGGAATCCGCGCCATCTTCGCCACGATGTTCTCGATCAGCTCCACTTCGACCACGGCATTGGCCGGATCGGTTGACTGCAGCCGCAGGCTGGCTCCGGCCTCGTCGATCACGTCTATGGCCTTGTCCGGCAGCTGGCGATCGTTGATATGGCGCGCGGAAAGGTCGGCGGCGGCCTGGATCGCCTCTTCCGCATACTTGATGCCGTGATGCTCCTCAAAGCGCGACTGCAGGCCCTTGAGGATCTGCACCGTCTCCGGGACGCTCGGCTCCAGCACGTCGATCTTCTGGAATCGCCGCGCGAGCGCGTGATCCTTCTCGAAAATGCCGCGGTATTCCTGGTAGGTGGTGGACCCGATGCAGCGCAGCTGGCCGTTGGCGAGCACCGGCTTGATCAGGTTCGAGGCGTCCATGACGCCCCCGGAGGCCGCGCCCGCGCCGATCACCGTGTGGATCTCGTCGATGAACAGGATCGCGCCGGGATTCTTGCGCAACGCGCCGAGCACGGCCTTGAGCCGTTTCTCGAAATCGCCGCGATACTTGGTACCCGCCACCAGGGTGCCCATGTCGAGCGCATAGATCGTGCAGTCGTTCAGCACGTCGGGCACGCGGCCCTCGACGATCATCAGCGCCAGGCCCTCGGCCAGCGCCGTCTTGCCCACGCCGGCCTCTCCGACGTACAGCGGGTTGTTCTTGCGGCGCCGGCAGAGAATCTCCACCGTGCGTTCGATCTCGAGCTCACGCCCGATCAACGGGTCGATCTTGCCGTCCGCCGCCAGCGCGTTCAGGTTCGTGGCGTACTTCTCGAGCGGGTCGCCGTCGACGTCTTTCTCGGGCTCATTCCCCTCGCCTGCCTCCGGTTTCTCGGCCGCCTCTTCGTTGGCCCGCGTGAGGCCGTGCGAAATGTAGTTGACGACATCGAGCCGCGACACGTCCTGCAGTCCGAGCAGATAAACGGCATGGGACTGTTTCTCACCGAAAATCGCCACCAGCACGTTCGATGCCGTGACTTCCTTGCGACCGCTGGATTGCACGTGGAAGACGGCACGCTGCAAAACGCGCTGAAAACCCAGCGTCGGCTGCACGTCCTGCTCGTCGTCGTCCCCCAGGCGGGGTGTCGTCTCGTCGATGAACTCGGTGAGCTCACGCTGCAACGTCGTCAGGTTGGCGCCGCAAGCCTTGAGGATATCGACCGCCGCCGGGACATCCAGCAGCGCGAGCAACAGGTGCTCCACGGTCATGAACTCGTGCCGCTGGTCACGGGCCCGACGAAAAGCCTCATTGAGACAGAATTCCAGTTCGCTGCTTAACATTGATCAGGCCTCTTCCATAGTGCACATCAGCGGGTGCTGATGCTGGCGGGCGTACTC
>CAYTXS010000128.1:0-2792 GCA_964441585.1 uncultured Thioalkalivibrio sp.
GGCAAGATCACGCTGTTCTTCTGTGCCGGCGCGATCTACGTGGCGACCAAGAAGACGGAGATCAGTGACATGGAAGGGCTGGGTCGGCGCATGCCGTTCACCTTTGCGGCGTTCTTCCTCGGCGCACTGTGCGTCATCGGCATGCCTCCGATGGGCGGGGTGTGGAGCAAGTGGTTCCTCTTCACGGGGGCGTTCGATGCCGGTCAGACATGGGTGGCGGCCGCGCTGATACTGAGCACGCTGTTGAACATCGCGTACCTGGTGCCGCCGGTGGTGCGAGGCTTCCTGCCTTCGCCGCGTCATGCCGGTGGCGAAACCGGGATTCGCGAGGCGCCGCTGCTGTGCGTGGTGCCGCTGTGCCTGACCGCGCTGGGGTGTTTCGCGCTGTTCTTTTTCGCGCAGCCGCTGTCGCAGTGGCTCGTGGCCGGGCTGGAGTAGACGACATGGACCTGGGCAAACTGCTGGAAGCGCTGGTGCAACGCGGGCCGCTGCTCAAGCGATTGATGTGGATCGTGCTCATCGGCCTCGTGATCGCGGACATTATCATCCCGTCGAAGTATGACCGGTTCCCGTGGGAGAGCATCGGCGGCTTCGGTGCGTTCTACGGCTTCATGTCCTGCGTCGTGATCGTCGTGGTGTCGAAGGCACTCGGCTACCTCATGCTCTATCGCAAAGAGGGCTATTACGACGATGACTGAGGTGCTGCACCCTTCGCTGCTGCTGTATGCCGGCGCGATGCTGGTGCCGCTGTTGCGTGGGCGGGCGCAGCGCAGCTGGTTGCTGCTGCTGCCGGCGCTGGTTCTCTTCGCGGTGTTCTCGCTGCCGCACGGCGAGTACGGGGCGATGCGCTTCATGGGGCTGGACCTCATGGTGATGCGGATCGACTCGCTCAGCATGGTGTTCGCCACCGTGTTCTCGATCATCACGCTGATCGGCGGAATCTACGCGCTGCACCTGGAAGACAATACCCAGCACACGGCGGCGCTCATGTACGCGGGCTCGGCGCTCGGGGTGGTGTTCGCCGGCGACCTGTTGACGCTGTACGTGTTCTGGGAACTGATGGTGATCACCTCCGTCTGGCTGATCTGGTGCCGGCGCAACCCGGCGTCGATGGCCGCGGGCTTTCGCTATCTGCTGGTGCACGCCCTGGGCGGCGTCGTGCTGCTCGCCGGCGTGGTGCTGTATTACCTTGAAACCGGCTCGTTGGCGTTCGATGTCATCGAGCATGGCGGGCCGGCGTTCTACCTGATCCTGTTCGGCTTCATGCTCAACGCCGCCGTACCGCCGCTGCATGCGTGGCTTGCCGACGCCTATCCGGAGGCCACCGTCACCGGCGCGATCTTCCTCAGCGCGTTGACCACGAAGACCGCGGTGTACACGCTGATCCGCGGCTACCCCGGCACGGAGATCCTGGTCTGGTTCGGCGTGGTGATGGCGCTGTACGGCGTGGTCTACGCGGTGTTGTCGAACGACATCCGCCGCCTGCTCGCGTACCACATCATCAGCCAGGTCGGTTACATGGTCGCGGCAGTCGGCATGGGCACGCTGGTGGCGCTGAACGGCGCGTCGGCCCACGCCTTCACGCATATTCTTTACAAGGCCGTGCTGTTCATGGGCGCGGGCGCGGTCATCCACATGACCGGCAAGGCGAAACTCACCGAGCTTGGCGGGCTCTACCGCTGGATGCCGATCACGCTGGTGCTGTACATGATCGGCGCGTTCTCGATCTCCGCTTTTCCGCTGTTCAGCGGCTTCGTCAGCAAAACGATGATCGTGGAGGCGGCGGCGCTGGACGGGCGTGCGTGGGTGTGGCTGCTGCTGTCGCTGGCATCGGCCGGAACCTTCCTGCATACCGGGCTGAAACTGCCATGGTTCACCTTCTTCGGCGCGGACTCCGGGCTACGGCCGAAGGAAGCGCCCCGGAACATGCTCGTGGCGATGGGGATCGCGGCGTTCCTGTGCGTGTTCATCGGCGTGTATCCCGATTTGCTGTACGCGATGATGCCCGCGCCGGTCGATTACCAGGCCTATACGGTCGGGCACATCCTGTGGGAACTGCAGCTGCTGCTGTTCACCGGGGTGGGCTTTTTCGTGCTGCTGAAACATCTCGGCGGCGAGGCGAAGGACTGCATCGACACCGACTGGTTCTATCGCCGGCTCATGCCGATGGTCGTCGGCGGCGTACATCGGCTCGGCCAGCGCATCTGGCGGGGCATGGTTGGCGGACTCACGCGCATCTTCGACGCGCTGGTCGCGGGCCTGACCCAGCACCATGGGGCGCAGGGCCTGCTGGCGCGCACCTGGCCGACCGGCAGCATGCTGCTCTGGGTCGCCGTGCTGCTCGCCGGCTTCATGATCGCCCGCTACGTCTGACCTATTATTCGGGGGTCGGACCACCGCAACCCGTTGTTAAATAATAAGAAAGATTAATTTTAGGGCGTTTTTTCACCCTTAGAAGCATGATTCCGGGCGGATTTTTGCGTTCTAAGACGCAAGCAGCCAGCTCACGCCTCGCGACCCGCCCCGCGCCACAGGCTGCCGCCGTCGGCGGCCTTGTCGAGGCGATCGAGCACGGCCTCGTGAGCGGCCAATTCCTCGGGCGTGGCGCGCTGGACGACGAGCGTCAGTGCCTTGCGGTCGATCTTGCGCGGGCGTTTGCGCACCGCGGTGCTGGTGCTCACCTCGCTGCCGAGACCCAGCTCGGCCTGGCCGCCCGTCATCGCGAGGAACACGTCGGCCAGCAGCCGGGCATCGAGCAAGGCGCCGTGCAGCTCGCGCACCGAGTTGTCGAT
>CAYTXS010000128.1:2892-6846 GCA_964441585.1 uncultured Thioalkalivibrio sp.
TGCGAGTCCGTGTAGATATCGACGCTGCACGGCCGCTTCAACGCCTCCAGCGCCATGATCGCCGCCATGAGCTCCATGCGATTGTTGGTCGTCAGCAACTCGCCACCTTTCAGCTCGCGCTCCCGGCCGCCCGCGCGCAGCAGCGCACCCCAGCCGCCCGGCCCCGGATTGCCGCGACACGCGCCGTCGGTCCACGCCTCCACCGCGCTCATCGCCTGGCCCGCTTTGCTTTCAGCCTCACCCGCTTCGCCTACCTCGCTCACAGCAAATTCCGCCGCGTCGGCTCCGCAAGCCCCGTCGGCACCCGCTCCGGCCGGCGCCACAGCCGCCGCAGGGGCGTGACGGCATGCACCCGCTTCACCGCCACCAGCAGGTACCCGCCGTAATACCCGGGCAACCCGCGCGCGCGTTGACCCTGCCCGTCCGCATCGGTGAACGCAGGAAAATACCGCGACACCGAGGTGACATCGAAATTCAGGAGCGACAGCCAGTCGCGCAGGCGCCGCTCGGAATACAGCTGATGCACCTGCGGGGGCCAGCCACCCCGCGTCAACAACCGCCGCAGGCCCAGCACACTCCATGGGTTGAAGCCCATCACGATCAACCGTCCGCCGCCGGTCAGCACCCGCTCGCATTCGCGCAGCAATTGGTGCGGCTCGCTGGAGCGCTCATGGGTATGCGGCAAGAGCAGGGCGTCCACCGAGTGGCTCGCCACCGGCAACTGCCAGTCCTCGGCGATGAAACTCACGCCCGGCGCGTCGACGTCGGAACACACTGCCCGGCGCACCGTTCCCGCGAGACCGATGAACGCGCCCGGTGCACCCCATGCCCCCACCTGCAGCAATTGTGAACCGAACACCCGGCGCAACGGCTCGGCCGCCACCGCCTGCTCGGCGGCCCGCAGGCGCTGGCCCGTCGGGGTTTCCAGCCATTCCAACAACTCAGAGGGGTATACCGGCATGGCCGCAAGGATAACGGCTCGACCGGCCCCGCAACAGGGTCCGCCAGGCGCACCGGCTTGGCTGCCGGCCACTTCCGCCCGTAGAATCGCCGCATGCTTAAAGTTACCGCCGTCGAAGCATTTCGCGACAACTACATCTGGCTCATCCACGGCGCGGACCCAAGCCGCGTCGCCATCGTCGACCCGGGCGATGCAGAACCGGTCATCGCCGCGCTCGCCGACCGCGAGCTCACACCGGTGGCGATCCTGCTGACCCATCACCACCCCGATCACTCGGGCGGCATCCCCGCGCTGCGGGACGCATTCGATATCCCCGCCTGGGGACCCGCCGACGAACCGGTGCCCGGCATGACCTCGGTGGTGTCCGGCGGCGACCGCGTCGAACTGCCCGAACTCGGCCTCGCCTTCGACGTCATCGACATCCCCGGGCACACGGCTGGCCACGTCGCCTTCCACGGGCATGGCGCGCTGTTCTGCGGCGACACCCTGTTCAGCGCCGGCTGCGGCCGCGTCTTCGAAGGCACCCCCGCGCAGATGCTGTCCTCTCTCGATGCGCTCGCCGCATTGCCGGACGAGACGCGCGTCTATTGCGGACATGAATACACCGGCGCCAACCTGCGTTTCGCCCGCACAGTAGAGCCGGACAACACCGACATCGCTGCCCATGCCGAGCAGGTCGCCGCCATGCGCCGGGGGGACGCCCCCAGCCTGCCCTCGACCCTGGCCGTGGAGAAGCGCATCAACCCGTTCCTGCGCTGCGACGAGCCGACCGTGGCCAGCGCCGCCCGGGAACAGGCCGGTCACGACCTCGCCTCGCGCGTCGAAGTCTTCGCCGCCGTGCGTCGCTGGAAAGATGGCTTCTCCTGAGGTGCGCCTCCGACGCGCCGGCATGGTTCCGCGCCTCGCCAGCGTGCTCCTCGCGGTCTCGCTCGCGGCCTGCGCCGTGCCGCGCGACAGCGTGCAGGACGGCGCGCTCGCCGCGAAAAACGACTCACCTGCAGACACGGAGACCCCGCGCAGCGAGGCAGCCGACGCCTTGCTCACTGAGTCAGCGAACGCCGACGCATTGCTCACTGAGGCACCCGATGCAATTCTCGTCGGGGCCACTGACACCAAAGCATCGCCCACCGCGGCCACGCCCGACGAACCACCGCCCGACGACCTGCTGGCCCGCCTGCGGAACGGCTTCGCCCTGCCGGCCGTCAGCCACCCGGCAGTGGCCACCCAGGTCGAATGGTTTGCCCGCAACCCGGCATATCTCGCGCGGGTGCTCGAACGTGCCCGGCCCTACCTGTCCCACGTCGCAGCAGAGATCGAGGCACGCGGCCTGCCGGCGGAGCTCGCGTTCCTGCCGGTCATCGAGAGCGCCTACGATCCATTCGCCTATTCACACGGGCGCGCCGCGGGGCTCTGGCAGATCGTGCCCGCCACCGGCACGCACATCGGCCTGCGCCGCAACTGGTGGTACGACGGACGGCGCGACGTGGTGGACTCCACGCAGGCCGCCCTGGATTATCTCGAGTCCCTGCACGCGCGCTTCGACGGCGACTGGCTGCTGGCTCTAGCGGCCTACAACGGCGGACAGGGCCGCGTCGGCCGCTCTATCGACAGGAACCTGAAGGCCGGCCGGCCGGCGACCTTCTGGGACCTGTCGCTCCCCAGGGAGACACGCAACTATGTGCCGCGGCTGCTCGGCCTGGCCGCGGTTCTTGCCGATCCGGATGCCCACGGCCTGGAGTTGCCGCGCATCCCGCCCGAACCCGTCTTCACGACAGTCGAGCTCGACGGCCAGATCGACCTGGCCGTGGCGGCGGAACTCGCGGAGCTGGAACTCGAGGCGCTGCAGGCCTTCAACCCGGGCTTCAATCGCTGGGCGACCGATCCAGCGGGGCCGCATCGCCTGCATCTGCCAGTGGAGCGCGCGGCGTCGTTCGCCGCCGCACTCGCTGCCTTGCCGGCCGCGGAACGCGTGCGCTGGCAGCGTCATCAAGTGCGCCGCGGCGACACGCTCGGCGGCATCGCGCAGCATTACCGGACGACCGTCCCGGTGCTGCAGTCCGTGAACGGCCTCTCCGGCACCAACATCCGGCTGGGCGCGCACCTGATGATCCCCACCTCCACGCGCAGCGTCACGGACTATCCGTTGAGCGCCGACAACCGTCTTGCCGACACGCAGCAGCGCGCCCGGCCGGGGCGCACTCGCCTCACGCACACCGTGGGCAAGGGGGAGTCGCTCTGGGTGATCTCGCGCCGCCACGGCGTGGGCGTGCGCGAACTCGCGGCGTGGAACGGCATGGCGCCGGGCGACACGCTGTCCGTCGGACGCGAACTGGTCGTCTGGACGCGCGGCGACGGCCGCAGCGCGGCATCTCAAGCGGCGGGCCGGGCACCACAGGCACAGCCGACCATCCGCCGGGTGCACTACACTGTGCGGCGCGGCGATTCGCTGTCACGGATCGCAAGCAATTTCCGCGTTTCGGTGGCGGACATCCGCCGCTGGAACCAGTTGGACAGGGACCGTTATCTCCAGCCGGGCCAACGCCTTGTCCTGCACGTTGACGTCACCGCGCAATCCGGCGGTTAAGGAGCTTCTAGATGGGATTTCTTGACGGCAAGCGCGTACTGATCGTCGGCCTCGCAAGCGAGCGCTCCATCGCCTGGGGCATCGCGCAGGCGATGCATCGTGAGGGCGCCGAACTCGCTTTCACCTACCAGGGCGACAAGCTCAAGCCGCGTGTCGAGGCCATGGCGGAACAGCTCGGCGGCGGTTTCACGTGTCCGATGGACGTCGCCGAGGACGCGCAGATCGCCTCCGCCTTCGAGGCCCTGGGCGATCACTGGGACGGGATCGACAGCATCGTCCATTCGGTCGGCTTCGCGCCGCGCGAGCAGCTGAGCGGTCGCTTCGTGGATTCGGTCACCCGCGAGGGCTTCAAGATCGCCCACGACATCAGCGCCTACAGCTTCGCGGCGCTTGCCCAGGCCGGCCTGCC
>CAYTXS010000129.1:0-6784 GCA_964441585.1 uncultured Thioalkalivibrio sp.
ATCGAGGATGTATCATTCGAGGGTTCCGGCTGCGCCATATCCGTGGCCTCGGCATCACTCATGACGGAGTCGCTGCGCGGCCTGACACGGCCCGAGGCGGAGGCGCTCTACGATCGCATCCACGGCATGCTGACCGGGACCGAGGAAGCCGACATCGACACGGTGGGCAAGCTGGCCGCACTTGCCGGGGTGCGCGCCTATCCGAGCCGTGTGAAATGCGCCAGTCTTTGCTGGCATACCATTCATTCCGCCCTCGCCGGGGGCGGTGTCGTCAGCACCGAGTAAGGTCAACCATGTACGGACAAGACAGCGAACCCGTGACCCTCGCACGCGACTGCAAGGCGATCATCGTGCCGGCGGGCGACCAGGTGATCCTCCGCAAGGGCGCGCGCGGCCTCATCACGCAGGCCCTCGGCGGCAGTTTCACCGTGTACCTCGACGGCAACCTGTTCCGCATTGCCGGCGAGGATGCCGACGCACTGGGCAAGGATCCGGTCGCGCGCCCGGAGCTACCGCCCAACGCCGCCGACGAAGATGTCGAGGAACTGGTCTGGGAGCAGCTGCGGACCTGTTTCGACCCGGAGATCCCGATCAACATCGTGGACCTCGGCCTGATCTACACCTGCCAGCTGAAACCGGCCGACGAGGGCCAGCGCGATGTCGAGGTCATGATGACACTCACGGCGCCGGGCTGCGGCATGGGCGAAGTGCTCGTCATGGACGTGAAGGACAAGCTCGAGATCATCCCGACGGTGCGGGAAGCGCGGGTCGAACTGACATTCGATCCACCATGGAACCGCGACATGATGTCGGAGGCCGCGAGACTCCAGACGGGCATGTTCTGATGAGCCAGTGGCACGATGTGGTGGCCGAAGGAAAGATCGAGCGAGGCAGCTACGCGCTCGTCGAGACAGACGAGTTGACGGCTGCCGTGTTCAACGTAGATGGCACCCTGTACGCCATCGAGGATGTCTGCACGCACGACGGCGCCGAACTGGCGGGCGGCCCCGTGGTCGGCGACCAGGTCGTCTGCCCGCGACACGGCGCCCGGTTCTGCCTGCGCACCGGCCGGGCGCTGAGTCCCCCCGCTTACGCCCCGGTGCAGACTTTTCCTGTCCGTGTCCGCAACGGCCGGATCGAGGTCGAGCTGCCGGAAGAGGACTGAAGCGATGCGCCGGCTCATTCTGCTGCGCCATGGCAAGTCCGGCTGGGATGACGCGCGGCTGGACGACTTCGATCGCCCCCTGGCGCCGCGCGGCCTGCGCGATGTCCCCGAGATGGGCCGCCGGCTTGCCCGGCGCGGCCAGCAACCGGACCTGATCATCTCCAGCGCCGCCTTGCGGGCCATCAGCACGGCGCGCGCCGTCGCCCGGGAGCTCGGCTATCGCGAGGACCGCATCGTCACGGACGCGGGCCTGTACCACGCCTCACCGGACACGATGTTGTCCTTCGTTCGCCGCGCGCCGGACGATATCGCAACCGTCCTCCTGGTCGGACATAACCCGGGAATGACCGACCTCGCCAACCAGCTTGCAGAGATCCGCCTGGACAACATGCCGACTGCGGGGATGCTGTGCGTGGAATTCGATCGCGCGCCTTCGTGGTCGGATATCGATCCCCGCCGGGCACGGTTCGCCTGGTTCGATTATCCCAAGAAACAACCCGAGTGAGCCGCGTTCATACGCGCTGGGCCACCGTGTGCTCGTTTTTTTCCAGGAAACCGTCGAGCACTTCCAGATAACGCTCCGGCTCCTCGAGATGCGGCACGTGAGCGCTGTGCTCGAACACGACCCACTCCGAACCCGGGATCCCGCGGTACAGCGCAGCTGCGCTCGGCGGCGGCACCATGTCGTAGCGCCCAGAGACGACGAGTGTCGGGCAGGCGATCTCCCCCAGCCACCCGGTGACGTCCCAGTTTTCGAGCTGCCCGGCCGGCTGAATCTCGCTCGCCCCCAGCATCGCATGGCGCGCTTCGGGAACGCCTCGCGCGCGGGCCTGACAGCGCGACAGGCTGTCGGGCCAGGGATTCATCCTGCAGAAATGGTGGCGCATGAAGGCATCGACGACACATTGGCAGACCGGACTGGCAACCCCGCCAGCGCGGATATGCTGCTGGAGGGGGCCGCGAATATCCTCGGGCAGCGCCTCGACCAGCCTGGCGATGTCGGCACGCCACTGCGGCACGCTTGCGACCGTGCTCGACAACACGAGGCTCTCGAGGCCGGATGGTTGTCCCAGTGCATATTGCAAGGCCACGATGCCGCCCCAGCCGTGCCCCAGCAGGTGGCAGCGCTCGAGGCCCGCGGCTGCGCGGACCGCCGCCAGTTCCTCGACGAAGAGTTGCAGCGACCATTCGGGGTCCGCGACCGGCGCCTGGCCACTGCCGCAGCCGAACTGGTCGTAAAAAACCACCTGGCGGCCGGTGGTGGCCATCGCCTCGAGCGGCTGCAGGTAGTCGCTGCCGAGACCTGGCCCACCGTGCACACAAAGCAACGGCCAATGAGAACGGCTGTTGCCGACCACGCGAAAGCGGGTCTGGAAGCCTCGGAAGGACGCCAGGCCCTCCCCGGCTGGATTGAGTTTCGACATCCGGAAAAGCACTCCGGCCCGATCCATGGGTATGCGCCCTGAAAGCTTATGACCGGACGCGCACGGCTGGAATCCGGAGAGATACCGACAGGGATTGCCGCAGGCTGGACCGCCGGACGGCGGGGCTCAGGCGGCGGCGTACCGCATCACGGCGACGAAATGGCAGGCCGTGCCCGTGATGACGAACAGGTGCCAGATGAAATGGCAGTAGGGATAGCGATCGAGCGCATAGAAGACCACGCCGCCCGTGTAAGCCACCCCACCGGCCACCAGCCAGGCGAGCCCGGCGGGCGCCATGCGCTCGACGAGCGGCACGATGGCGACGAGGATCAGCCAGCCCATCCCGAGATAAACGCCCAGCGACAGCTTGTGCAGGCGCACGCCGCCCAGCGCCTTCATCACCACGCCGGCCAACGCCAGCGTCCACACCAGGCCGAACAGCGTCCAGCCCCAGCCGCCGCGCAGGACGCCCAGCGTAAAGGGCGTGTAAGTGCCTGCGATCAGGAGAAAAATCGAGCCGTGATCCACGGCACGCAAGACGCTCTTGGCACGCGGCCAGGGTACGGCGTGATAGATGGTGGAAGCGAGATAGGCCAGCAGGACCGTTGCCACGAAGACTCCGGCCGCGACGATATCCATGATGCTGCCGTTGCGCGCCACCTCCGCCAGCAGGAAGGGCGTGCCGATGACCGCCGCGACGAAGGCCGTGCCGTGGCTGAAACTGTTCGCCACTTCCTCGCCGCCGGATTGCGGTCGCTTGACGCGCAGAACCGGGTCCGGCCGCCTGGTCGGTGCTGGATTGTGCATCGCCGCAATGTAACGTCCAGCGGACGGGGGCGTCAAACGGGGCCCGGCCGGGCCGACGCCGGCGGGTCCGGGGAGTCACCCTGGCTTTCGAGGTCTTCGAACGCCCGGGCCAACAGGGATTCCACCGCCGTCTCCGTGCCGTCGTGGAGCGCGACACCGAATCGCACGTCGATCCGCACGAACTGCGTATCGACGATATAAGTGCCGCAGAGTTGGGCGCGGATGGCTTCGCCGTCGCGCCGGCCCCGCGCCTCGTCGGGCGCCGCGCTGAGAACCACCACGAACCGCCCGAGCGCCGAGCAGAAGACGTTCCCCTCGCCTTGCACGACACGCAACAGGCGCGCCACCAGCTGGCCGTTCAGCTGTTGCGCCGCGGAAACACCGTATTGCGCTGCAACAGCCTGGATCCGATCGACCACCAGCAGCAGCACCGCGACAGCCCGGGATTCGCCCTGCGCATCGACCAGTTGCCGCAGCCGGCGCTGCAGAATCTCCATATCTGGCAGGCCTGAGAAGATATCGAGGACCAAGTTCGTCACTCCAGCCGATCAACTCTTGGCATCCGGTGTGCCGCCGTTGCCCCGCGCTTTCCTGCACGGCGCATCCTCAGAGCGCATGATGCTAGTACGTATAGATTAGCTTGACGGTGCGATTTCGCACGGACTCAATGCAACGTAACGCGGACTATTCCTCGGGATAAATAAAACCCGCTACACGTTCTTACCGCCAGTCATTTTCATCGCAGGGAGTGCGTCTTGACGAGCAAGCCGGAGGGCTACGGAAATCACCTGCTCGATCTTCTCCCGCGAAGTGTCAGCCGGCGTCTGTCGGCAGAGACGGAGCTGGTTCAGCTGGTCCCGGGAACGATTCTGCGGGCTCCGGGACAGGTCGCCCGCCATGTCTACTTCCCGCTGAATTGCACCATCTCGCTGCTCAACCTGACGCAGGACGGCGGCACCACCGAGGTGGCGGCCATCGGCAACGAAGGCCTGTTGGGCGTGCCGATCATCCTGGGCGGCGACAGCGCCGTGAACCAGGCCACGGTGACCATGGCCGGGCAAGCGCGGCGCCTCGACGCCGCGATATTCGCAGCGGAACTCGGGCACTCCGCGCCTACGCACCGCATCATGTTGCGTTACGTCCAGTCACTGCTGACGCTGGTCGCCCAGAACGCCGTGTGCCTGAGGCGCCACAGCATCGAGCAGCGCCTCGCTCGCTGGCTGCTGCATGCCAGTGACCGCGCGCTGTCCGACACGCTCCTCGTCACCCACGACGCGGTAAGCAATGCGCTCGGCGTGCGCCGGGAAGGCGTCACGATCGCCGTCAACAAGCTTCATCAGCAGGGACTGGTGAAGAATCATCGTGCCCGAATCCAGGTGCTCGACCGGGCACGGCTCGAGGCGGTAGCCTGCGAATGCTACGACATGGTGCAGGAGGAGTATCGGCGCTTGTTGCCGGCCGACTGACCGGTCTCGATCAACACTCGGGAACGTTGACCGCCAGTCCGCCCCGCGAGGTTTCCTTGTAACTGGTGGACATATCCATCCCGGTCTGGCGCATCGTGGCAATGACCTGGTCCAGGCTGACCTTGTGCGAGCCGTCGCCACGAAAAGCCATTCGCGCTGCATTGACTGCCTTAACGGCACCCATCGCGTTGCGCTCGATACAGGGAATCTGCACCAGCCCTGCGATCGGGTCGCAGGTCAGGCCGAGATTGTGCTCCATGCCGATCTCTGCGGCATTTTCCACCTGGGAATTGCTGCCGCCCAAGGCTGCCACGAGGCCGCCGGCGGCCATCGAGCAGGCGACACCGACCTCACCCTGGCAGCCCATTTCGGCACCGGAGATCGACGCGTTCTTCTTGTAGAGAATCGCGATGGCGCCAGCGGTGAGCAGGAAGCGCACGATGCCCTCTTCATCGGCCCCCGTGACGAAACGCCGGTAATAATGCAGCACGGCGGGAAGAATTCCCGCCGCCCCGTTGGTGGGAGCAGTCACCACCCGTCCGCCCGCCGCGTTCTCCTCGTTCACGGCAAGCGCATAGGCATTGATCCAGTCCATGAAGTCACCCGCAGCACCCTCGCCGCACAACTCGCGGTAGAGCCGGGGAGCGCGGCGCGGGACTTTCAATATCCCGGGCAAGACGCCTTCGGCCTGGAAGCCGAGGCGCACGCAGTCCTTCATGATCTGCCATAGCTCGAGCAACTGCCGGCGCGTCTCCTCCACCGGGCGCCACGCCGTCTCGTTCGCCAGCACCAGTTCGTCGATGCGCATCCCGTGGCTGCGGCACTGTTCCAGCAGCTCCGCGGCCGTGTCGAACGGAAACGGCAGCTGCACGGCCGATGCCGCATCGCTCTCCTGCTCGTCCTCGCGCACGATGAAGCCGCCGCCGATCGAGTAGAACCGTTCCATGGCAACCTGCTCGCCCGCGCCGTCAAAGGCAGTGAAGCGCATGCCGTTGACGTGCCGCGGCAGGATCTGATCGCGGTGGAACAACAGGTCCATGGCTTCGTCGAAGTCGATCTCGCGCTCGCCTAGCAGCTTCAGCCGTCCTTCGCCGCGGATGCGGGCGAGGCGCGCATCGACAGTCGCCGGTTCGATGGTTTTCGGCTCCTCGCCCTCGAGACCGAGCAGGATCGCGCGATCGGTGCAGTGGCCTTTGCCCGTCAGTGCGAGCGAGCCATACAACTGCGCTCCAACGCGCTCGATGCGATCGAACACTGCGGTCTCCTGCAAGTCCAGCAGGAAGCGGCGCGCCGCCAGCATCGGCCCCATGGTGTGCGAACTGGAGGGACCGACGCCCACCTTGATCAGGTCGAAGATGCTGATGGCCATCGCCGCGCGCGCCTCAGCGCTCCGAAAGCGAAAGCAGACCGGCGTCGCCGCCGACCGCCGAAGTATTCACCGACAAGGTGCGTTCGGTCATGAAGCGGTGCAGGTAGCCGGGGCCGCCGGCCTTCGGGCCCGTGCCCGACAGTCCGGTGCCGCCGAAAGGCTGCACGCCCACAACCGCACCGACCATGTTCCGGTTGACGTAGACATTGCCGGCTTTCACCTTGGCGAACACCTCGCGGGCTCGCGCATCGATGCGACTGTGGACGCCGAGCGTGAGCGCATAGCCGGTGGCATTGATGTCCGCGATGACGCGGTCCAGATCGCTGGCAGCGTAGCTCACGACATGGAGCACCGGACCAAACACCTCCCGTTCGAGCTGCTCGATCGAATCCAGCCGCACCACGACGGGCGCCAGGAACGTGCCATGCTCGCTCGAGGACGGCAGGTGGCAGCGGGCGACGACCCGTTCCTCCTGCTCCATGCGGGCGACATGCGCCTCCAGCGTGCCGCAGGCATCCGCATCGATCACGGGACCCACATCGGTGGACAACAG
>CAYTXS010000130.1:0-6756 GCA_964441585.1 uncultured Thioalkalivibrio sp.
TCGCGGCGCTCCGCCGCATCCAGGGTGTTCTTCATCAGCATGGCCACGGTCATGGGGCCGACGCCGCCGGGCACCGGGGTGATCCAGCCGGCGCGCTCCGCCGCCGCGTCGAACTCGACATCGCCGCACAGCTGGCCGTCGGGCAGCCGGTTCATGCCGACATCGATCACCGTGGCGCCGGGACGGATCCAGGCGCCGCGCACCAGCCCGGGCTTGCCGACCGCGACCACCACGATGTCGGCCCGTGCCACTTCCGCGCCCAGGTCCGCCGTGAAACGGTGGCAGACGGTCGTCGTGGCGCCGGCCAGCAGCAGCTCCAGCGCCATGGGCCGGCCGACGATGTTCGAGGCGCCGACCACGACGGCGCTTCGGCCGCGCACCTCGATATCGCTGCGGGCGAGCAATTCCATCACCCCTGCCGGTGTGCAGGGACGCAGCAGCGGAATGCGTTGCGCGAGGCGGCCGATGTTGTAGGGATGAAAGCCGTCCACGTCTTTCGCGGGATCGATCGCCTCGATCACGCGGCGGGCGTCGAGCTGCTCCGGCAGGGGCAGCTGCACGAGAATCCCGTCGATCGCGGCATCGGCATTGAGTCCGGCCACCAGGGCGTCGAGCGCGTCCTGGTCGGTGTCCTGGGGCAGGTCGTAGGCCACCGAGCGGATGCCGACCTCATCGCAGGCCTTGCGCTTGTTGCGCACGTAGATCGCCGAAGCGGGGTCCTGTCCGACCATGACCACGGCGAGCCCCGGGGGGCGCCGGCCGGCCGCGACGCGGTTCTCGACGCGGGCCCGCAGGTCTCGCTGGAGGTCGGCGGCGACTTGCCGCCCATCGATCAGTCGTGCCGTCACGCGTCTCGGAACCCGCTGCGAAGGGGGCCGGATTGTCTCACGCAAGCATCGGAGCGAACAAGGAAAACCGGCTTTTTGCGCGTTGACCTGCCTGCGGGCCGGGCGTATCATGCGCTGCCGTTTCGGGGGATACGCCGGGGCATAGCGCAGGCTGGTAGCGCGTCTGCTTTGGGAGCAGAAGGTCGGGGGTTCGAATCCCTCTGCCCCGACCAATTTGATCGCGAGAGGGATAGAAGAGTTAAGTTGAGGCGCCCGTAGCTCAACCGGACAGAGCATCGGCCTTTGAGTGAGGAGCCTGCAGCGGGAAACAGAACCGCTGCAGTGAACCGCACCGTAACGGGGAAACCTTAACAGGTAATGCTGATGGCAATCCCGTGGAAACCTGCAGATGACCCCGTCCTGAGGTGTATCCTGACTCGATGAAGTCGGTTCACCACACCAAGGAAAAGGGTGATCTGGGCGTTCTGAAGGCTCAGTTAGATCTGTTCGAGCAGGGATTCACGTTGTTCGTGCCGCTGACCGAACACAGTCCGTTCGATCTTGTGGCATACAAAGATGGGGTATTTCAAAGGGTTCAGGTTAAGTACCGAGCGATAGATCGACACGGCAAGATCGAGGTCAAGTTCTCGACTTGCTGGGCGGACAGGAATGGTACCCATACCAGTCCGATCGACAAGGATGAAGTCGACCTGTTTTGCATCTATTGTCCTGATACCGATGAGTGCTACTACGTCAAGCCGCGTGAATTCGGTTCGAATGTTTCGCTGAGGGTAAGAGCAGCTGGGAACGGTCAGTCGCGGAATGTGAATTCCGCAGCGGACTACCGCAGGGCTCCGTAGAGACTAGACGTGCGGCGCCTGAGATGGCGAAGGGATAGTCCAGACCACAAACCCGCGGATTGCGGGGCCGCGAAAGCGGTAGTTGGTAAGCTAAGCCGAGGGTTGCAGGTTCGAGTCCTGCCGGGCGCGCCATTTCCGGAAAACTGGTTTATGATTACGCGCCTGACTATGGTGGGCGTAGCTCAGTTGGTAGAGCCCTGGATTGTGATTCCAGTCGTCGTGGGTTCGAGTCCCATCGTCCACCCCATTTTCCCGTCGCGCATCGGCGGTTCTTTACAAAGCCGTGACGCGCGGCCAAAATTCGCGTCTTGCCTTCGCGGCAAGACACTGGGCCGCTAGCTCAATTGGCAGAGCAACGGACTCTTAATCCGCAGGTTGAAGGTTCGATTCCTTCGCGGCCCACCAAATCGACCCCAGCGAGACCGCCGCAAGGCGGTCTCGTCATTTGGGCGGTTCGCCCAGCGGCAGGTCGGCGCAGAATCGCCGGGGCGGCGCCGCCAGAAAACGGGAATGTGAACAGCTTCCTAGGTATACTTGACGGCTGGTCTGGCGCGGGCGTGGCTGGATTCGGCCCTCCGGTCCCAAGCGCGAAAGTGGCGGAACTGGTAGACGCGCCGGGTTTAGGTCCCGGTGGGGTTGATCCCCCGTGAGAGTTCGAGTCTCTCCTTTCGCACCAGCCTCCCGAGCCCGGGTGACGGGCAACGACAACATGCGCCGCGGACGCCCGCGGCGGATCGCTTAGCAAAGAGGAACGATGCTGTGATGGTTTCTGTGGAGTCCACCGAGGGCCTCGAACGGCGCATGACGGTCGAAGTGCCGGCCGAGCGCGTCGAGGGAGAGATTGACAAGCGGCTCAAGGACATGAGCCGTCGCGCTAAGATCAAGGGATTTCGCCCCGGCAAGGCGCCACTCAAGGTGATTCGCCAGCAGTACGGGCCCCAGATCCGCGAGGACGTCGTTTCCGAGATGCTGCGCAACAGCTGGATCGAGGCGATCTCGGAGAAGAAGCTTCGCCCGGTCGGCAGCCCGCGCATCGAGAGCCACAAGGCGACCCCGGCGGACGGTCTGAGCTTCACCGCGGTGTTCGAGGTGTTTCCCGAGATCGAGCTGCAGGACGTCAAGACCATCCAGGTGGAACAGCCCACGGCGGAAATTACGAGCGCGGACGTGGACGCGATGGTGGACAAGCTGCGCGCCCAGCGGACCGTCTGGACCGAGGTGGAGCGCGGCGCGGCCGAGGGCGACCGGGTCACCATCGACTTCGAGGGCACCATCGACGGCGAGGCCTTCCGCGGCGGCGCGGGCAACGATATCGGCATCGTGCTGGGCGAGGGGCGCATGCTCAAGGATTTCGAGGCGGGCCTCAAGGGCATCGCCCCGGGCGAGGAACGGCTCATCGAGGTGGAGTTTCCGGCCGACTACGGCGCCGAGGAACTGGCCGGCAAGCAGGCTCAGTTCAAGGTCACCGCGCGCAAGGTCGAAGAGTCGGCTTTGCCCGAGGTCGACGAGGACTTCTGTCGTTCCTTCGGCATCGAGGAAGGCGGCGTCGAGCGGCTCCGCGCCGAGGTCGAGGACAACATGCGCGAGGAAGCCCGCCTGCGGGTGCGCGACACCCTCAAGCGCCAGGTGCTCGACAAGCTGGTGGCGGCCAACACCTTCGACGTGCCCGGCGCACTGGTCGAGGAGGAGATCCAGAGTCTGCAGCAGGACATGGCCCGGCGGATGAATCCCAATGCGGAAGCCGGCAGCGCCGAGCTGCCGCCGCGCGAGCCTTTCGAAGCGCCGGCCAGGTTCCGCGTCGCCCTCGGCCTGCTGATCGGCGAAATCGTGCGTAACAACGAGATCCGCGTCGATCCGGCGCGGGTGCAGGAAAAGCTGCAGTCGATCGGCGAGGGTTACGGCGACGCCGAGGCGGTGATCAAGATCTACCGCAACAACCCCGACCTCATGTCCCAGATCGAAACCAGCGTGCTCGAGGACCAGGTCGTGGATTGGCTGCTGGAGCGCGTCCAGGTCGAGGAAAAACCGGTTCCCTTCGGCGAACTGATGGACCAGGAGAACGGCTGAGGCGGGGCGCGCTTGCGCGCCGTCCCGGGTTCGGATACTTGTAGAGATATCGTCGCCGGCGGGCGGCAGCGGAGTGAAAGAATGACGACCAAGGCGTTGAACCTCGTCCCCATGGTGGTGGAGCAGACCGCGCGTGGGGAGCGCGCTTACGATATCTACTCGCGGCTCCTCAAGGAGCGCGTGATCTTCGTGGTGGGCCCGGTCGAGGATCACATGGCGAACCTGATCGTCGCGCAGCTGCTGTTCCTCGAGTCCGAGAATCCGGACAAGGACATCCACCTGTACATTAATTCGCCGGGCGGCGTCGTCACCGCCGGCATGTCGATTTACGACACCATGCAGTTCATCAAGCCGGACGTCTCGACCATCTGCGTCGGGCAGGCGGCCAGCATGGGCGCGATCCTGCTCGCGGCCGGCGCTCACGGCAAGCGCTTTTGCCTGCCGCACTCCCGGATCATGATCCACCAGCCGCTGGGCGGCTTCCAGGGCCAGGCGTCGGACATCGACATCCACGCCCGCGAGGTCCTGAAGATCCGCGACCGCCTGAACGAACTCCTCGCCGCGCACACCGGGCAGGACAAGGAAAAAGTCGCCAAGGACACCGATCGGGACTTTTTCATGGGCGGCGACGAGTGCGTCGAATACGGCCTCGTGGACCGCGTCCTCAGCCGCCGGGGCGAGGCGCTGCCGCTGCAGGGGTGACTGCTGCGCCGCAGCGCCTTTTTTGCAGCCGGTCACGGCGGCGTGATATATAAGCTCTGCCGGAATGCGCCCGTGCGCCCGGTTAACGGTTCGAACCCCCGAGGTTAAGGAATGGCTGACGACCACCGCGGCAAGCACGACGACGGCAAGCTGCTTTATTGCTCCTTTTGCGGCAAGAGCCAGCACGAGGTGCGCAAGCTTATTGCCGGCCCGTCGGTGTTCATCTGCGACGAATGCGTCGAGCTGTGCAACGACATCATCCGCGAAGAGCTCGAGGACAAGAGCGAACCGGGCAAGAGCAAGTTGCCGCGGCCCCAGGAAATCAACTCGGTCCTCGACCAGTACGTGATCGGCCAGTCCGCCGCGAAGAAAGTGCTTGCGGTGGCGGTGTACAACCATTACAAGCGCCTCGAAAGCCGCAACGCCGAGCGCGGCCGCGCCGACGAAGTGGAGCTGGCGAAGAGCAACATCCTCCTGATCGGCCCGACCGGCTGCGGCAAGACGCTGCTGGCTGAGACGCTCGCGCGCCTGCTCAACGTGCCGTTCACCATTGCCGATGCCACGACCCTCACCGAGGCGGGCTACGTCGGCGAGGATGTCGAGAACATCATCCAGAAGCTGCTGCAGAAGTGCGACTACGACGTCGAGCGGGCGCAGACGGGCATCGTGTACATCGACGAGATCGACAAGATTTCGCGCAAGTCGGACAACCCATCGATCACCCGCGACGTGTCGGGCGAAGGGGTCCAGCAGGCGCTTCTCAAGTTGATCGAGGGCACGATCGCCTCGGTGCCGCCCCAGGGCGGGCGCAAGCATCCCCAGCAGGAATTCCTGCAGGTCGATACGCGCAACATCCTGTTCATCGTCGGCGGCGCCTTTGCCGGCCTCGAGAAGATCATCGCCAACCGCTCCGTGAAGAGCGGCATCGGCTTCGTCGCGGAGGTGCAGGGCATCCTGGACCAGAAGACGGCCGGGCAGCTGTTCCACGACGTCGAGCCCGAGGACCTGATCAAGTTCGGCCTGATCCCGGAGTTCGTCGGCCGCCTGCCGGTGGTGGCGACGCTGGAGGAGCTCGACGAGGATGCGCTGGTGCGGATCCTGGTGGAGCCCAAGAACGCGCTGACCAAGCAGTATCACCGCCTGTTCGAGATGGAAGGCGCCGAGCTGGAATTCCGCGAGGACGCACTGCGCGCCCTGGCGCGCAAGGCGATGGCGCGCAAGACGGGCGCCCGCGGCCTGCGCACCATCCTCGAGACAGTGCTGCTCGACACCATGTACGAGCTGCCTTCGATGGAGAACGCATCCAAGGTGGTCGTCGACGAAACCGTGGTCAACGGCGAGAACAAGCCCTACATCGTCTACGAATCCGACGACTCGCGGCGCGACGAAAAACGTCCTGCCGGGTCTGCGTACTAGGGATCCGGGCGGAGCCCCGACGACCGGCAGCGGCCGCCTGCTCGGGCGCGTTGACGCAACTCCCCGGGGGAACCCCTGACGACCGGGGGAGTCTGCTTGATAACGGCCCGTTGCGCCCCCATATCTCTCTCTGGGCCGGGGTCGGCACCTGCCGATGGCGCCCTGTTGCTAATGTTTTCATGAGGATACCCCCAACGTGGCAGAAGACACTTCGAACAGCCCGCAGACTCCCGTGATCCCGGAAACCGGCGCCCCGGTGCTGCCGTTGCGGGACGTGGTGGTCTATCCGCACATGGTCATACCGCTGTTCGTCGGGCGGGACCGCTCCGTCCAGGCGCTGAACCAGGCGATGGAGGGTGGCAAGCAGATCGTGCTCGTGGCCCAGCGCCAGGCCGACGTGGACGAGCCCGGCCCCGATGACCTCTACGATGTCGGCACCCTGGCCACGGTCCTGCAGTTGCTCAAGCTGCCCGACGGCACCGTGAAGGTGCTCGTCGAGGGCGGCCATCGCGTGGCGCTGAAGAACATTCACGAGGGCGAGTATTTCCACGCCGACATCGAGATTCTCGAGGATGCCGACGCCCGCGACGATCGCGAGATCGAGATTCTGACGCGCTCGATCGTCACGCAGTTCGAGAACTTCGTGAAGCTCTCCAAGAAGGTGCCGCCCGAGATCCTGACCTCGCTGTCGGGCATCGATCATCCGGGGCGCCTTGCCGACACGGTCGCGGCGCACATGTCGCTGCGCCTGTCCGACAAGCAGCGCGTGCTGGAGGCCGCGAGCCTGCGCGCCCGCCTGGAACTCGTCATGACGCTGGTCGAGGGCGAGATCGACGTGCTGCAGATCGAGAAGCGCGTGCGCGGCCGCGTCAAGCAGCAGATGG
>CAYTXS010000131.1:0-6728 GCA_964441585.1 uncultured Thioalkalivibrio sp.
TAGTAGAGGCTGCCTGCGGAGATCAGGAACCGGCCTCGCAGGTTGTCGTCGTTGTCCGTGACCTTGACCACTATGTCCAGGCCGGCTTTCCGCGGGGTTCTCACCATCCGGAGGTTCCTTTTTCGATTGTCATGCGGCGGACGCCGCGGCAGCCGACAAGGTTAACCCAAGCGGGCCAGCGCTGCGCGGGTCCGATCGCTCAGCTGCAGTTGGGCCGGGGTCGGCTGCTCGAGGTGAGCCATTTCCGTCAGCATGGCGGACAGGTCCGCGAGTTCGTCCACGTCGGTGAGCGGCGGCAGCTCGTGCCAGGTGCCGCAAGCGGCCATCGCCTCCCGATAGCCCGCAGCCGTGTCGTCCTGTCCGCAGGGGTGTTTCGTCCACGCCGCGGCAGGGGGTTGCCGGTTGCTGCCCAGCAGCCAGAACCCGCCGTCTCGGGCGCGTCCCATGGCCATGCGCGGGGTCTCGGTGGCCAGCCATGCCATGGCGGTGCACAGGTGCGCTGCGTCCAGTTGCGGCGTATCGGCGCCGAGCAGCAATGCAAAGTCGTGTCGCGCGAGTAGTTCGGCGTGTACCCGGCCCATGCGCGCGCCCAGCGGGCCGGCCCCCTGGGCCAGGCAGGGCAGGCCGGACCACGCGTCGTACGCCTCGGAATCGGCTTCGGCGACGGCCCAGTACGCCGTGAGGCCCGGCAGGCCGGCGGCCACGCTGGCCACTGCCGCTGCCGCGAGCCGGTGCCAGCGGGCCGCTTCGGCATGACCCAGTGTCGCGGCGAGGCGGGTCTTGACCGGCGAGAAGCCCGGGGTCTTGACGAAGATCGCGACGCCGCCGTTCATGTCACGGCCGGTCGCGCGTCGCGGCCGAGGGTCGTGCGAAGCGGCGTGCCTGTGTCACGGTCAGGCCAGCATGGCGCAGCGTGGTGCGCAGCCAGCCGTGCTCGGCATAGCGCCGCCCGCTGGTCCGGAGTGCGACGCCCAGCGGCACGAGGCGGATCCCGGCGCGGCGCGCGGCCCAGACCAGGGCGTGATCCTCGCCCGCGTCCAGGGATTCGTCGAAGCCGCCGATGGCGTCGAACAGCCGGCGCGGCAGCAACAGGCCCTGGTCGCCGAAGGGCAGGCCCAGCCAGCGACTGCGCAGGCGCGCCCCGAGCGCATTGAGGCGCGTCAGCCAGGGACCGTCGGCGTCGAACTCGAGGTCGAAATACCCGAGCGCGGCGCGTCCGGAGAACGCCAGCGCTGCGTCCGTCGCGGCGGCGTTGAGGCGTGAATCAGCATGCAGGAACCAGAGCGTTTCACCTTGTGCGGCGGCTGCGCCGGCATTCTGCTGCCGCGCGCGTCCCGGAGGCGCCTCCTGCCAGTGCGCGGAGATGCGCAAGCCGTGATCCGCCGGGACAAAGCTCCGCGGGGACTCGCCGG
This sequence comes from uncultured Thioalkalivibrio sp., assembly GCA_964441585.1. Taxonomy (GTDB): domain Bacteria; phylum Pseudomonadota; class Gammaproteobacteria; order Steroidobacterales; family XN24; genus XN24. The sequence goes on from CAYTXS010000131.1 coordinate 1,413, forward strand.
CGACGGCTACCAGGATCACTTCCGCGGCGCCCTCGAGCACCGCGAGGTCTTCGAGCAGTCCGCGCCATGCCGTCTCGCCCGGCCCGACGGGAACGATGATCGACAGCTTCAGCCGCGCCGCCAAGCAAATACCCGTTGCGCCAGGCGCAGCGCTGCCTGCGGCGCGTGTGCGCGTTTCCACTCGCCGGCCGCGTACTTGTTCGCTTCCATCATGGTCGGGTAGATATGGATGGTGCCGAGCAGCTTGTTCAGCCCGAGCTTGTACTTCATCGCGAGGATGAACTCCGCGATCAGGTTGCCGGCCTCGGCGCCGACGATCGTGGCGCCCAGGATGGTGTCTTTGCCCGGGCGTGTCAGCACCTTGACGAAACCATGCTCGGCGCCGTCGGCGATGGCGCGGTCGAGGTCGTCGATGCCGTACCTGGTGACCTCGTAATCGATGCCCTGCGCGCGCGCCTCGTCTTCCGAGAGTCCCACCCTCGCCACCTCGGGTTCGGTAAAGGTGGCCCAGGGAATCACGCGGTAGTCGGCGCGGAACGACCAGAACGGAGCCAGCAGGCCGTTGACGGCGGCGTACCAGGCCTGGTGGGCCGCGACATGCGTGAACTGGTAGGGCCCCGCGACGTCGCCGCAGGCATAGATGTTCGGGAAGTTGGTGCGCAACCAGCCGTCCACGGCCAGCGTCTTGCGCTCGTCGAGCGTGACGCCGAGCTCCTCTAGACCGAAGCCCTCGACGTTCGCGCGCCGGCCCAGTGCAATGAGCAGGCGGTCGAAGGCGAAAGCGACCTCTTCGCCGTCGTGTTCACAGATCAGCCGCTGCCCGGTGTCGTCCGTTTCGACGCGCACGGCGCGATGCCCAGTCGCGAGGTGCAGCCCCTCCGCTGCGAAGCGCGCGGCCACCGCGGCGGCGGCGTCCTCGTCTTCGCGCGGCAAGAGCCGCGGTGCCATCTCGACGATAGTCACCTCGCTGCCGAGTCGCGCGAAGCTCTGCGCAAGTTCCGCACCGATCGGCCCGCCGCCGAGCACCACGAGGCGCGCGGGCAACTCCCGCAAGCCCCAGATTGTGTCGCTGGTCAGGTACTCGACCGCGTCGAGCCCCGGGAGCGGCGGTACCAGCGGTCGCGCGCCGGTCGCCAGCACGATGCTGCGGGCGCTCAGGCGGCGGCCGCCGGCTTCCACTTCCCACGGCGACACGAGCCGCGCCTCAGCTTCGATCACTTCGACGCCGAGCTCGGTGTAGCGTTCTACGGAATCGTGCGGCTCGATCTTCGCGATCACGTCCTGCACCCGGTCCATGATCCGGCCGAAATCGACCTCGAGCTCCGTGTCCTCGAGGCCGTAGCGTCCGGCGTCACGCGCTTCGGCGACGAGCCGCGACGAGCGGATCAGCGCCTTGGACGGCACGCAGCCGGTGTTCAGGCAGTCGCCGCCCATGCGGTGCTTCTCGATCAGGGCGACCTTGGCTTTCACCGCTGCGGCGATGTAGGCGCTGACCAGACCGCCGGAGCCGGCGCCGATCACGAGCAGGTTGTAGTCGAACTTCTTCGGCTTGTCGTAGCCGCGATAGACGCGCCGGCCCTGCAGCCACTGCGCCAGCCAGCGCATCAAGAGCGGCATGACGCCGATCAGCACGAAGGCCATGACCAGACCCGGCGAGAACACGTCCGAGGGCGAGGAGATCTGCGCCAGCTGGGTGCCCGCATACACGTAGACCAGCGTGCCCGGCAGCATGCCGAGCTGACTGACCCAGAAAAACGTCCAGGTGCGCAACGCCGTGAGGCCCGCCAGGAGGTTGATCATGAAAAAAGGAAACAGTGGTACGAGTCGCAAGGTGAACAGGTAGAAGGGCCCGTCGCGCTCGATCCCGGCGTCGATCGCCTTGAGACGCTCGCCGTAGCGATCGCGCAGCGGCTTGCGCAGCAGGAAGCGAGCGACAAGGAACGCCAGCGTCGCGCCGACGGTGCTGGCGAAAGACACCAGCACGGTCCCGTGCAGCAGGCCGAACAGCGCGCCCGCCGCCAGCGTCATGACCGCCGCGCCCGGTATCGACAGCGCCACCACTACGACGTAGCCGGCGAAATAGGCGAGCGACGCAACCCACGGATGGGCGCCCGTCCAGGCCTGCAGCTCCGCATGGCGCGCCTTGAGTTGCTCGAGCGTCAGCGCATCGCCGGCCCCCGAAAGCCAGAGGACCGCCACCAGCGACAAGATCGCCGCGGCGGCAAGCCAGCGCCAGCGTGCTGCAGTCATCTTCATAGTTCTTGCCCGTCCATTCGCAATCCATGAGTTTACGCAAGAGACCCGGCGGAGGCGGTAAAAATTACGCCGACATGTTCAGCCGGGCCGCGTGCTAGGCTCGCCGCGTGGCAGTATTGTGGCAACTCGATTCCGCCGGCACGCGCTACGAGGTGCGCAGCCACGGTGCGACCCGGCGCCTGTTCAGCGACGGGGTATTCCACTCCGCGTGGAACCCGCGCACCGGCCTGACCGGTCGTGCCTGGGACCTGTTCCTGGCCGCGGCATTCACCCGCTCAACGCCGCCTGCGCGCATCCTGGTGCTGGGCATCGGTGCCGGCACCGCGCTGCTACAGTACAGGCGCTTCATCGATCCCGTCACGCTCATCGGGGTGGATCTCGATGCCGTGCACATCGAAGTCGGCCGGGAGTTCTTCGGGCTCGACGCGAGTGGTGCGCAACTGCACGAGGCGGATGCCCGCGACTGGGTCGCCGCCTGGCGCGGACCGCCGTTCGACCTGGTGGTGGACGACCTGTACAGCCATCGCGACGGCGAACCGCAGCGGGCCGTGCCGATGAACGGCCATTGGGCCAGGGCGTTGTCGCGCCTCGTCGCACCGGGTGGAGTGCTGGCGGCGAACTTCATTTCCGGCGGCGAGTTGCAGGCCAGCGCGCAACTCAGAACGGCGCAGGCCCGAAAAGCCTTTGCCGCAGGTTTCCGCCTGCAGGGGCCGCGTGATCACAATGTCGTGGGCGTATTCTGCAGGTCGGCGGCCAGCGCGGCCGCCACGCGGACTCGACTCCGCGCAATTCCACAGCTCGATGATCGTCGCTCCGGTGGGGGCCTGCGTTACGCGATGCGCAGGCTCTGGTGAGGCCGACCCGGTCGCGCTCGCAGCGACTCGCGCTCAGGAGGCGGCTTCTTCCCGAGAGCGTTGCGACGCCGCGATCATCCGCGCGATGGCGAGCCGGACGCCCGTTTCCGCCAGCAGGTTCGGCAGGCGGACCAGCGGCGGGATCGCGAGGTAGCTCCGCAGGTGAAAGAACTCCACCTGCGCATCATTGGTCGGATCGATCTGCCCGGCATCCCGGATCCGGCCGAGGGCAATACCCTCGGCGATCCGCGCGCAGGTGTAGCTGAGCGCCAGCCGCGTCTTCCGCGGTGTCATCTCGCCCTCCGCGGGGGTGACCAGCAGGCGGTTGATGTCGCGGACGTCGTCGCTGATCGCCGGCGGCAATCCCCATTCCGCCATCAGCAAGGCGCCGATGACTGCCGCATTGGTGCCCAGCGTGAATTGCTCGTTGGCCGTGCGATCCAGCAGGCCGAGCGGCCACTGGTCGATGGCCACGCGCGGCGGCAACAGGCTGGGCATCGCGAAATCGCCCAGGAAGGTGAGCACGGTCTGCGTGGAGGCCGCGCCGACGTCGCGCACCCCGAGCTTGGGCCCGAGCAAGGCGCAAAGTTCGGCCGCGATCGTGCCTGCGTCGAACAGGCGGGCGTGGAACGCCTGCAGCTCGGGGTCGTCGCTCGCGAAAGCCTGCTCGAGCGTGAACTGCAGCGCCATGTTGCGCACTGCGTTCAATCCCAGGTAAGTCACGGCGTGCGAGACGCTGACGATGGGCGAGGACAGGCCATAGAACGCGGAGTTGACCCGGCCGATCACCTTGCCCGACAAGAGCGGCTCGTGGGTGACGAGTTCCGTGAACTTGCGCGTGTCGGCGTCGGCGAGGAAGTCGGGCGACATGAGCTGTTGTGCCGAGCGTGGCGGCAACGCGACCGTGGACAACTGCCCGACGAGTTCGTTGCGCCGCTGCGGTTCGAGATCGTCGACCGTCAGCAGGGTGAAGTCCTGCAGCAGTTCCGGCAGGACCGCCTCATCGAGCTCGGAACGCGCGCCGGCCTCCAGGATCGCGGCGATGGCCGGGATCGGCCCGCCCGGTTCCGCCGGGACGGTCACGGGTCGGGCGGCCGGAGGCACCGGCGGCGCCACCGTGCGGCGAACCGGCGCGGCGGCTCGCGACGGCCGGCGCGCGGACGCATTGCCTCTCGCCCACCAGAAGACGGCGAGCCCGACGACAGCCAGCAGCACGATCAGAAGCTCCATATAGTCATCCTATCGGCCCCCGGTCACGGATACTTGAGGCAGTTGATGCTGCAGCGCGATAGTGTGGCGTCGCCCGGTGCAGGCTATCATGCGCGAAACTGCGCGGCGCGGGGACAATGGATCGGTCAGAGCGCTTCCACAAGATCATCCGGATGCTCAAGGGCCGGAAAGTCGTCTCGCGGGATGCGTTTCTCGCGGCGCTGGAGGTGTCTCGCGCCACGTTCAAGCGCGACCTGGAGTATCTGCGCGACCGCATGGACGCGCCGATTCTCTGGGATGCCGAGTTTGGCGGCTATCGGCTGGCGGCGGCCGACGGTGCGCCGCAGAACTACGAATTGCCGGGCCTGTGGCTCAATGCGGGCGAATTGCATGCCCTGCTGGCGATGGAGCAGTTGCTCGAGGGGCTGCAGCCGGGACTGCTCGGGCCGCACGTTCGTCCCCTGCGCGATCGCATCCGGCGGCTCATCGAGGTCGGCGACCACTCGGCGGAGGAGGTCGGCCGACGGATCAGGGTGCTTGAGGTCGGCAGCCGGCCGGTCGAGCCGGATTGTTTCCAGTCGCTCGCCTCGGCGGTGTTGTCCCGACGCCGGCTGCGAATCACGCACTACAGCCGCGTTCGCGATATCTCCACGGAGCGCACCGTGTCGCCGCAGCGGCTCGTGCACTATCGCGACAACTGGTATCTCGACGCCTGGTGCCACGAGCGGCAGGCGTTACGGACTTTCTCGGCGGACGCCATCGAGTCGGCCCAGATGCTGGAGCGCGGCGCGCGCGAGATCTCCGACGCGAAGCTCGACCGGCACCTCGGCTCCGGCTTTGGCATCTTTTCCGGGGCACGCACCGACCTCGCCGTGTTGCAGTTCACCCCCGATCGCGCCCGCTGGGTGGCACGTGAATCCTGGCATCCAGAGCAGGAGGGCCAGTTCCAGCTGGACGGCTCCTACCTGCTCAAGGTCCCGTATGCGGATCCGCGCGA
>CAYTXS010000132.1:0-6641 GCA_964441585.1 uncultured Thioalkalivibrio sp.
GCGGTTGACGGGGGGCACACCGGTTCATATAGTGGCGCCAAGTGGGAAGAAGTGGGAATAAATGGGAGCACGCTCCCTCGGGCCACCAGTATGTTTCGCGGCGCCAATCGAATTTCGCTGGATGCCAAGGGTCGCCTCGCGGTCCCGACGCGCTATCGCGCCCGCATCGAAGAGCGTTGCAGCAACCAGCTGATCATCACTGTCGATCGTGACTACTGCCTGCTCGTCTACCCGCTGCCCGAGTGGGAGGACATCGAGCGGCGTCTCGCCCGCCTGCCGACGCTGGACCGCCAGGCGCGGCGTCTGCAGCGCCTCATGGTCGGTCATGCCACCGAAGTCGACCTCGACGGCCAGGGCCGCATTCTCCTGCCGAAGGAGCTGCGCGAATTCGCCGGCATCGATCGCCAGGCCATGTTCATCGGCCAGGGCAACAAGTTCGAGATCTGGGACGAGCAACGCTGGGACGAGCGCCGTGACCAGTGGTTGACAGAGGAGTCTGCCGACGAAGGCGGGCTCGCGGCTGAACTCGAAACGTTCAGCTTCTAGTGGAGCCGGGCGCCACGGAACACGCGTCGGTGCTCCTCGGGGAGGCGCTGGAGGCCCTCGCCCCGCATGCGGCAGGAAGCTACCTGGATGCCACCCTCGGGCGAGGGGGGCATACGGCAGCCATCCTCCGGCACCTGGGCGAGGCGGGCAGGGTACTGGCCGTGGATCGTGACCCGGACGCCGTCCGGGCCGGGCAGCGGCGGTTCGCCGGGGATGAGAGGGTGTCGATCGTCAGGGGGAACTTCGCGGAGCTGGAGCAGATCGCCGTGCAGGCCGGTTTTTCGGCCGGCTTCGACGGCGTGCTGCTCGACGTGGGCGTGTCGTCGCCACAGCTCGACGATCCGGCGCGCGGTTTCAGCTTCATGCGCGACGGTCCGCTCGACATGCGCATGGACCCGGAGGCCGGGCGCAGCGCTGCGGACTGGTTGGCGATCGTGTCCGAGCGTGATCTCGCGCAGGTACTTTTCGAGTACGGCGAGGAGCGTCACGGGCGGCGCATCGCCCGCGCCATCGTGGCGGCTCGCGCGGTGACGCCGATCCGCAGCACCGGCCAACTGGCAGAACTGATCGCCGGTGCGGTGCCGGGACGTGAGCCAGGCAAGCATCCCGCCACCCGCAGCTTCCAGGCAATCCGCATCTACATCAACGACGAGCTCGCCGCGCTCGATGCCGCGCTCGAGGCCTCACTGGCACTGCTCAAGCCCGGTGGGCGGCTCTGCGTCATCAGTTTTCATTCCCTGGAAGACCGGCGCGTCAAGCGATTCATCCGTCGCCAGGCGGAAGTCGCGGAGCCTTGGCGCGGCCTGCCTGATATCCCGGCCCACGCGCGCCCTGTGCTGCGGCCGGTCGGTAAGGCAGTGCGCGCCGGCGCAGCAGAGATCAAGGCCAACCCGCGCGCACGCAGCGCCGTGCTGCGTGCCGCCGAGAGGCTGGCGGCATGAGGGCCGCGCACGCCGTGCCGCTCGCGATCCTGCTGGCCCTGGGAGTCGTGGTCTCCGCCGTTGCGGCCGTGGATGCCCGCCACAAGGCCCGCCAGCATTTCATCGAACTGCAGGCGCTCAGTCGCGACCGGGACGAGCTCAACATCGAGTGGAGCCAGTTGCAGATCGAGCGCAGCACCTGGGCGGCGCATGCCCGGGTGGAGCAACTCGCCCGGGAGAAGTTGTCGATGCGCGTGCCCGCGCGCGCGGACATCGAGGTGGTCAGGCCATGAGGCGGCGTAAGGACCGGGGCGAGTTCCACCGGCGGTTCCGGCGCCGCATGCTGCTGGCGGGCGTGCTGTTCGCCGTCCTCGGGGCCTCATTGGGGGCACGCGCCGTCAACCTGCAGTTCGTCGACCAGGCCTTCTTTGCCCGGCAAGGTGATGCGCGGCAGGTGCGGCGCGTGCAGATCGCGGCGCATCGCGGATCCATCACCGATCGTCGCGGCGAGCCGCTGGCGGTCAGCAGCCCGGTGGACAGCGTCTGGGCTAATCCCGGCGAACTGCTCGCCTCACCCGAGGACATTCCGCGCCTTGCAGCTGCCATCGGCCGCGATGCGGATTGGCTCGCGCGCACCGTCAAGGCGCAGTCCGACCGCGAGTTCCTCTACCTGCGGCGACACCTGCCGCCGAGCGAAGCCCGCGCCGTGCAGCAGCTCGGCATCCCGGGGGTCTACCTGCAACGCGAGTACCGGCGTTTCTACCCGGCGGGCGAAGTGATGGGTCACGTGCTGGGCTTCACGAATATCGATGACGCCGGCCAGGAAGGGCTGGAGCTCGCCTACGACCACTGGCTCGCCGGCAAGCATGGCGAGAAGCGCGTCCGCCGCGACCGGCTCGGCAACACCATCGAGGACGTGGAGAGCGTGCGCGAGCCGCGGCCCGGCCGTGACCTGCGGCTCAGCATCGACCTCAGGATCCAGTACCTCGCCTACCGGGAGTTGAAGCGCGCGGTGCAGGCGCATCGCGCCCAGTCGGGTTCCATGGTCATTCTCGACCTGCGCAGCGGCGAAGTGCTGGCGATGGTGAACCAGCCGAGCTTCAACCCGAACGACCGCAGCCAGTTGTCGGCTGAGCGGTATCGCAATCGCGCGACCAACGACATCTTCGAGCCAGGCAGCAGCATCAAGCCGCTGATCGTCGCGGCGGCGCTGGACAGCGGGAGGTTCGACGCGGATTCGACCATTGACACGGGTCCGGGCTGGATGACGGTCGGCACCAAGACCATTGAGGACAAGAGCAACCTGGGCGAGATCGATCTCTCGACGTTGCTGGTCCGCTCCAGCAATGTCGGCGCATCGATGATGGCGCTGGCGCTGGATGCCGAGCAATTGTGGCAGGGGCTGCGGCGCTTCGGTCTCGGCGAAGTCTCTGCCACGGGATTTCCCGGCGAGTCGGCGGGTGTGCTCATGGAGCCCGACCTGTGGCGGCCGATCGGCCAGGCCACCCTGGCCTACGGTTACGGTCTATCCGTGACGCCGCTGCAACTGGCGCATGCCTACGCGATTCTCGGTGCCGGCGGGCGCGCCGCCCCGGTGTCGCTGCTGGCGCTCGACGAGCCTCCGCCGCGCCGTCTCGCGATCGACCCAGACATCGCGAAAACAGTGATGGCGATGATGGAGCCTGTGGCCAGCCCGCGCGGCACGGCGCCGAAGGCGGCGATTCCAGGCTATCGCGTCGCGGGCAAGACGGGGACGGCGCGCAAGTTCATGGCGGGTGGTTACCACGAAGACCGTTATCTCTCCGTCTTCGCCGGTGTGGCGCCGGCGTCCAGCCCGCGCCTGGCGGCGGTGGTGCTCATCGACGAGCCGTCGGCGGGCGTGTTCTACGGCGGCGAGGTGGCCGGGCCGGTGTTCTCCCGCGTCATTGGTGACGCGATGCGTATTCTCGGCATTCCACCCGACGACGAAGAGCAGGCCAGGTCCGTGGGCAGCATCGTCCAGGCGATGGGGCGGCCATGATGACCGCCGCCGCCATGTCGCCGGGAATGACGCTGGGTGAACTGATGGGCGATGCTGCGCCGGCCGCACTGGCGGCCCGCCGGGTTGCGGATCTCACGCTGGACAGCCGCTCGGTCGTGCCGGGGAGCCTGTTCCTCGCCGTCCCGGGTACGCGGGAACATGGCCTGCAGCATGCGCCGGCGGCCGCGGCGGCCGGCGCGACGCTGGTCGCCTGGGAGCCGGTCGACGGCGTGTCCGTGCCCGTTTTGCCGGCAGGCTGCGAGGCATTTCCGGTCCCCGGCCTGCGCAGGCATCTCGGCGCGCTGGCGGACCGATTCTTCGGCAGGCCTTCAAGGCGGCTGGCGGTGGTCGGCGTCACCGGCACCAACGGCAAGACGACCTGCGCCAACCTCGTGGCCGGCGCGCTGGAACGGCTCGGGCGCCGGGCCGGGGTCATCGGGACGCTGGGCAGCGGTCCGGTGGGCGCCCTGCGTTCCGCCGCCCTGACCACTCCGGATGTGATCGAAGTGCATCGCACGCTCGCGGAGTTCGTCGGCCAGGGACTGCAGGCGGTGGCGATGGAAGTGTCCTCGCATGCTCTGGACCAGGGCCGGGTGGATGCAGTGCGCTATGCCGTCGCCGCGTTCACCAACCTGAGCCGCGACCATCTGGATTACCACGGCGATCTCGAAACGTATGCCGAATGCAAGGCGCGCCTGTTCCTGGAGCATCGTCCGGCCGCCAGCGTCATCAACGTGGATGACGAGTTCGGCCGGTCGTTGTTCGCGCGCCTGGGCAAGGAGACCCGCGGCATTGCCGTCGGCCGGGACGCGGCCGGGGACGGCGATGCCGTCCGGCTGGTCCGGCTGGCGGCGCGCGCAGACGGACTGGTCCTGCGGCTGGACGGGGCATTCGGCGAGATCGGACTGCGCTCGCCGCTGGTCGGCGAGTTCAATGCGGAAAACCTCGCGCTGGCCTTCGCCGTGCTGCTGGCACTCGACGCAGACGCATCGGCTGCAGCCGATGCGCTCGCCGGCGTGACGGCCCCGGCAGGCCGGATGGAAGCTTTCGCGGACCCGGCGCGAGACGTGCTGGCGGTGGTCGATTACGCGCATACGCCCGACGCGCTGGCCAAGGCGCTGGCCGCGTTGCGAAGCCACTGCCGCGGCCGGCTGTGGTGCGTGTTCGGCTGTGGCGGAGAGCGCGACCGCGGGAAGCGTCCCGACATGGGCCGGGTGGCGGAACAACTCGCCGACGAGCTTGTCATCACCGACGACAATCCGCGCGGGGAAGACGGCCGGTCGATCGTCGCCGACATACTCGCGGGCATCGACGATGTCGGGGCGGTCCGCATCGAGCGCGATCGCGCCGCCGCCATCCGCCAGGCGCTCGGCGCGGCGCAGCCTGGCGATGTCGTGCTGATTGCGGGCAAGGGGCACGAGGAAGTCCAGCTCGTGGCGGGAGAGCGACGCCCCTTCAGCGACCGGGTGCTGGCGGCCTCTTTGACCGGGGGTGCGCTGTGATCCGCGGCACGCTCGGCGAACTGGCCCGCGTGCTTGGTGCGACGGTCGTGGGTCCGGACCGCGACTTCGCGGGCGTCTCCACCGATACGCGCTCCCTCGAGCCCGGCCAGCTGTTCGTGGCCCTGCGCGGGCCGAACTTCGACGGTCATGCCTTCGTCGCAGAGGCTCAGCGGCGTGGTGCTGCCGGCGCCGTCGTCGATACGGCGCCGCCGGTTGAGCTGCCATGGCTGCGCGTGGCCGACACGCTCGCGGCCCTGGGTGGAATCGCCGCCGACTGGCGCAGCCGCTTCGACGTGCCGGTGGTGGCCGTGACGGGCAGCTACGGCAAGACCACCGTCAAGGAGATGATGGCGGCCATCGCCCGGTCGCGCGGTGAGATCCTGGCGACCCGCGGCAACATGAATAACGAGATCGGCCTGCCGCTGACGCTGTTCGGCCTCGATCGCCAACATCGCGCCGCGATTCTCGAGCTCGGCGCCAACCATGGCGGCGAGATCGCGCGCATGGCGGCGATCTGCCTTCCCTCGGTGTCGATCGTGACCGCCGCCGGCCCTGTCCACCTCGAGGGCTTCGGCAGCGTGGAGGGCGTGGCACGCGGCAAGGGCGAGATATTCGCCGGCCTGCCGGCGGACGGTGTGGCGGTGATCAACGCGGATGATCCCTTCGCCCCGCTGTGGCGCGAAATCGCCGGTCCGCGCCGCCAGCTCACGTTCGGCCTCACGCCGCACGCGGAGTTCCGCGCGGAGGCCGTGCGCCAGTCGCTCGATGCCGCCGGGCCGGTGCTGGAGTTTCGCATGGTGACGCCCGACGGAGCGGCGGACGTGCGCATCGCGCTCCCCGGACGGCACAACGCGGTCAATGCGCTCGCGGCCGCTGCCGCGACCTGGGCGGCCGGCTGGTCGCTGGACGAGATCGTCGCGGGCCTGGCCGCCGTGGCCGGGGCGAAGGGCCGGATGAGCCTGCGCAAGGCGCGCAGCGGCGCGTTGCTTATCGACGATACCTACAACGCCAATCCGACCGCGCTCCAGGCCGCGGTCGATTACGCCACGGCGTTGCCCGGCGACACCTGGCTGGTGCTCGGCGACATGCTCGAACTCGGGCCGGAGGCCGCGGAGTTGCATGCCGCTGCGGGCCGCTATGCGCGGGACCGGGGAGTCGTGCGCATCTATGCGCTCGGCCCGGAATCCGTTGCCGCCGTGGAGGCGTTCGGCGCGGGTCGACACTTCGAAGACGCGGAGGCTCTCGCCGCCGCCCTCGAAAAAGACCTGCCCGCAAACGTGAACCTGCTGGTGAAGGGTTCGCGTTCCATGCGCCTGGAAGCCGTCGTCGAGCGCCTGGCTGCCGAGGAGGTCCGCTAGATGTTGTTGTATCTCGCAGAATACCTGGCGCGCTTCGAGAGCGGCTTCAACGTATTCCAGTACCTCACCTTCCGCGCCATTCTCGGTGCCCTGACGGCGCTGGCGATCTCGCTGCTGGTCGGGCCCTGGATGATCCGCCGGCTGACCTTCCACCAGATCGGTCAGCAGGTGCGCAGCTTCGGACCCGAATCCCATCTGCCCAAGGCGGGGACGCCGACCATGGGTGGCGCGCTGATCCTCGTGTCGATCACGATATCGACCCTGCTCTGGGCGGATCTCGCCAACCGCTTCGTGT
>CAYTXS010000133.1:0-6574 GCA_964441585.1 uncultured Thioalkalivibrio sp.
ATCCGCTGCTGTCGCGCGAGACATGGAATTTTCCGGCGCCGGCATCCTCTAAGCTGAAGATGTGTCCCTGTAAACCCGGACGGTGGAACCGACCGGCGCGCGGGGCCGAATACCGGGGTAAGGAAAAGAATTGTGGAGACCCGACCATGAAAGCACGTGCACACGAGGATGAGCCGGGGAGCGCCGGCTTCGAGTTCACCGGGGAAGTGGAGCCGATGGACGTCCTCGGCGATATCGAGCGCCGCGAAGCCCGGCGCAGCGGGCCCGGCACGGCGGCGCGCCGGACGCTGGAGGCCCTGGCTGAGAGTCGCCGGCTCAGTCGCGAGCTGGCCGACCTCGACAGTTTCGACGAGCTTTGAGGCAGGGCGTCCGTCGGAGTGCCAGAATAAGAGGCAAGAGGGCGCATGGCCCTGCACAGGAGTTCCGGTTATGACAATGACGATCGCAACACGCTTAGGATCGCTCGCGGGCGTGCTGGCACTGGCCGGCTGCGCTGCGCTGGGTCCTGAGATCACGACGGATTACGACGCCACGGCGGATTTTTCCCAGTACAAGACCTTCGCCGTCATGGAGCGCGAGGAACGTGGTGAGACGCGGACCTACGATACCCTCGGCGACCAGCGGGTCATCAGGGCGGTGACGCGCGAACTGGAGGCGCTTGGCTATCGGCGCGTGGAGGAAGATCCAGACCTGCTGGTGAATTTCGCCATGACCACCGAGAAGGTCCAGGATGTGCGCACCGTGCCGTCGATGCCGCCGCCCTGGTACGGCTGGCGCGGCAGCTATTACTACCCGTGGCCGGCGTACAGCTATGAGACGCGCATCGACACTTACCAGCGCGGCACGTTGTTCATCGATCTCATCGATGCGGAGCGTCGGCAACTCGTGTGGGAAGCCACCGCCACGGATCGAGTGACGCAGGCGACCCGGGAGGATCCGGCCGGTGCGCTCGACGGCGCGGTGGCGCAGATGTTCGAGCGTTATCCCTTCCGCGCGGGTAGCGGTACGGCCAACCCCTCGCAATAAGGCGTGCGCCCTTACGGGGCGCGTCGCCGGGCACGGTCGCGCGGCACGATGTCGCAGGCGGCGCCTTCATGGCGCACCGCGGCGACCCGCGCACCCCTGAGTTCGAAAAACAGGGTGCATTCACCGCGCTCGACCGCCATTCCGGCCGTCCGCAACCTGTCCGGATCCAGCATGCGCGCCGGCTCCGCGAGGGTTTCCATCCGGTAATCAAGTTCGCGCGTGCTCTCGTAGACCAAGACCGTCGTGTCGTCGTCAGCGGTCAAGGTGCGCACGGGAGGACCCCAGGCGTCCACGAGTTCCGAGGCACTGGCGCCACGCCAGGTTTCCAGGTCGTCCTGCCACCACGCCCGGGACCCGGTGCAGGCGCTCACCACGAGCGCCACGGCGGCGAGCAGGGCGATCCGTGACCAGCCGGGGAAGGGTGTCGGGCGTGGGGTCATGCCCCGATCATATCAGCCCGCGTTTCCTGCTTATGGCGTGAATCATCCAGGTCAGCAGGATCGCACCGAACAGCAGGCCGATGGCCACGCCGGCGTTGTTCAGGGCAGTCGGTGCGATGAGCATCACGCCACCGAGCCCGAACATCATCATGCCCGACATGAGCTTCAGCAGCCGCCCTTCGCTCTCGCTCAGCTTGCGTGAGCCGAAGCGCATTACGAACAGCCCCACGATGATGAGCAGCGGAATCACGTAGATGATGTTGTAGAGCACCAGGTACATGTAATAGACGAAGGTGTCGGCCTCGCGCAGGGTCAGGATCCGCGTGTAGACCATCGGCAGGCCGGCGGTGCACAGCAACTCGTAACTGTTCACCGCGACCGCCAGCACCACCGTGCCGGCGAGCATGGCCGGCAGGCTCTTGGCCGAAACGAGGTTGCGCATCCGCTCGTACATGCCGGGTTTTTTCGATTCGGGGATGGACAGCGAAGGGCCGCCCGTGTCGAACCAGAAATAATCCTTGATGTTGATCACCGCCAGTGTCACGGCGATCAATCCGGCCACCAGGGTCACCACGCGCAGTTCGCCGATCAGCAGGAACACGTTGAGCCAGGCGGCCATGAAGACGAAATAGATCACTCCGGAGATGATGATGAAAGTGCCGCCCACCATCATCATGCGCGCCCGGCTGCGCGCGTGAACCATCAGGCTGAGCAGGAACAGCAGGACGAAAAACGCGCAGGGATTGAAGGCGTCGAGGCCTGCGATGACCACGGTGAGGATGGGCAGTCCCCAGTCGCTGGGATTGATGAAACCCATCACCGGCACCTGGACGCCCATCACCTCACCGGGCGTGGGGCCGGGTTGCGTGGCGGCGTCGATCACGGCCGCGGGGTCGGCGTGGCAGTATTCCATGCGCGCGAGCAGGACGGCGCCGGTCGTCTCCGCCGTGTCGTATCCCGTCTGCATGGAGCCGCAGAAGATAAAAGCCGGAACGCTTCGGGCCTGCTCGCCGATCGCGGCGGCCGTGTCGCGGTACAGCAGCGCATTGTCGCGATTCTTGCTGACCTCGTAGGCGCGCAGGTTGATCCAGTCGCGCTCTTCGAGGGACGCGATGAATGGCTTGGCCTCGATGCAATGCGGACAGGTGTCCGAGTAGAAGTAGTAAACGACGATGCGTGTTTCGCCGCCGGGTCCCTCGCTGAGCCACTCCGGGTCGGCCGCCGCGGCAGCCGAGGCCGCGAACAGCAACAGGGCCGCCGTCAGGATTCTGAAAAAGCACGAGCGCAGCATGGGATCTCCGGGGTCTCCGAAGCGCAGCACTCTACCCAGCGGGCAGGGCGCAGGCAATCGTGGTAAGTCCTTGGGAACTTTCGCGGACCTGCCGGCTACACGGCGTGAACAAGAACCGACTGCGCAGAACCGGGGCCGGCCGGACGTGCCTGCTTCAGGGATTCAGGATTTTCAGGATCCCGGCGTCTTCCTCTTCCTGCGCCAGGATCGTGTGGCATAGATCGCAGCTGCGCGAGATCCGTTCGCCGTCCGCGGTCTGGTGCAGGCGGTTGTGGCAGCGGAAACAGCCCGGTGCGTCCTGGCGGGCGCGCACCGGCGGATGGCTGCTGTGGTCCGGGTAGGTGTCCCAGCGGACGTTCATATAGGGGAACACGTTCCAGCTGTAGATGTCGCCCAGGGCATCGGCGGCGCCCATGATGGCGCCGGCATTTTCTGCATAGAGTTGCGGATAATTTCCATGGTAGAAGGACTGCAGGGAAGCGGTGATACCGATACGTGCGTCTTCCTGCGAGGCGTAGTCCGCTTCCTCCAGGATGCGCACGCCCTCACGCTTCATGAAGGGCAGGCTGGTGTCGATACGCCCCCCCGCCATGAGCTTGTCGATCTCGACGGCGGGCTCGCGATAACGGTGCGTGGGACGGTTATGGCAGTCCACGCAGTCCATCACGCGCCAGTCCTCGGCATCGGCCGGCGTGTCGCCGGCGAGGAACACCTTCACGGTGCCGTCCGCCCCTGTCATCTCGATGTCGTAGATTTCCATCCGCGTCGCATCGGAGCGGTAACGGATCTGGATGTCGGGATCGACATGCCAGTGGATGCCTGCAGATTCGCGGCCCTGCAGGCCCCCGATCTTCAGCAGCCGGGCGCTGTGCAGTTCCGTGTTGGTTTCGTCCTGCGCGTAAATCGTCTCCACCTTCAGCTTGTCGCCGACGAACTTCGTCGGCCAGTGGCACTGCTCGCAGGTGTCTCGCGCCGGACGCAGGTCGTGCAACGGCGTCTCGATGGGGCGCGGATAGATGTCCAGGGTGACCGCCACCAGTTGCCAGGCACCGCTGAGCTTCGACTGAACGAACCAGTCCGCGCCGGGCCCGATGTGGCACTCCACACACTGCACTCGGGCGTGCGGCGAACGCTGGTGCGCCGTGCGTTCGGGTTGCATGACGGTGTGGCAGGCCAGCCCGCAGAAGGCGTTCGAGTCCATGACCTGGACGCCCTTGTACGTGGCACCGGCGAGCACGACCAGGTTCACTACCGTCAGCGCAAGAAAGACGACCACGGACTTACGCGTGGT
The DNA here is from genome assembly GCA_964441585.1 of uncultured Thioalkalivibrio sp. GTDB lineage: Bacteria > Pseudomonadota > Gammaproteobacteria > Steroidobacterales > XN24 > XN24. The sequence goes on from CAYTXS010000133.1 coordinate 4,049, forward strand.
CTCGTGGTTAAGGTCGATGACAGGGAACGGCCGCGCGACCTCGTCGGTGGCTGATGCCTCCGCCGCACGGCGCCGGGTCGCCAGGATGCCCACGGGGATCAGCAGCAAGCCGAGTACGAAGACGGCCGGCAGTACGAGGAAGGTCAGGATGCCCAGGTAAGGGCCGCCCCGGAAGCCGAGAAGCTGCACGACCGAGAGGGTGGCGATGAGCGTCAGGGAGCCCGTGGCCAGCGCGGTGCCGACGAGGCTGAACGGACTGCGGGTCAGTGAAGCAAATACGTGTCGTGGCATTGTCTTCCCTCTGCGGGGACGAACAAAACCTCGTCGACGGGTCGACGAGCCACTGCGCCGGCCTTCGGTTGACTCACGCTATCAGACGTTTCGGCCGCAAGCCGGACCAGCAGGTCAGCGAGACCGCCGGGGCGCCCGTCCCTGGCGAAGAGACGGGCCCCGGGGAGGGGTCTCGATCAGTTGGCAGCGCCTCCGGCGGCCCCGGCGCCGGCGGCCTTTTCTTCCTTGAACTTCGCGTCGACTTCTTTCCAGATTTCCTTGTGCTCGTCAGTCATGTCGTGCGCGAGGCCGCGGTGACAGTCGATGCACGATTGCCCTTTTTCCTGGGCGCGCTCATGCATCCGGGAAGCCATCCGGCTCTGCTCAGCCATGTGCTCCCACTGGTGACAGTGCATGCAGAACTCGGAGTTGTTTTCCTTGTAGTGCGTCCAGACCTTTCTCTTCAGGTATCCGCGGCGCTCGGCGTACTTCTCCGGCGTCGAGATCACGCCTTGCAGCTCGGGGATGATGTCGAGCGACACCACGATCTTGGTCCACACGTAACGCGCCCACGGCTTGGGCAGGTGGCAGTCGGCGCATTCCGCGCGGACGCCGGAGGCGTTCATGGCGTGGTTGGAAGCCTCGTATTCCGGGCGGATGTTCAGCTCGTGCGAATGGCACTCGAAGCAGAATTCCGTGGTGCTCGTGGCGTGCAGCGTATAGTTGAACGCGCTGATGCCGATCGCCCCTGCGACGAAGGCGACGAAGCCACCGATGGGAATGCCCAGCAACCATTTCGACCGCGGCTTTTTCCAGAACCGGGTTTTCTGCTGCTCGCCATTTCCTGGATCACTCATGACTACCCCTCAACTGGCGATCAGGACGATCGCGATTGCTTTGTGTGGAGCGTCAATATGCCTTTCGGCGGCGTCATGCGGCTATTGGGGACTCTGCGTATAACAATACGTCACCAGCCCGCCGCGAGGGCCGGTGACGTGCCTCGTCGTAGCGCCGTGGCTCAGGACCGGCCGGGGGATCGCAACTCAGTGGAAGGCAGCCGCAGCGCGAGCGGGCCTGGGGCGTCCAGCTCCTCGCGGATGGCGTGGCGCATCAGGTCGCGGAAGTCGGACACCGCCATGAAGAATTCGCGCATGATCAGGATCCATATGCGCATACCATAGCGGGTCAGCACGAGCCGGTCGCCTTCGTCCCGCACGGCGCCCATGAGCTTCAGGCCGGCGATCTCCGGTGCGAGTTTCCAGAAGAAGCCCGGATAGCGGGCTTCCGCCGTCTGCTTGTCCAGCGACAGGCCGAACAGGTTCATGAGCATGAAATAGCGCAACCGGTCGCGGTTGGTGAGGGGCTGGCGCCGGCTGATGCCGAAGCGCCCGGCGGCGATCTGGCGGTTGTAATTGTTCAGGGAGAAAGTGCTGGAATAGAGAATGCCGTCCAGATAGCTCATTGAGCCGCTGCCGAGGCCGAGATATTCCTCGTTTTCGATAATGTATTCGTCCACGGTGCCGCTGTCGCGATTGAAGCACCAGGCCGAGGAGGGGTGGTAGGCCTCGGGCAGGGAGTCCAGGATCAGGCGGTACATCCGCGCCTCGCGGTCGAAATCCACCTGGCCCATGGTCTTGATCATCTTGCGCATCGTGCTTTCGGCGCTCATCAGAGGGTAGAACGTGACCTGGCTGACCTCGATCTCTCGCGTCAGCAGGTCGATGTCCCTGAGCAGGGAGCGTTCGTCCTGGTGCGGCAGGTTGAAGATCATGTCCGCATTCAGGGTTTCGAAGAAACCGCGGGCGCCCTCGAGGCGCTTCATGACCTGGGCCGAGGAGCCGTATTTCTCGTAGCGGTCCATCTGCTTGAGGAGTTCGTCGTCGAGACTCTGGATGCCGACCGAGACGCGGGTCACGCCGGCGTCGCGCATCTGCGACATGACACCCGGCGTGAGGTCGTCCGGGTTGGTTTCAATGGAGATGCTCTGGATCGGGCTGAGCTTGCGCAACAGGTCCAGGGTTTTCGCCAGTTCGCCGGGCATCACCGTCGGCGTGCCGCCGCCGACGTACAGGTCGGAAAAGCTGTAGCCGGCCTCGTGCGCCATGCGGATTTCCTGGCGCAGGCTCTCGAAGTAGCGGAGCGTTTTCTGTTCTTCGAAGCAGACCCGATGGAAGGAGCAGAACGGGCAGAGCACCGTACAGAAAGGAATATGCAGGTAAAGCATGTACTTGCGCGCCGGATCGGGCGGCGGCAAGG
>CAYTXS010000134.1:0-6414 GCA_964441585.1 uncultured Thioalkalivibrio sp.
CGGATGAAGCCGCGGCTGAGGCGTTCCAGCTCCATCTTGGACAGCGACTTCGGATCCACGGCAATGCCGCCTTTCGCACCGCCGTAAGGCAAGTCCATGAGCGCGCATTTGCAACTCATCCAGAGCGCCAGGGCCTTGAGTTCCTCCAGGCAGACATCCGGGTGGTAGCGAAGTCCGCCTTTGCACGGTCCCAGCAGATCGCTGTGCTGAACACGGTAGCCGTCGAATATTTTCAGCTGGCCGTCGTCCATACGCAGCGGTACCGATACGGCGAGAACCGCGGTCGGATGACGCAGCCGTTCGAGTGTTTCCGCGCCGACTTCCATGTGCTGCGCCGCTTCGTCGAGTCGGCCGAGGGCGCGTTCGAAAAGTTTCTGTGTCATGTCAGACCACGTTGGCGAGCAGTACCCAGGCGATGCCGAGCGGAGCGATGTATCGCAGCGTGAAACGCCACAGGCCAAACAGCGGGTTTTTTTCCAGGCCGAGTTCCTTGCGGGTCGTCTCCGCCGACAGCACCCAGCCGACGAACACCGCGATCAGCAGTCCACCCAACGGCAAAAGCAGGTTCGAGGTGAAATAGTCGATCAGGTCGAATACGGTAGATTCGCGAAAGCGCTCGAAGCCGGCGAGCGGGAACCAGCCGGCCCAGATGTTGAAAGAGAATACCGTCGCCAGGCCCATCAGCCATGCGGCGGCGCCTGCGATGATCGTCGCGGGGGCGCGGCGCATGCCTTTGTGCTCCTCCGCCCAGGAGACGACCGGCTCCAGGATCGCGATCGAGGAGGTGATGGCGGACACCAGCACGAGCAGGAAGAATAGGGCGCCGAACAGCGCTCCCGCCGGCATCTGGCCGAAGGCAATCGGCAAGGTGATGAAGATCAGCCCCGGTCCCTCGGCAGGGTCGAGTCCGTTGGCGAACACCAGCGGGAAGATGGCAAGACCGGAGAGCAGCGCCACGCTGGTATCCGCGCCTGCGATGTAGACCGCGGACGAACCGAGCCGGGCGGAGCTGTCGAGGTATGCGCCGTAAGTGATCAACAGCCCCATGGCGACACTCACGGAGAAAAAAGCCTGCCCGATGGCCTGCAACACGACCTGGGAATCGATTCTCGAGAAGTCCGCCCTGAACAGGAAACTGAAGGCGCTTCCCATGTCCCCGGCGATCGCCGCATACCCTACCAGCATGATCAGCATCACCAGCAAGGCGGGCATAAGGAAACGCACGGCGCGCTCGATGCCGCGTTTCAGTCCGACCGAGACGATGCTCACCGTGAGAACCATGAAGATCGCGTGCAGCATTGCGAGGCGCCCGGGCGACGCGAGCAACGCGTTGAACTGGGCGCCCACCTCGTCCGGCGAAGCACCGGAGAAATGGCCCATGGCCATCTTCGGCACGTAACCGAGCGCCCATCCCGCGATCACGCTGTAGAAGGAAAGGATCAGGAAGACCGCAAGCAGGTTCATCCAGCCTACGAAGCGCCAGCCCGGATTCGCGCCAGCCTCCCGGGCCAGGGCGAGAAAACTGTTCGGCGGACTCATTCGGCCGCGACGACCGATGATCAGTTCGGCGATCACCACCGGGACGGCCACGGCTGCCACCGCCACCAGGTACACGAGCACGAAAGCCGCGCCCCCGCTGACTCCCGCCGTGTACGGAAATTTCCACAGATTGCCCAGCCCGACGGCGGCTCCCACGGCCGCCATGAGAAACACGATCCGAGACGACCAGCCCTCGTGGACGCCTGCGCTGCCTTGCCCAACCGCCATGCCTACCCCCGTTATCTCGCGATGCGCCGGGCCGGTCTGTCGCCGGCTTTGCCTCCCGGATGATAACGAATATGCGGCGGTTCAGTGGAATGTACCCCGGTCGCGGCGGGCAACCGGGGTACATGCGAACGGACTCCAACGGCTCAAAAGGCTCAGTCGGACTTCACGGTCAGTTCGTTGCGGACGTCTTTCACGCCCGAGGTGTTCGATGCGATCAGTTCCGCCAGTTCACGTTCCGTATCGTCGTTCACATTGCCCACGAGCGTGACGACCTGCTCGTCGGTGTCGACGTTGATGTCCAGCCCGGCGGTGTTTTCGCTCGCTAGAAGGCGGGCCTTCACTGTGGCGGTGATGCGGGCATCGTCCGCGGTGGAGGCGAGTCGTTCGGCGATCGTGGCCTGCTCTGTGTCGCTGATGACACGGATCTCATTGCGCACGGAACGAATGCCCTCGATGCTGAGGGCGGCCTGCTCGGCGAGTTCGCGTTCCGCAGATGATTTCACTTCACCGCTCAGATAGGCGACCCCGTCACGCACGTCGGTGTTGATCTGCAGGGCGCTGAGTTCGTCGCTCACCGCATAGTGCGTCTCCAGCCGGATATGCGCCTCGATGTCGTCGAGATCGCTGCTTCTGCCGCTGCCGTTGATCCCGCCCGCCTGCGCCGGATTGCCGTAACTCGCTTCACCGGATGATTGCTCCGCGGTTGCTTGCGCCTGCATCTGCTCTGCCTGTCGCGTTTGCTGTTCCGTTCTCTGGTTCTGCGCCGGGGTGTCGGCCGTATCGGTGTTGCGGTCGGCGCATGCGCCCAGGGGCAGCACGAGAAGCGCGGCCAGCATCAGCGTGATCTTCCTGGATGGTTTCATGGTTTCTTACCTCTCTCCGTTGATTGGTTGCTGTCCACGGCGCTTCTTGTCGCCGCAGCCGCGTTCTCGTCACGGTCCCCGGCGGCGCGTGCCCATCAGGTGCGAGACGAGGGACACGACCAGCAACACGAGGAAGACGAAGAACAGGATTTGCGCGATGCCGGCGGCGGCGCCGGCGACTCCGCCAAAGCCCATGACGCCCGCGATCAGCGCGATGATAAAAAACAGCAGTATCCAACCCAGCATGAAAGCCTCCTTCTTGTCGTTTCATCGTTTCATGAAGTGAGCGACCCTCGAGAGCTCCTGCACACTTCGCTGCAATCAACGTGCCAGCGCCGCGAAACAGCGTGCAGGTACCGGTAGACCTGGGTCATGGCCGGCCAGCGGGCTGTACTCGCGAAGCCGCAGCCCGGGCCGAGGGTGCGCTGCGGAAGAGTTTTCAGCGCGGAAGGAACTTTCTACCGCTAGCGGCGCCCGGCGCCGCCGAGATTTTTCAGCCGGTCGAGCGCATGCCTGCTGATGCCGAGCGTCAGTCGCGTCGGGGAGTGCGGTTCGAGCAGGCTCCACGGAACTGCGACCACGCGCTGGCGCGGCCCGGCGGGCTGTTCCACGTGCACGACGGCATAACAGATGCTCGCCGAGCCCGGTACATCGAGAATGAGGTCTTCGATCCGACCCACGTGGTCGCCCGCACGGTCCACCACGTCGGATCCCAGAAGCTCGCTTGCCTGTATCGTCATGCGAGGGGTCCAATGCAATTCCTGCTTAATTACATGCAGGAAGCATGCCGTCGCGCGGCCATGCAGACCGCTTGCTGGCGTTGCGCCCGGTTTCAGTGGCTTCGGTAGGCCTTCAGCTTCGTGTAGAGCGTCTTCAGGCTCACGCCCAGGGCCTCTGCGGCTGCTTTCTTGTCTCCGTCGAGATGTTCGACGGTGGCGAGAATGGCGCGCCGCTCGACCTCTGCGAGCGGCAGGCCCACGGCGATCCTCAGGTAGTCGCGATCCACCGGGTTGTCACAGGCCACCGCAGGCGGCAGGTCGTCCGCCTCGATCGTGTCGGTTGCCAGTACATGAGCGCGCGCCACGGCATTGCGCAGCTCGCGCACGTTGCCCGGCCAGCTGTGCAGGCGCAGCAGTTCGAGCACTTCCGCGGAGAACTCCTTCGGCACGCCGTTGGCCTCGTTCAACTCGGCAAGGAACAGGTTGGCCAGCACAAGTATGTCCTCGCCGCGTTCCCGCAGCGGGGGGATGCGGACCGGAAACTGGGCCAGGCGGTAATACAGGTCCTCGCGCAGCAGTCCGGCATGTACGGCGTCTTCCGGGTCCCTGTTGGTGGCCGCGACGACACGCACATCCACGGCGATGTCCTCCTCGGCGCCCACCCGGCGAATACGCCCCGATTCGAGGACGCGCAGCAGTTTGACCTGCAGCGCCGGCGACATTTCCGTGATTTCGTCGAGGAACAGCGTCCCGCCCGACGCGGTCTCGAAAAAACCGATGTGGCGGCGTGTCGCCCCCGTGAAGCTGCCTTTTTCGTGGCCGAACAGCTCGCTTTCCAGGATTTCGGCGCTGATTGCGCCGCAATTGACCGCCACCAGGGGAGCCGCGGAACGATCGCTCAGCGAATGAATCATCTGGGCGGCGAGTTCCTTGCCGACGCCGCTCTCACCGGCCACCAGCACCGTCATATCGGTGGGCGCAACCTTGCGCAGCAGCGTGAACAGGCGGCGCATCGGCCGGGAGTCGCCGTGCATGATGCCGAGCCCGGCGGCCTTGACGATGCCGGAGATCTCGGTGGCGGGCCGGGCCGCCGCTGAGACGAGTTTCTCCAGGGCCGTGCGCAGGCGATCGACCTTCACCGGCTTGGAAAAATAATCCGAGGCCCCCAGCTGCATTCCGCGCACCGCGGTTTCGAGTTGGGGATCGGCCGTGATCAGCATCAGCTCGATGACGTTGCCCAGGCGGCTGTGCTCGAGAAAAGATATTCCCTCTTTGCCGAGGCGATCGTATTCCAGCACGGCCACATCGGGCATCTCCCTGAGCAGCGCGCGCTGGGCATCCTCGAAGCGAGTCACGACCTGCACGGCGCAGCCGGTCTCGCGAAACACGTCCGACAGGCTGGCGATCGTTTCGCCGTCGTCGGAGAACAGCAAGGCGTTGAGCATGGGCGTCCGCGGGTAAGTTCCTGTCCCTAGAGTCTAGGAGGCCCGCGGAAAAAAAGTACCCGCAGCTATTTGAAATCGAAGGTCTGGTGCCCGGCGAGCCCCTGTTCGTCCACCTTTCGGCCTGTGGCCAGCGCCTTGCCGGCCTCCCAGAGGAACTCCAGGCGGCGCGTGCCGGTGCGATCCCAGTACTCGGCCCAGTCCGGCTCGATCTCCACGAGTACCAGGCGCGGGTCAGAAGGGCCCTCGGGGAACCACAGCCGCCAGGAGGAGCGCCACAAGGGTGCGATACGTGCGGGATCGCGGATGATTGCTGCTTTGCCATAAACGGCCAGGTACGCATCATCGGCCTGCATGGTCACGGCCACCCGAGGATGCAGCGCCATCTCCCGGGCTTTCGTGGAGGTGTTGCTCGTGGCGAACACCAGCCGGGTCCCGGTGTGATCGGCGATGGCCATCGGGCGGACGTGCAGGTCGTCGTGCTCGGTTTTCGTCACCAGCATGGCATGGGCGAACCCCTCGACGATGTCGGCAAACTGTTCGACTTGATTCTCCTCGGATGAGGTCATGGCTGCTTACTCCTCTTCCTTGTCTATTATTCAAGTGATGTTGTTTTAATGCATGCAGGATTCATGCCGGGCCCATGGCGCCGGCGTGCCGGTTTCCGGCAGTGATCGTGCAGCGCTATGGCTCGAGCCGGGAGGACCAGGATGACGATCGGTAACGCAGGAGATGGTCGGCGGCCGGAACCGCCTTTCGATCCGCAGGACACGGAAGGGCAGCCCGGTATCGAGTCGAAGCTCGATCCCCGCCCGCAATACCGCGGCCGGGACTATCGGGCGGCAGGCAAGCTGGAGGGCGAGGTCGCGTTGATCACGGGGGGTGATTCGGGAATCGGCCGGGCCGTCGCCGTGTTGTTCGCCCGGGAGGGGGCGGACGTCGCCATTCTGTGCCTGCCGGAAGAGAAAACGGATGCCGATGAGACGCTGCAGGCGATCGAGGCGGCGGGCCGGAAGGGCCTGGTCATGACAGGGGAGATCCAGGAATATGCGTTCTGCCAGGAAGCGGTTCGCCAGGTGCTGGCGCATTTCGGGCGGATCAATATCCTCGTCAACAATGCCGCTTACCAGCAACATGTGGAGAGCCTGGACGAACTCAGCATCGAGCAGTGGGATCGCACCTTCCGGACCAATATCTACGGCTATTTCTACATGGCGAAGGCTGTCGCCGGGCACCTGGACCGGGGCGACTGCATAATCAACACGGGTTCGGTGACGGGGCTCCAGGGCAGCCCCGGCCTGTTGGACTACTCAGCCACCAAGGGTGCAATCCACACCTTCACCAAGAGCCTGGCCGCGAACCTCGTCAAGCGGGGCATACGCGTCAATTGCGTCGCGCCCGGTCCCGTCTGGACCCCGTTGAACCCGGCGGAACGCAGCGACGAGGAGATCGAGGAATTCGGCGCGCGAGTGCCTTTCGGCCGTCCCGCACAACCGGAGGAAATTGCCCCTGCGTTCGTCTACCTGGCGTCCACGGCCGATTCCGGCTATGTGACGGGCGAGACGATCGCTCTGCTCGGCGGCGAGATCACGGCGGGGAGCTGAACGACCGACCGCCGTCAGT
>CAYTXS010000135.1:0-6383 GCA_964441585.1 uncultured Thioalkalivibrio sp.
TGATCATGCTGGCCACCCGCCCGACTTCGGTCACCTGGCTGCCCAGGCGGGCCATCACGGCGAGCATGCCGGGCCCCTGGCGGCCCAGTTGGGCAACCACCGACGTGCTCTCAGCGCGCTGGATGTCGCGAACCAGCCGCAGGGGGTGCGGTGACTGCTGCCGCAATAGATCGCCGGAGCTGATCACGCTAAGCAACCGACCATCCTCGCCCATCACCGGCAGGTGATGAATCCCCAGACGCATCATCTCGAGCAGCGCGTCCTCGATGCGATGGCTGGTCGTGACAGTGACCGGGTCCGGCGTCATGACGTCCGCGATCGGCCGGCCGGGATCCACGCTCCGCCCCAGCACGCGGTTGCGCAGGTCGCGGTCGGTGACGATGCCGACCAGGGCACCGTCTCGCAAGAGTGGCACGCAAGTGACCTGGTGCCTGCTCATCAGCGCGGCAGTCTCGCTGATCGAGCGGCCCGGATCTCCGGTTACCGGGGCGCGCAGGGGCAGCTCGCCCAGCTTTGTGGGGCGACGAACACCGGCTTCGCGCAGACGCGCGCCCGGCCCATCGCTGAAAAACCTGGCGAAGCGCGGATGACGCTGGCCCAGTTCTGCGAGTACGGCAGCAGGCAGGTGGAGCAACTCCAGGGCTTCGCTGGCCTCGACCGTGTAATGGCAGGACGAGCCGTTGAAGTGAACGGCATGACCGAACAATTCACCCTCACCGCGGTGCTCCAGGGGACGGCCGTCGGCCGCCTTGAGCACGGCCGCCCCGGCGACGATGACATAGAGTCCATGATCACCCGGCTGGCTGAACTGACCGACGGCATCGCCGGCGCGGAAGCGCAGCGTCTCGCCGGCGCCGATCAAACGCTCGATTTCTTCGCCGGGCAACTCGGAAAACGGTGCCACATTAGCCAGAAAGGCGCCGGAGTCCGCGGGCCGCGTGGGGCTTGTTGTCATATCAATAATTGACCCGGGCATAGTAGGTTTTCTGGGCGGCTGCGCGTGCCTGACCCAGAGTATGGATCCCTTTCTCGGCAAGCAACGGGATGAGCTTGACCAGGATTTCAGCGGTCACCATGGCATCGCCGATGGCGGTATGGCGACCGATGATATTCAGGCCGAAGCGCTCGGCGATGGCTTCCAGGCGATGCGAGTCCTGGTTTTCATGGACCAGGGCAGACAATAACAGGGTATCGAGCACAGGATGATCGAAACGCACGCCGGCCAGTTTTTCCTTGAGCTGCAGGCAACGCATGTCGAAGGCTGCATTATGTGCGACCAGAACGGTGTCCGCACAAAAACCGTGAAAGGCCGGCAGAACCGTCTCGATCGTCGGCTGGCCTTTCACCATGTCCGGCGTGATGCCGTGGATGGGAATGCTCGCTGGGGGGATCATCCGTTTCGGGTCCACCAGCTGATCGAAGAACTCCTGGCTCAATACCTTGCAGTTGACGATGCGCACCGCGCCGATCTGGATGATCTCGTCGCCCCCCGCCGGATTCAGTCCGGTGGTTTCAGTGTCGAACACCGTGTACGCCAGTTCGGTCAGCGGGCTGTCGTCGAGACTTCGTGTTCGCTCGGTGGTGCGGAACAGGTCGAAATCGTAATACTCGGGCCTGCTTTCATGATGCACGAACGTGGCTGCCGGCAATTCTTCCTGGGCCGCGGCCAGCGGCAGCAGGAGGCGGAACAAGCAGCGGTGTCGTGCATCGTCGATTTCCTGTTCGATCCAGCATTCGCCGCCATGACGTTCGAGCACGTCGCGCACCGTCAGCGACAGGGTCTCGGATCCGACCTCGATCGGCTCGTCATCCCAGCCCAGTCGGGCCTTGTCATTGGCGCCATCGCAGGGCATCCAGATCAGGTCCAGCACGCCCTGGCCTGATTGCCTTCCGACGCGCAGGGTGAGTGTGCAGACCCCGCAGTGCTGGCGCAGGCGCCCGGCCAGGTGAAGCACGGCCTGTAGCAAGGTGAAACTCTCGACTTTCAGCCAGACGTCCCGGTCGCCGCGCTCGACATCGACGGCGAGCCCGAGCTCCGATTCCAGGCGCTGCACGGCAGCTTCGATCAGGTCGTCACCGAGCATGTCTTCCAGCGGCCAGCGTGAGCGCAGGGCGCGGCCCGCGGTCGGCTGGGCCTCCTCGAGCCGCCGACTGAGTCCCTGGACTTCTTCCCGGATCACCGCGAGGAGCTGCTCGCGCAGTTGTGCTGGAATGTCGGGCAGCTCGAGCACCTCGGCCGCCGCCCGGGCGCTGGCCAGTGCCGACCGGCTGTCCTCCGTCAGGTTGGTCAGGATCCGGTTTTTCTCTGCATGCGCCTGCATGTCCTCGGTGATGTTTTCGATCAGCAGCACGAAGCCCGTCATGGTGTCGGTGGTTCGGGCGCCCTGGTCATCGCTTGCGACGTCTCGCACGGGGCTCATCTGGACCCGCAGTAGCTTGCCGGACCGGGTTGCAGTCACGAACTGCGCTGACGGGGCGTCAGCGCCGCGGTGCAGTCGGCGCTGCACATTTTCCAGCGCATGGTTGACCAGCTTTCGATCGAGCACGGTGTAGATCGAGCGGCCCAGGCCCATCAGCTCGGCCCCGCCACCTGGTGTCGGCAGGCGTGAAAGCCGGCGGAACTGGAGCCGTGCCCTGTTGTTGTAGAGCAGAATGCGACCATCGAGATTGCAGACGACGACACTTTTGGTCAGCTCGGACATCAGCGCAGCAAGACGGTTCTTTTCCAGTTCCGTCTGACGGCTGGCCGCGCGGACACGCTGATCCATTTCCGCCCTGAGTGCTTCGCGCTGCGTGACAAGCTGGCCGATGGCCTCCGCCAGGCGACGGTTCTCGGCGCTGCCGCGAGGTGTGGGCAGTCGCTGCGCATCGGTTTCGAGCAGCAGCCGGGCTTCCTCGGCCAGCTTGGCCGGGGCCCTGAGGTAGTGCTCGATCAGGTAGCGCAGCGCGGCCGCGGTCGGCACCAGCGAGCCGGCCCAGAGAAACAGCAGCAGTCCGCCCTTGCCACCGAGCGCCTCGAGCACCGTTTGCCAGTCACCGGGATCAAGCACCGCCCACAGCAAAACGCCGGCCACGACCAGCCACAAGAGACAGACCAGGCCGACGATGGCCACGCCCACGAACAGCCGCCAGTCCAGCGGTCTCATCGGTCTGCGCCGAGCAACTGTCGGACCTGGTTGACCAGGTCGCCGGTGGAAAAGGGCTTGACGATGTAAGCGTCGGCGCCCAGCGCCTTGCCCTTGGCAATGTCGGTTTCGCGGGCCCTCGCGCTCAGCATCACGATGGGAATTTGGCGCAGCGCCGGGTCTGCCCGGACCTGCTGACAAACCTCGAAACCGGACAGGCCCGGCATCGTCGCGTCAAGAACCACCAGGTCCGGTGGCTGTTGCCGAATCAACTTCATGGTCTGGTCACCGTCCCGCGCCAGGACGACGTCGTACCCCTGGCGCTGCAACAGGTACTCCAGCGAAATCAGAAGGTTTGCATCGTCGTCGGCAATCAGGATCCTGTTGGCCATGCCATTGGCCTCCTTGGCGCCCAAGGTAACAAGTGGATGGCGGATTTTCGCTTCGACTTTGGTTGCATACTGATCAACGGACCGAACGGCAGGCGATCTCAAGGGCGGGATCGTCCGGCGGCAGTTCTCGCCAGTCCGCGCCAGTCAATTGGCCGTCGGCGTCGAGTTCCACGCCGGCATGCAGGTCCGCCCGCCGGTTCTCCAGACAATCGAACACGACCGGAATCTGGCGTGCCGGCATCCATCTTCCCAGCAGCACGACGCTGGTCATCACGCGCCCGGGCTGGGCAGGGTGAGTGCGGTTGCGTCGGGTATCCAGCGTCACCGCGCGCAAGCTAAGGGGGCGGAGATAGGTCCACGGCCGGTACCAGCTTGACTCGCGGCTGACCGAGACCACTTCGACGCCTTCAGGCAGCGATTCCATGGTGCGCGGCAACCAGGTGTATTCCATCCAGACCATGAAGGCGATCATGCCGATACCGGCAGCGGCCGGCATCAGCCAGCCCGGCAAGCGGCGCCCGGTCGTCACGTTGATCGCCATGACGACGCCACCCACTGCCAAGCCCAGGATGATCGCAGCCAGGAATTCGAGCAGCATGGGTCAAAGCTCCATGGGAAGGGTTCGGAAATGATACTGCCCGGCCACGTGGCCGGGCAGTATCATGAGCCGTTCCGCAGGGATCGTCCCAGGCGGTTGGTGCTCTGGACGCTAGTGGTCGATGGCCGTTCCGGCCCCGCGGGGAACACGGATGCTTTCGACCAGCTCCTGGATATGCTCAGGCGGCTCGGCCGTAACTTTCATCACGACATAAGCAACCACGAAGTTGAGCACGGCGCCAATGGCCCCGAACGATAGCGGCGAGATGCCGAACAACCAGTTGTCCGACGTATTCGCCAGCATGTTGGTGCCCGGAATGAAGAACCAGCCCAGGTAAGTGAAGATGTAGAGCAGGGTGGCAAGCAACCCGACCAGCATCCCGGCAACCGCGCCCTGGGTGTTCATCTTCTTGGAGAAGATGCCCATCATCAGCGCCGGGAACAGCGTGGCAGCTGCCAGCCCGAAGGCCAGTGCCACCACCTGTGCCGCGAAGCCCGGTGGATTGAGTCCCAGGTAGGTCGCCAGGGCGATGGCAAACGCCATGGACACACGGGCAGCGAGCAGCTCCTGCTTGTCGGTAATGTTGGGCATGAGCACCGATTTGAGCATGTCATGACTGATGGCTGAAGAAATCGCCAGCAGCAGCCCGGCTGCGGTGGACAGCGCGGCGGCCAGTCCACCGGCGGCGATCAGCGCCAGCACCCACGGCGGCAGCTGGGCAATCTCCGGATTGGCGAGGACCAGGATATCGCGGTTGAAGGTCACCATTTCGTTGCCTTCCCAGCCGCGTTCGGCCGCAATCGACGCAAACTCTTCCGAATTGTCGTTGTAGTACTGGATTCGGCCGTCGTTGTTCTTGTCCTCGAAGGCCAGCAGGCCGGTCTTTTCCCAGCTCTCCATCCAGTCCGGCCGCTCGTCATACGTGATCGGCGCGGCCGAGGTGCCGTCCGGGAAGATGGTGGTGATGATGTTCAGGCGAGCCATGGCGCCCACCGCAGGCGCGGTCAGGTAGAGCAAAGCGATGAACACCAGCGCCCAGCCTGCCGATTTGCGCGCATCAGCCACCTTCGGAACGGTGAAGAAGCGGATGATCACGTGCGGCAATCCGGCGGTGCCGATCATCAGTGACATGGTGAACAGGAACATGTTGAATTTGCTGCCGTGATGGCCCGTGTAGTCGTTGAAGCCCAACTCGACGAGGACCTGGTTGAGCTTGGTCAACAGCGGCATACCGGACTCGGCGTGGGTGGAGAACAACCCGAGTCCCGGAATCGGGTTGCCAGTCAGCTGGATCGAAATAAATACCGCGGGGATGGTGTAGGCAAGGATCAGCACGCAGTACTGGGCCAGCTGGGTGTAGGTAATGCCCTTCATGCCGCCCAGGACGGCGTAAATGAACACCACGCCCGAAGCGATCAGCAGCCCCGTGGTGTTCTCGACTTCGAGGAAGCGCGAGAAGGCCACGCCCGCACCGGTCATCTGGCCGATCACGTAAGTGATCGAGATGACCAGCAGGCAGACCACTGCAACGACTCGTGCGGTCTGACTGTAGAAGCGGTCGCCGATGAACTCCGGAACGGTGAAGCGGCCGAATTTCCGCAGATAGGGTGCCAACAGCAGGGCCAGCAGCACGTAGCCGCCAGTCCAGCCCATCAAGAAGGTGGAGTTCCCGTAACCGACGAAGGCGATCAAACCCGCCATGGAAATGAATGAAGCCGCCGACATCCAGTCGGCCGCGGTGGCCGCACCGTTGACGACCGGGTTGATGCCGCGACTGGCGGCGTAGAAATCCGAGGTCGTTCCGGCGCGCGCCCATATGGCAATGGCGATGTAGAGCGCGAAAGACCCGCCGACAACAAGCAGGTTGAGTGTGAACTGGCTCATGTTGATCTGGCTCCCTTATTCTTCGTCGACGCCGAACTCGCGATCGAGCCGGTTCATGTACCAGGTGTAAGAGAAGATCAGCACGATGAAGGTGAGGATCGAGCCCTGCTGGGCGAACCAGAAACCCAGATCGGTTCCGCCGACAGTCAGCGGCAGCATCTGCAGCAGCGGGCGCAGCAGGATGGCGAATCCGAATGACACCAGGGCCCAGATGACCAGGCAGATCTTGATGATGCGGAGATTGGCGGCCCAGTAGGCGGCAGCGGACTTGTCTTCGGACATGATTATGGAGCTCCCCCGGTAGCTGACTACTTGTTATTTGCCCGGAGTGTAAGCAGGCCACTGGTGAAAACCAATACGACTATAGTAGGTGGCGCCATCGAC
>CAYTXS010000136.1:0-3341 GCA_964441585.1 uncultured Thioalkalivibrio sp.
GGGCTGGCGTCGTCATGCACGATATCGTCGGGGCGCAGGAGCACGTCCACGTCCCCGCTTGTCCCTTCCGCCAACGGTTCGGTAGGCGCAAGGCACCCGAGCTCGACCTGCACCGTGCCGTCCGCGTTGGCCTGGCCCGGCAGGAAACATCCTTCGCCGACGAACTCCGCGACGAAGCGACTGGCCGGCCGGTGATAGAGGTTGTACGCCGTGTCCCACTGCTCCAGGTGGCCCGCGCGCATCACGCCGATCTCGTCAGCCACCGCGAACGCTTCGCCCTGGTCGTGCGTGACCAGTAACGCCGTGATGCCCAGCTGCTTGAGGATGTCGCGCACTTCCGAGCCGAGGCGCACGCGCAGGCCGGTGTCCAGGCTGGAGAAGGGTTCATCCATCAGCAGCAGTCCGGGCCGCGGCGCCAGCGCACGGGCGAGCGCGACGCGTTGCTGCTGGCCGCCGGACAGCTCGTCGGGGAACATGTGATCGCTGCCCGCGAGGCCGACGACCTCCAGCACCTCGGCGACGCGGCGCGACCGCTCCGCGGCCTTCAGTTCGCGCAGGCCGAAACCGACGTTGGCGGCGACGTCGAGGTGCGGAAACAGGGCGTATTGCTGGAACACCATGCCGAGGCCGCGTTTCTCCGGCGGCACGACCCGGCCGGGCTGCGTGAGCACCTGGCCGTTGACGGCGATGCGGCCGGCCCGCACGCCCTCGAAACCGGCAATGCAGCGCAGCGCCGTGGTCTTGCCGCAACCGCTCGGGCCGAGCAGGCAGCCGATGGTGCCGGCCGCGAGCCGGAAAGACAGGTTCGACAACACCTGGTTGTCACCATAGGCCTGCTCGACACCCTCGACGGTCAACCACATCCCGGGCGCCTCAGTCCGTCGCGCCGAACACGCGGTTGCGGCCCGCCGCCTTGGCGCGGTAGAGCTGCACGTCCGCCTCGGCGATCAGCCGGTCGCCACGCGACTTGAGGTCGTTGTCGGCCCGGCTCGGCACCGCGCAGGCGACGCCCGCGGAAATCGTCAGCCGCAGCTCATACCCGCCCGGCAGCACGAGCTCGCTGTCCTCGATCGCGCCGCGAATGCGCTCCGCCACCTGCAGCGCCTCCTCGATGGCCGCGCCGGGCAGCAGCACGGCAAATTCCTCGCCCCCGTAGCGCACCGGGATGTCGCTGTCCCGGCACTCCTCGCGGATGACGTGCGCGATCTGCGCCAGCACCTTGTCGCCGGCGGGATGGCCCCAGCGGTCGTTGATCGGCTTGAAATGGTCCACGTCCAGCATCACGCAGGCCACCGGGCATCGTTCGCGGCGGGCGCGCGCCAATTCATCGACCAGGCGGTGTTGCAGGTAACGTCGGTTGTACAGTCCGGTGAGCACGTCGGTGATGCCGCTGCGCACCAGCCGGCTGCGGTTCACCACGTTCTCGAGGCAGACGGCCGCGATGTCGGCCAGGTGGCGCATGAAATCCATTGCGTGGCTGCGCATGAAGCGCTCCGGATCCCTGCTGCCGAAATTCAGGCAGCCGATCAGCTCGCCGTTGCGCCGCAGCGGCAGCAGGGCGCAGCTGCCCAGGTCCGGATGTCCCGGGAACACCAGCGAGTGATCGGCGGCCGTCCACGGCCCGAGCCAGGGTTGCCAGAGGTTGTTGTACTGGGGTGCCAGGCCCTCCAGCGCCTCGACGAACACGACGTTCGGCATGGGCTCGGCATAGGGGTCTTCGGCCTGGAGGAGCTGGCGCACTTCGTGGCGCAGGTCGCGGATGACCAGCGTGACGACGTCGAGTTCGTAGGCCTCGGCCAGGCCCGTGCCCATCGCGGTGAACAACTCTCCCAGCGATGCGGCCTGCAGGAGACTCATGTAGCGGGCGTGCGAGCGGCGGAAAATATCCTCGTTGCGACGTGCCTGCCTGGTCAGCTCGGTGAGTTCCCTGCGCAGTCGTTCGTTCTCGGCGTGTTGTTCTTCCATCCGCAAGGCCGCGGTTCAGCGCAGGTAGAAACGGTACAGCAAACGCTGCAGCCAGCCACCGTAGGGCGCATACAACAGCCGCCCGGTGTTCAGGCGCGGGCGCTCGAACACCGCTTTCTTGTGCGAGAACGTAAGGAACCCCTCATAGCCGTGGTAATGGCCCATGCCCGATTCGCCGACCCCGCCGAACGGCAGGTCTTCCGCGATGAACTGGCTGACCGCATCATTGATGCAGACTCCGCCGGCATGGGTCTGGGCGAGCACGCGGGCGCGCCGCTCTTCGTTCATGTCGAACAGGTTCAGCGCCAGCGGCCGCGGCCGCGCATTGATGAAGTCGATCGCCTCCTGCAGGTGCTCGTAAGCCACGATCGGCAGTACCGGGCCGAACACCTCTTCCTGCATGACGCGCATGGCGGACGTCGCGTTCTTCACCAGGTAGAGCGGCAGCTTGCGGCTGCCTGGCTCCGGGGACAGCCCGCCCGGATTGAGCTCGATGACCTCGCCGCCCAGCGCGCGGGCGTCTTCGAGGTAGCCCTTGATCCGGCGGTAATGGCGCTCGTTCACCACGGCGCTGTAATCGCCGCTGCGCGCCATGCCCGGATACATTTTTTCCACCACGGCGCCGAACGCGGTCACGAACTCGTCCACGCGGCTCGCCGGGCACAGCAGGTAGTCGGGCGCCACGCAGGTCTGGCCTGCATTCAGCGCCTTGCCGAAGGCGATGCGTTCCGCCGCGAGTTCCATCGGCACGTCGTCCGAGATCAGCGTGGGCGACTTGCCGCCGAGTTCCAGCGTCACGGGCGTAAGATTGGCCGCCGCCTCCCGCATCACCAGGCGGCCGATGTCGGAGCCGCCGGTGAACAACAGGTGATCGAAGGGCAGCCGGGTGAACTCGCGCGCCGTCTCGGATTCGCCGAGCACGACGGCCACCTGGCGTTCCTCGAAGGCTTCCGACAGCACGTGGCGCATCAGCTCCGCCGTGCGCGGCGTGGTCTCGGACATCTTCACCATCACGCGGTTGCCGGCCGCGAGGGCGAACACCAGCGGGCCCGCCGACAGGGCGATCGAGTAATTCCACGGCGAGACAATCCCCACCACGCCCAGCGGCTGGAAATACACCATCGCCTTGGTGGTCGCCATCAGCAGGCTGGTGCCGCGGCGCTGCGGCTTCATCCAGCGCCGCAGGCGGCGCAGGCAGTAGTTGATGTGATGTACGACGACAAGGATCTCGGCCATCGTTTCGGGCCCGGCGCGCCCGCCGAAATCGGCGGAGACGGCGGCCACGAAGCGCTCGCGGTTGTCGATCAGCACGCGCTTGAGTCGCTTGAGGTCCGCGCGGCGTCGCGCGAGATCGGGCATCGGCGCCGCCATGAATG
>CAYTXS010000136.1:3441-6375 GCA_964441585.1 uncultured Thioalkalivibrio sp.
CGCTTGAGGTCCGCGCGGCGTCGCGCGAGATCGGGCATCGGCGCCGCCATGAATGCGGCGCGCTGCGCGTCGAACAGCCGGCGCATCCGCGCGACCTGCTGCTGTTCGGCGATGTCCATCGGTTGTGCGGCCATCAGTCTGGCCCTCCATTCCAATCTATCCCTGAAATGTACCTGTTGCGGTGCATCGTTGCCATGTCCGCGGCCCTTTTCCGCTGCCGCGACGCAACCGATCCGCGTTATTCTTGCGCCCCAGATGGCCACCCGGAACAAAACACTGCCTGTCCGCCTGGGAGGATTGCTGCTCGTCGGCCTGGCGCTGGCTGTCCTCAGCAGTTGTGCCGGGCCGGTGCCCACGCACGACGGCCCCCCGAGCGACCACTTCGACGGCGAGCGTTTTTTCAACGATCCGCCGCTGGACAAGGGCTTTTTCGATTTCCTGCGCTGGCGTTTCAGCCGCGATCCCGGCACCTGGAACACCGACCTGGCGCCGCCGGAGGCGCCCCCGCCGCCGTCCCGCATTGAAGGCGAGAGGCTGCGCGTGACGTTCGTCAATCACGCCACCGTGCTGATCCAGACACGCGGCCTGAACCTCCTGACCGACCCGATCTGGTCCGGGCGCGCCAGCCCTTTTGCGCGCGTCGGACCGCGGCGCCACCTGGCCCCGGGCATAGCTTTCGAGGACCTGCCGCGCATCGACGCGGTGCTCATCAGTCACAACCATTTCGACCACATGGACCTGCAGACCTTGCGCCGCCTCGCGGAGCGTGACGACCCGCTGTTCCTCGTGCCGCTGGCGAACTGCGCCTATTTCGGCGACATCCCGACGCGCAAGTGCTTGGAACTCGACTGGTGGGACAACACGGACGCCCTGGCGGGACTGCGCATCCACGCGGTGCCGGCCATGCACTGGTCGCGCCGGGGACTGTTCGACACCAACCGCGCGCTCTGGTCGGGCTGGGTGATCGACGGTCCGCAGCGCGTCTATTTCGCCGGCGACACGGGCTGGGGCGAACACTTCGCCGAGATCCGCGCCCGCCTCGGCGCGCCGGACCTGGCCCTGCTGCCCATCGGCGCCTACCTGCCGCGCTGGTTCATGGCGGCCCAGCACATCAACCCAGCCGAGGCGATTCTCGCCACCGATGTCCTCGGTGCGACGACCGGAATGGCGATCCACCATGCCTGCTTCGAGCTTGCCGACGACGGGCAATGGGAAGCGCAGCGGACCCTGGAAACGCTCCTCGATGCGCGCCCCGACGGCGCCTCGCTGTTCTGGAGCCCGGCGCACGGCGAGGCGCGGCAATGGGACTGAACGCCGCCGCGACCGACGGCACCGTGCCGCTGCTCGAAACCCGCGGCCTCACCGTGTCCGCGGGCGGTCGATGCCTGGTCGCCGAGCTGGACCTCGAGCTCTGGCCGGGCGAGGCGCTGGCCGTGCTGGGGCCCAACGGCGTCGGCAAGACGCTCACGCTGCAGACGCTCGCGGGCCTGCGCGCGCCCGCCGCCGGCGAGGTGCGGGTGGCCGGACGGCCCCTCGCAGGCTGGCCGCGGCGCACGCTCGCCCGGCGGCTCGGCCTGTTGCCGCAGGGGACGGAAGATCCCTTCCCCGCCACCGTGATGGAGGAAGCGCTCATAGGCCGCCACCCGCATCTCGGCTTCTGGCAGTGGGAAAGCCCCGGGGACCAGGAAATCGCCCGCCGGGCGCTTGAAGAGGTCGACCTGGGCGGCCTCGAGGAACGCTCGCTGGACACCCTGTCGGGAGGCGAGCGGCGGCGTCTCGCGGTGGCCACGCTGCTGGTGCAGGACCCGGACGTGTGGCTGGTCGACGAACCCACCAATCACCTCGATCCGCAACACCGCCAGGCCGTCATGCGGCTGCTCGGGGCGCGCGCCGCCCGCGCCCGCGCCGTGGTGGTGACCCTGCACGACGTGAACATCGCGGCGGGCTGGTGCGAGCGCTGCCTGCTGCTGTTCGGCGACGGCAGCTGGCAGCTCGGCCCGGCGTCGGAGGTGCTTTCGGAGACAGCGGTTTCGCAGCTCTATCACATGGACATCCGCCGCGTGGAATTCGAGGGACGCGCGCTGTTCCTGCCGCTCTAGGGCGCCGCCACGGAGCGGCCCGGCTGGACTCCCGGCTAGACGCCCGGCACCCGCATGAGTTCGGCGATCGCGGCGTAAATGCGTGGATTGCCGGCCAGCACGCTCGTGGTCTCGAGCGTCACGGGACCGCCGTCGAGGTCGGTGAAGATGCCGCCCGCCTCTTCGACGATCAGCGACAGTGCGGCGATGTCGAGAATGTTCACGTCCGATTCGAGCACCGCGTCGATGCGGCCCGCGGCGAGCAGGTGGTAGTGATAAAAATCGCCGTAGCCGCGGATGCGCGCCACGCGTTGCACGACTTGCGCCCAGTCCGCCCAGCGCGGCCCGCCGGCGAGAGTGCGCAGGTTCCCCGAGGAGACCGCCGCATCCTCCAGCGCGTGCACATGGCTGATGCGGCAGGCGTGGCCGTCGAGCACCGCGCCCTGCCCCCGTTCGGCCCAGGCGATCTGCTCGAAGGCCGGCGCGCTGGATACGCCGACGATGATCCGCCCCCGGTGCATGAGGGCGATCTGCGTCGAGAAGAAGGGGTAGCCCCGCACGAAGCTGCGCGTGCCGTCGATCGGATCGACCAGCCACAAGTACTCCGCATCCAGTGCGTGGCTGCCGGTTTCCTCGCCGTAGAAGCCGTGGTCCGGAAAGGCGGCGCTGATCACCCGGCGGATCACCTCCTCCGATTCCACGTCGGCCCGCGTTACCGGGGTCGCGTCGGCCTTGATGCTGACTTCGACACCGTCGCGATAGTAATGGCGGATGACCTCCGCGGCCGCGTGCGCCGCGTCGAGAGCCACCTGCAGGTATCGCGAGCGTTCCATTGCCGCGCAATTTGACACTCCCG
>CAYTXS010000137.1:0-6317 GCA_964441585.1 uncultured Thioalkalivibrio sp.
GCGGCGATCATGACGCGCTGGCGCATGCCCCCGGAGAACTCGTGCGGATACATGTCCATCCGCTTGGCGGCTTCGGGGATGTGGACCGCGTCGAGCAGTTCGATGCAGCGCTTGCGGCTCTCCCTGCGGCTGAGGCGCTCGTGGTGGACCAGGACCCGGGACATCTGCTCGAAAACCGTCATGTAGGGGTTCAGCGAAGTCATGGGGTCCTGGAAGATCATGCCGATCCGCCGGCCCCGCACCTTGCGCAATGCGCCCAGCGGCATGCCGATCAGCTCGGTGCCGTCGAAACGCGCCGAGCCCTCCGCGCGGCCGTTCGAGGCCAACAGGCCGATCAGGCTCATCATCGACTGGCTCTTGCCGGAGCCGGATTCGCCAACGATCCCGAGCGTCTCGCCCGGCGCCAGCGAAAAGCCGAGGTCGCGCACGGCGTGGACCTCGCCGTCCGGCGTCTGGAAACGTACGTTCAGGCTGTCGACCGTGAGTAACGACATCAGCGGTCCTTCGGGTCGAGGGCGTCGCGCAGGCCATCGCCGACGAAATTGAAACAGAACAGCGTGAGTGCGAGGAACACGGCCGGGAACACCAGCATCCACGGCGCCGTGCCCATTTCCTGCGCGCCCTCGTTCACCAGGGCGCCCCACGAGGTCATCGGCTCCTGCACGCCCAGGCCGAGGAAACTCAGGAAACTCTCAACCAGGATCACTTGCGGAATCGTCAGGGTCACGTAAACCACCACCACGCCGAGCAGGTTCGGCACGATGTGCCGGCGCAGGATGTTGAAGGTGGCCACGCCCTGGGCCTCCGCCGCCTCGACGAACTCCTTGTGCTTCAGCGACAGCGTCTGGCCGCGCACGATACGCGCCATGTCGAGCCAGTTGATCGCGCCGATGGCGACGAAAATCAGGATGATGTTGCGGCCGAAGAACACCATCAGCAGGATCACGAAGAACATGAAAGGCATGGCGTAGAGAATGTCCACGATGCGCATCATGACGTGGTCGACGCGCCCGCCGAGATAGCCCGCCGTGGCCCCCCAGCTGATGCCGATCAGCAGGCTCACCAGCGTGGCGACCACGCCGATCATCAGCGAGATCCGGCCCCCGTAGAGGGTGCGCACGAACAGGTCGCGGCCCAGTGCGTCGGTGCCGAAATAATGGCGGCTCTCCCAGTCCGGGCCGATGGAGGTGTTCGCCCAGTCCGTGTGGTCGTAGGCCCAGGGCGACAACCAGGGCCCGATGATCACGGCCACCCCCATGAAAAGAATCAGTCCGCCGGCGAACACTGCGGCACGATTCCGGCGCAGCACGTTCCACGCATCGACCCACAGGCTCCGGCCCTTCACGGGCTCGATTCCGCCATCCGGCTTGCCGGCCGGCACCGTGGCGAGCGGCATCTCGCGACTCATGCGTATTTCACCTTGGGATCGAGCCAGGCATAGACGAGATCGACCAGCAGGTTGAACAGGATGATCAGGGCGCCGTAGAACACGACGACACCCATCACCAGCGTGTAATCGCGGTTGAGCGCGCCCTGCACGAAATAGCGGCCCAACCCGGGGACGCCAAAAATCTGCTCGATGACCACCGAGCCGGTGATCACGGCGGCGGTGGCGGGTCCGAGGTAGGACACCACGGGAAGCAACGCCGGCTTCAGCGCATGGCGCAGCACGACGGTGCGTTCCGGCAAGCCCTGGGCGCGCGCCGTGCGCACGAAGTTGCTGCGCAGCACCTCGATCATGCTGCCGCGGGTGAGCCGCGCGATGTATGCGATCTGCGGCAGCGCCAGCGACACCACCGGGAGAATCATGTGCCGCCAGCCGCCGTCGCCGATGCCGCCGGCGGGCAACCAGCCGAGGTACACCGCGAAGAACAGGATCAGCAACGGCGCCATGACGAAATTGGGGATCGAGATGCCGGTCATCGAGACGGCCATGACGGTGTGATCGGTCCGCGAGTTCTGTCGCAGGGCCGCGATCGTCCCGGCGGCGATGCCTACCAGGAGCGCCAGCAGCATGGCGGAGCCGCCGAGCCGCAGCGACACCGGAAAGCCCGCCGCGATCAGCTCCGTCACGGTGAAATCCTTGTACTGGAAGGACGGCCCGAAATCTCCGCGCACGATGTTCCACACGTAGCGCCCGAACTGCTGCACCAGCGGTTCGTCGAGGTGGTAGGCGGCACGCAGGTTGGCCTCGATCTCCGCGGGGAGCGCCTTCTCCGCATCGAAGGGTCCGCCCGGTGCCGCGCGGATCATGAAAAACGCGACCGCGATGAGAATGAACAGCGTCGGGATGGCGCCGATGAAGCGGGTCAGTGCATAACGCAGCACGCGGCTCTCCCGTGGCGATCCATGCCTGATATCGTCGCGCGCCGCATCAGTGCGCCAGTATCTTCAGGTCTTTGGTGAGGATGAAATCCTGGATGTGTGGCGTGTAATTGCCGACCCAGGGCTTGACCAGCCGCTTCGTAACATAGAAATACAAAGGGATCAGGGGTGCTTCATGGATGAGGATGCGTTCCGCCTGGCCGAGATGGAGGGCTCGCTTCTCCATGTCGGATTCCGCGGCGGCCTGAGCAAGCAAGGCATCGTACTCCGCATTTTTCCAGCCTGAATCGTTCAGTCCGCTGTCCGAGTGCATGATCTCCGCGAAGTTGAAGGCATCGTTGTAATCGCCAATCCAGCCGGCACGGAACACCTGGGTGTTCTCCTTGAGCCGGCGGGTCTCGAGATAGACCTTCCACTCCTCGTTCACCAGCTCCGTCTCGATGCCCAGAGCCTCGTTCCACATCGATGACACCGCCACCGCGACCGTGCGATGGTTCTCGTGCGTGTTGTAGAGGATCTGCAGGCGCAACGGCCGCTCGGTCGAGTAGCCCGCGGCGGCATACAGCCGTCGCGCCTCCGCGACGCGCTCCTCCTGCGTCCAGTTCGCCCATTCGGGGACGTACTGCGTGTAGTTGGCGGTATTGGGGACCCAGCCGTATGCCGGAATCTCGCCGGCGGTGGTCACCTGGCGGGTAAGAATCTCGCGGTCCACGGCGAGATTGAGCGCCATCCGTAATTCGGGATTGTCCTTGAACGGTTCCCGGGTCACGTTGAGCCCGAAATAGTAGATGCCGAGGTATTCGCTGATCACGAGGTCGTCCGACAGGTTCGCCCGGATCCACGACAGCTGGCGAAAGGGCAGGTCGAACGTCATGTCGAGCGCATCGGCCCGATAGCGCTGCAGCTCCGTGGACTGGTTCTCGATGGGGTAGTACCAGACCTCGTCGATGGTGGTGTTCCCGTTGTCCCAGTAGTGCTCGTTTCGCTCCAGCACGATATGCGACTGCATCACCCAGTCACGCAGCCGGTACGCGCCGTTCGATACCAATCGGCCGGGCCGCGCCCAGCGATCGCCATACTCTTCGACGCTGGGCCGGTGCACGGGATAGCTCGCCGAGTGATTCAGCACGCCGAGGAAATAAGGCGTCGGACCGTTGAGCCGTATTTCCAGCGTCATGTCGTCGATGGCGCGCACCCCGAGCGCCTCGGGCGGCAGTTCGCCGGCGATGATCTGCTCGGCGTTGAGAATGGGCCGCAGCATGATGCTGTAGTTCGACAGCGTCGCCGGATCGACCGAACGGCGCAGGCCGTAGACGAAGTCGTGCGCCGTGACCGGATCGCCGTTCGACCATCGGCCGTCCTCGCGCATCTCGAAGACATACACAAGGCCGTCCTCGCTGATCTGCCAGGAACTTGCGGCCCCGGGCTCCAGCCCGTCAATGCCGGAGTCGCTGGTCAGCCCTTCGTACAGATCCCGTTGCAGGTGCGCTTCCGGCACGCCTTCGCTCTTGTGCGGATCGAGCGACTGGGGTTCGGCCCCGTTGCCGCGATGCAGGACCTGGCGGGCGGCGAGTTCAGTCCCGCTCTCGCCGCCAATGGGCACCGCGGCATCCCCACGGCCCGGGTCGGGCTGGCCGCAGCCGACGGCGAACACGGCGAGCAGGCTGCAAAACAATGTCCGTCGGCTGGGGGTCATCGGCTCTCACGTGGCGGCAAGTTGGGCTGCGGAACATTATCACAAGGGTCCCGATACCGACCAAATCAGACCGTCTCATCCCCCGGGAGGTTCCGCAGGCGTAAAGTCTCCGGTCAAGCGCCGCGTCGATGCGACGAGTGAACGACAATGAGTGCCGCAACAGGAGACACGACATGAGCAAGGGTCAGGATCGCAAGAAGGAAACCAAGAAAAAGCCGGCCAAGACCGCGGACGAGAAGCGCGCGGCGAAGCGGGCCAGGAAGGGCTAGCAACACGTCCGGTCCCGGGCAACATACCACCGCCTGCTATACTTGAAACGTCAAGTCGCCGAGGCCCTGTTTTTCCAGCGGCCCGCGGCCGTGTCGGACATCGGCACCCGGTCCGCGTTCCCTTCCGGGATGCAGAAAACGTCAGCCAGATGGAGGCTCAATGCCGGCACCGCAAGCGCCGCGTATATATAACTTGTTCCCGTTACTGGCGGGACCGATGGACAGCTGGGCAGCGCATCTGCCGCGTATCGCCCGCATGCGCTTCGACTGGGTTTACATCAATCCCTTCCATTGCCCCGGCGCCTCCGGAAGCCTCTACGCCATTGGCGATTTCGACGCGCTGCACCCCGTCGTAGCCGGTGAAGACGACGCGCCCTGGGATCGTCGGTTCAGCGATTTCTGTGCCGCTGCCCGAGAGCACGGCCTGCGCGTCATGGTGGATCTCGTGATCAATCATGCGGCGAGGGACGGCCGGCTGGTCGAGGCGCATCCCGACTGGTTCCGGCGGCATCCGGATGGGGAGCTCGCGAGCCCGGGAGCGCTGGATCCCTCTGCGCCGCAAGGCATGGTGACGTGGAACGACCTCGCCGCCATCGACTATGACCGCCCGGAACACACGGAGGCGCAGCTCTCATTCTGGGCCGATATCGCCGGTCGTTACACGGCTTGCGGGGCCAGCGGCTTCCGCTGCGATGCCGCCTACCAGGTGCCCGCCGAGTTCTGGCGCCGGCTGCTCGCCGAAGTCCGCCGCGCCGCTCCCGCCACGGTGTTCGCCGCGGAAACGCTCGGCTGCCCGCCGTCACAGAGCGAGGCGCTCGGCCCAGCCGGTTTCGACCTGCTGTTCAACAGCGCGAAGTGGTGGGATTTCCGTGCTCCGTGGCTTCTCGATCAATACGAGCGCCTGCGTCACGTGGCGCCGAGCATCGCGTTTCCGGAGAGCCACGACACGCCCCGGCTGATCAACGAACTCGCGGGCCGGGACCCCGCCGAGGTCGAGCGTCGCTATGCCTTCCAGTACGACTGGACGGCGCTGTTCTCCGCCGGGGTGATGATGCCGATGGGCTACGAGTACGGTTTCTCCCAGGCGCTCGACGTATGCGACAGCCGGCCGGGCCAGTGGGATGACCAGCGCGCCGCGGCGCCGTTCGACCTGAGCCGGCACATCGCCGCCACCAACCGGCTCAAGGCGCGCGTTGCCGTGCTCGGCACCGAGGCCCCGCAACGGCGTTTCACGAGTCCCGATGCGTCGGTCGTCGGCCTGCATCGACGCGACGGCGGCCAGGACGCGGTCATACTGCTGAATCCCGACCCGGCGCACCCCGCGCTGATCGATCCCGCCGAAGTCACGCGCGCCACCGGCATCGGCGAATGGCGGGACGCGACCCCGGGCAAGGCCCACGAAGCCATGATCCCGGGCTGCACGGTGGAACTGTCACCAGGCACGGTGCAGTTGTGGCTGCAGCCGGCTGCGCCCGCGCGCCGCCCGCGGCCACGCAGCCGCAGTGCGCAGCTCGCGCGCCTCGAGGCGCTGGCCGACAGCCGCCTTGCGATCGAGCACGTCAGCCCGCAGGTGGACTGCGGCCGGTTCCCGGTCAAGCGCATCATCGGCGACACCGTGGAAGTGACCGCCGACATTCTCTGCGACGGCCACGAGATGATCGGCGCAGCCGTCCAGTACCGTGCAGCAGGCGCGGACGAATGGCGCGAAGCCCGCATGGCGAAGGGCGTGAACGACCGCTGGCAAGGCGCGTTCACGGTCGACCGGCTGGGCACCTTCGAATACCGTGTGATCGCGTGGCGCGACCGCTTCCGCACGTGGCGCGACGAGGTGACGAGGAAGGTCGAGGCCGGCCAGGCCGTCGAACTCGAGTTGCTCGAGGGCGCGTCCCTCGTCAAGGAAGCCGCGGAGACTCCGGACGCCTCAGCCGAACTCGCCGCCGCCGTGCAGCGCATCGACAACATCGAGACGCCGGGCGACCGTTACTCGGAACTGATGAGCGAGAAACTCCTCGCGCTCATGGATCAGT
>CAYTXS010000138.1:0-6253 GCA_964441585.1 uncultured Thioalkalivibrio sp.
CGATCAGCGCCAGGCCGATCATCAGCGGCACCCACAGGCACTGGTAGAACGACAGCGACGGCAGCCCGGTGGGCGCGACATAGACGGCCATGGCGCGCGAAAGGCCGGGCACCAGGAACACCAGTGCGGTGGCGATCATGTAGCGCGCGTGGTACTGGACGTCCCGGCGATGGATCATCGCCAGCGAATAGAGAATCGCGAACGCAAGCGTCGAAAACAGGCCCAGGTGGAAGATGCTCAGCATGAATGGCTGCAGCGGATCTTCGGCGCGGCCGATGTTGTAATAGCTGGCCACCACCCCGGAGATGACGACCAGCGGCGCGATGATCCAGGAAAGCTTGCCGGTCTTCCTGTGAAGCTCGAGCTTGCGCGCGCGCATCAGCCACGCCTGGTTGATCAGCAGAAGCACCCAGGCCAGCATCGACAGGCCGTGAAAATGGTGAGCGCGGGCCGGGCCGTCGAAGAAGATCGAAAAGTAACTGTTCCAGAAGCCGGCGACCAGGATAACGAGCAGCGCGACGAACCAGAACACCGCGGTTCTGACGTAAGGCATGGCATGGCCCTCCCTGGCCGAAGTCCGGCGATTATTGCCGAATGCCGCGCCGGCGACAAGAATGGCCGTTCCGCCCTTGAGCGTGTATCGGCGATGCGTCGAAACGCCAGGCCGGCCGCGCCGTAGCCGGCAAGCGCGAGCCCAACCAGCCTGTGCCGATGCCCCGATTGCCGGTCGGGCAAATCGATGCGTTGACAATCCCCGCCCCGATTGCTACCATACTGTACCAGTACACACAGTACAGCTAATACAGAGAAAACGCCATGTCCCGAACCGTCCCCCTGATCCTGCAGCTCAGTGCCGCCGATCCGCGCCCGATCACCCGCCAGATCACCGACGGCATACGACGCCAGATCGCCGGTGGCGAGCTCGAGGCCGGCGACCAGCTGCCCAGCGTGCGCGGGCTGGCGAAGCAACTCACGGTGAATCCGAACACCATCGCCAAGGCCTACGGCGAGCTGGCCAATGAGGGCTGGCTGGATTCGCGCCAGGGGCTTGGCCTGTTCGTCGCCGAGCCGCGGCAGCGGTTTTCCGATGCCGAGCGCGAGCGGCGGCTCGGCCGGGCCATCGACACCTTCGCGGCCGAGGTCATCGGCCTGGATTACTCCACGGCCGAAGTGCTGGAACGCCTGGAGCGCGAGCTCGATCCGATGCTCGGCGGCAACGCCGGCAAGCGCACGGCCTGAAGACAACATTCACAGGAAGCAAGCATGTCCACACCCGAACTCAATATCGTGCCGAAGCAAGAGGCCGGTACCGGCGGCGCGTCGCGCTATGTGATCGAAACGGAGCAATTGACGCTGCGCTACGGCAGGAAAATGGCGCTGAAATCGCTGGATTTGAAGATCCCCCAGGGCCGGATTCACGCCATCGTCGGCGCCAATGGCGCGGGCAAGACGTCGCTGTTCCGGATCCTGCTGGGATTCCAGTCGGCCAGCGCCGGCTCGGCACGCATCCTCGGCCGCGACTGCGATGAGCTGGACGCGCACGACCGCGGCCGCATCGGCTTCGTCAACGAGGAACACAATCTGCCGGCCTGGCTTCGCATCCACGAAGTGGTCGCCATGCAGCGCCGCCTCTACCCGCAATGGAACGAGAAGCTGTATCGAAACATCGTGGATCACTTCAATGTTTCGCCCGATCAGCGCGTGCGGGAACTCTCGCGCGGCGAGCGCGCCGGCGTCAACCTGGCGATGGCAATGGCGCAATCGCCGGAACTGTTGATTCTCGATGAGCCCACGCTCGGCCTGGATGTGGTGGCCAAGCGCGCCTTCCTCGAAGCCGTGCTCGGTTCGGTGGAAGACAGCGACTGCACCATCATCTATTGCTCGCACCAGATGGAAGAGATCGAGCGCCTGGCCGACAACCTGATCGTGATGGAGCGCGGCGAGTTGATGCACATGTCGGCGCCCGACGAGTTCTGCGAACGCGTCACGCTGTGGGTGGCGGAGTTTCCCTTTCTGACCGCCGGCGCCGAGTCCCTGCCCGGCGTCCTGCAGGTGCAGAGAATCGACGGGCTGTTCCATTTCATCGTGCTGGACCAGGACAACGGGTTCGGCGCGATGCTCGAAGACAGGGGCGCGCGCCGCGCCTGGCAGGGCCCGGTGGATCTCGACCGTGCCGTCAACGCTTTCCTCACCCGAAACCACGCGCGACCGTTGCCGGCAGACGTTGCCGAACACCCCTGCGCCGACAAGGACGTGTGACCATGAAAGACCTGTATTTTTCGGAACTGCGCCGCTTTCGGCTGCTGGCGCTGGTCGTCGCGGTGGCAAACCTGTTGCTGCTGATGTTCTTCAACCGCCTCGAGGACCTGCTGCAGTCCGGCACGCTGCACGGCGTGTTCCTGTTCATCTATGTCCTGATCGGCCTGGGCCTGGCGATCATGCAGGTGGGCGCTTACCGCAAGCCCAGCCAGTGGGCATGGCTGATTCATCGGCCGCTGGCGACGTCGCGCATTTTCACCGCAATGGCGCTCTCGGCGCTTACGGTGCTGGGCGTGGTGATCGCGCTGCCGTTGCTGCTGGTCCTGGTCGGGACGGATATCAACAGCACGCGCGTCGTCGACGTTCGGCACTATTTCTATATCGTCCACCTGCTGGCTTTTGCGATGATGGCGTGGATGGCCGGTGCGCACGCCTGCGTCAGCCGCAGTCGTTTTGCCATTGCGGTGCTGTTTGCGCCGCTGCTGCTGGCGCTGCACATGGTATCGGTGTTCGCGCTCCTGATACCGGTCGGCCTGGCACTGGCCTGGCTGACGTGGATCACCCTGAAAAGCTTCCGTGCCAATCGCGAGGCCCCCATTCGAGGTACCGGCACGCTGTTGCTGAGCGCGCTGCCGCTGCAGATCGGCCTTTTCCTGTTGTGCATCGTCGTCGTGCGCTTCGTGTTGGTCAGCGGCGGCATCCTGGTCGGCACGGATCCGCTGAACACCGATTACCCGCCGAAGGGCGGCCTTATAGAAACGGAGCGCTCCGAACCTTTCGAGGAAATTGCCTGGGGCCTTGCGGAAAGCGACGACCCGCGTGCCGAATCGTGGCAGACGCAGATGCCGCTTCTGGAGCCCCTGCGCTTCGGCCCGTGGCTGAAACGCTTTCCGGTGCGCCACCAGTTCAGCAGTCTGAACCTGCCCGGCGGCTGGTACGAGAAGGAGCACGAAACCGCCTGGACCTTCAGCCACGACCGCATGCTGTTCCTCGGCCGCAATCCGGAAAGCGGCGCGGCAAAGGGCGTTTTCGGCCGGGACGGCGCGGGCGACGACACGCCGTTCGAGCACGTGCCGGTGGTGGCCGAGCACGGTGATCTGCTGACCCGAAATGCGCTCTATGGCATCGACGCCGATACCCAGGAGATGGTGCTGCGATACCGTTTGCGCGACGACGAGACGTTCACCGGCCTGCCGCAGCGCGAGTTCGGCCGGATCATGCTGCTGACCAATCAGCGCCTGATCGTGCTGCGCGAAGACCTGCGCGCCGCCGCTTCGACGCCGCCGCTGCTGGCGGACTGGGACATCGAGCTCCCGCGAGGTCCGCAGCATCTGCAGTCGGTGACCGTGGCCGAACTGATGAACGGATGGTTGACGTCGTTCGTATACGGCAACGGCATGCGCCAGATCGGCTTCAGCCAGTTCAGCGAAGTGGTGCCGCCCTGGCAGCAAGTGCAGTTCATCGATGCCGGGGGCGAGGCCGAGGTCGTGGCCGCGCGCGAAATCAAGGCCGACTTCCCTGTCATTCAGCGTACCTACTGGTGGCTTTCGCCCCTGCTGGAAACGCTCACCAGCGTTCCGGAAGCCACGCTCGACAAGGGGCTGACCTGGCCGATGCGCGTCACGCCGCTTCCACAAGCCGCAGGGCTCTGGATTGCCGCCGTGCTGATGCTGCTGCTGGCGACCGGCCTCGGTTGGTGGTGGACGCGCAACACACCGATGAGCAAGACCCGGCGCCGCGTCTGGCTGGCCAGCTGCATCGTGCTCGGCATGCCTGCCTTCCTCAGCCTGGCGCTGCTGGAACCGCGGAGTCCTGGCGCATGAAAGTGGTTTCGGTCGTGATGGCGGCGATGCTGGCTTCACCGTTGTACGCCCATGCAGATGGCGACGCCATGACCGCCGCCAAGGCGTCCGCCGAGGCGGCCGAGCGGCCGCCCATGTATCCGCGCGAGGCGTTCATGACACCGGCCGACGTGCGCGGTATCGAGCTGTCGCCGGACGGCGCGTGGCTGTCGTTTCATCGCGACACGGGGGCTTCACTGTCGCTTTTCATACGCCACGTCGAAAGCGGCCGGGCGCATCGCGTCGTGGCCGACAGCGACGGCGTCGATGCGTATTGGGCGGGTGACGGCAAGCGCTTGTGGCTGGTTGACCAGGACGGCCTGGGCGTTCACGAGCCGGGCACGCAATCCGGACGTCGCGTGTTCCGCTTCGATGAGCACCGTCGGCAGGCGTTCATGGGCCTGGACGCCAGGGCGGTGAATCACGCGGTGATATCCGAGAAAGTGGCTGTGGACGGCGAGTGGCGATTTCGATATCTGAGCGTGAATGCCGCCGGCGATATCACGTCGACGCTCGAAACCCGCAAGGCGCTGCTTGCCGTCCTGCTGGATGAAAATGGTTCCATTCGCCATGCCGCCGGATACGACGGCGACGACTTCGATACGGTGATCTGGCGCATCGCCGGCGGGACGCGGGAAGAACTGATGCGTTGTCCGCTGCCGGAGCGCTGCATGCCGGTCCAATTCCGAACCGATGAAGGCATCGAAACGCTCTGGTCGCTGGCGCATAACGGCAGCAACCTGAAATCGCTTCAGCGCTGGTCGTCAGTGGATCGGAAATGGCAGGTCGTGCATCGAGACCCGCGCGGTATTTCCGGCGCACGCTCGGTGATTTTCAATGCCGATGCAACAGACTGGCTGGCACTGGCCTACCGGCCCGATCACGTTACATGGCATGCCAACGACACGCGGGACGGGCGGGCGATGGCGGAGGCGTTATCGTTTCTCTCCGGCGCGCTTCCCGGTGCGAACCTGGACTTCACCATCGCCGAATCCGGCAGGCGCTGGCTGGTGCGCGCCGGCCGGGCCAATTGGCAGCATGATCGATTCTTTCTTTTCGACGAACCGGCGCGCGAACTGGAGGAACTGTTCGCCTCGCAACGTCGTGGCGAAATGCCTCCCGCACATCTTGCCGAGGTGTTGCCGGTGCACTGGCGCGCGGAGGACGGTCTCGATCTGCACGGCTACGTTTTTCTGCCGAAAGGCGTGGATCTCGCCACGGCGCCGTTGATTGCACAGATCCACGGCGGCCCTTACGGAAGCTCCTCCGGTGAATCGGACCCGGGCACGCATCTGATGACGAACCGCGGCTACATCGTGTTCAAGCCGAACTTTCGCGCATCCACCGGCTACGGCGTGGCTTACGTCACGGCAACCGAGGGCAACTTCGGCAAGGAGGGCGTCCTCGACGACATTCTCTCCGGTATGGATTACCTGCTGGAAAACGGCATCGGCGACCCCGAAAGGCAAGCGGTGGTCGGGCATTCCTTCGGCGGTTACGCCAGCCTGCTGGCCGTGACCCATCACCCGGATCGCTTCGCGTTCGCGGTGCCGTCGGCGGCACCGGTGGACATGGCCTGGTCGATGCAGGACATCGCGATCGAAGGCGGCAGTGCCCTGCCGATGGATGGCCCGCCCATCGAGGTGCTGTTCCCCGGCTATAACGTGCCGTACAACGATCCGGAATGGCACGCGCGGATGCGCCGGGACTCGCCGCTGGAACACGCCGGCGACCTGCAGACGCCGGTTTATCTCTGGGCGGGCGCTCGCGACGACCGGGTCGCGGTGGAAAGCCTGGTCCGCTACGTGGCCGAAGCCAATCCGGATGCCCGGCCGGTGCTCCTCATCGACCCGGACGCCGGCCACAGCCCGCGCCGGCGCCGCAACAGCGAGGCGCTGGCCTGGCTGATCGAATTTGCGGCCAACGAGCATTTCGGCGGTGGCTTGACCCCGCCTTCGCCCGAGCTTCAGCGATTTCTGGCGCGCAACCTGCGCCACGGACTGGCCGATTGAAGCACGGCCGGATACCGCGGCGATCTATCCGGTCCGCACCGTCTCGGCGCGGGTGCGCGAACGCAGACCGGGCGCGAATGCGCCGCCCGCCACGCGTCCGAACTCGGCATAGCTCTGTTCCGAAGGGTGGAAGCCGTCTTC
>CAYTXS010000139.1:0-6111 GCA_964441585.1 uncultured Thioalkalivibrio sp.
GACGACGGGTGCTTCCACGTCTGGTTCCTCGTAGCTGATCAGGGTGCCCTCGCCTGCGCCGCTGTTGTGCAGCACGCGGACGGGCACATTGTACTTGCCGGCGAACTGCACCGAGCGGATCTGCAGCACGCGCGATCCGAGACTCGACAGTTCCAACATTTCCTCGAAGGTGACGCGTGACAGGCGCTGCGCCTTGGGCACCATGCGCGGGTCGGTCGTATAGACGCCGTCCACGTCGGTGAGGATCTGGCATTCATCGGCGCGCAATGCGGCCGCCAGCGCCACGCCGGTCGTATCGGAGCCGCCGCGTCCGAGCGTCGTGACCTGGTGGTCGCGGTCCACGCCCTGGAATCCCGCCACGACGGGAATGACGCCCGCCGCCAGGTCCGCTTCCAGGCCGGCGGTCTCGACCGCCTCGATCCGTGCTTTGGCGTGGACGCTGTCGGTACGGATCCGCACCTGGTGGCCGAGCCAGGAACGCGCTTCCAGCCCCTGTTCCCGCAGCGCCATGGCCATCAACGAAATCGACACCTGTTCGCCCGAGGACAACAGCATGTCGAGTTCGCGGGCGCTGGGGCGTGGCGAGATCGCGTGGGCGCGGGCCAGCAGCTCGTCGGTGGTATCGCCCATCGCGGAGAGCACGACGACGACCTCGTGACCCTCGCGCTGTTTGCGCGCCACGACGCCGGCCGCCGCACGGATGTGCTCGACCGTGGCGACGGAGCTGCCGCCGAATTTCATGATGAACCGCGCCATGATGCCCTGGCCCGCAGTCCTACCCGAGCCGCTCGCGCGCGAACCGCCGCGCCTGTTCGAGGGCCTCGTCCAGGCGCCCGGGTTCCGCACCCCCGGCCTGGGCGAGGTCGGGTCGTCCGCCACCCTTGCCACCGACCAGTTCCGCCGCCGCATTGACGAGTTCCACCGCACTGAGCCGCTCTGTGCGGTCCTTGGTCACGCCGGCCACGAGGCGCACCTTGCCGCCGTCGGCCGCACCCAGCAGCACGACGCCGCTGCCGAGCTTCTGCTTGAAGCGATCCACCGCGTCGCGCATGACCTTGGGGTCGCTGCCGTCGAGTCGCGCGATATAGACCTTCGTGTCGCCGACGGTCTCGGCGCTGTCGGCCGGATCCTCGCCGCCGCCACCCGTGGCAAGGCGCGTCTGCAGCTGCTGGACCTCTTTTTCCAGGTGCCGTGCGCGCTCGATGAGGTGCTGCACTTTTTCGCCCGCCTCGTCCCAGCCGCTTTTCAGCATCCGTGACAAGGAATCGAGGGTTTCCTCGTGGCGGGCGATCCATTCCAGCGCGCCCTGGCCGGTGACGGCCTCGATGCGGCGCACGCCGGAGGCGATCCCCGTCTCGGCAACGATCTTGAACAGGCCGATGTCGCCGGCCCGCCGCACGTGACAGCCGCCGCACAGTTCCATCGAGAAATCGCCGAGTTTGAGCACCCGCACGCGATCGGCGTATTTCTCGCCGAACAGGGCAAGCGCGCCTTCAGCGACAGCCTCCTCGAAAGCGACGACCTTGATCTCGGCCGCGGCATTCGCCCGCACCTGCGCGTTGACCAGCGCCTCGATCTCGGCCAGCTGCTCGCGGGTGACCGGCTCGTAGTGGGAAAAGTCGAACCGCAGGCGGTCGGGCGCCACCAGCGAACCTTTCTGCTGCACATGCTCGCCGAGGACCCGGCGCAGGGCGGCATGCAAAAGGTGCGTCGCCGAATGGTTGAGCACGGTCGCCTGGCGCGCCGCCGCATCCACCTCGGCGCGCACGGATTCGCCGCCCTCGAGACGCCCCCTGAGCATGCGGCCGTGGTGGGCATGCGCCTTGCCCCACTTGCGCGTGTCGGTGACCTCGAACTCGCCGGCCGCGGCGCGGATACGCCCCACATCGCCGACCTGGCCGCCCGATTCCGCGTAGAACGGCGTCTCGTCGAGAATGATCACACCCTCGTCGCCCTCGCCGAGCGCGTCCACCTCGCGGCCGTCCTTGTGCAGGGCAAGGACGACGCCGGATGCGCCCAGGGAATCGTAGCCGACGAACTTGGACTCGAGACCGGTCTCGCTCGGGGCACCATAGTCGGCATCGAAGCGGCTCGCAGCCCGCGCACGCTCGCGCTGCGCGGCCATGGCTTTTTCGAAACCTTCGGTGTCGACGGTGAGGCCGCGCTCACGCGCGATGTCGGCGGTCAAATCGAGCGGAAAGCCGTAGGTGTCGTAGAGCCGGAACGCGGTCTCGCCCGGGATCACCTTGTCCGCGAGCCCGGCGATCGCCGTATCCAGCAGGCGCATGCCCTGGTCCAGCGTCTCGGCGAAACGCGCCTCCTCCTGGCTTAGGACACGCTCGACGTGGGCGCGGGACTTGCTCAGCTCGGGATAAGCCGCGCCCATCTGCGCCTCCAGTGTCTCCACCAGCCGCCAGAAGAACGGCTGTTCCATGCCGAGCTGGTAGCCGTGGCGAATGGCGCGACGGATGATCCGGCGCAGCACGTAGCCGCGACCCTCGTTGGAAGGCAGCACGCCGTCCACGACGAGGAAAGCGCAGGCGCGGATATGGTCGGCAATGACCCGCAACGACGCGCTGCTGCGGTCCTCGCAGCCGGTCAGCTCGGCGGCGCGCTCCACCAGCGCGCGGAACAGGTCGATGTCGTAATTCGAGTGCACGCCCTGCAGCACGGCGGCGAGCCGCTCCAGTCCCATGCCCGTATCCACCGACGGCTTCGGCAACGGCGTCATGACGCCATCGGCGGTGCGGTTGAACTGCATGAACACCAGGTTCCAGATCTCGACGTAGCGGTCGCCGTCCTCGTCCGGGGAGCCGGGCGGGCCGCCGGGAACCTCCGGGCCGTGGTCGTAGAAAATCTCGGAACAGGGGCCGCAGGGGCCGGTATCACCCATCGACCAGAAATTCGAATCGGCGCCCAGGCGCGTGACGCGGCCCGGCTCCAGACCGATCTGGTCGGTCCAGATCGCTGCGGCTTCGTCATCCTCCTCGTAGACCGTCACCCAGAGCTTCTCCGCAGGGAGCCCGAGGGTGCCGGTCACGTAATCCCACGCGTAGCGGATGGCGTCTTCCTTGAAATAGTCGCCGAAGCTGAAATTGCCGAGCATCTCGAAGAAGGTGTGGTGGCGTGCCGTGTAACCGACGTTCTCCAGGTCGTTGTGCTTGCCGCCCGCGCGCACGCAGCGCTGCGCGGATGCCGCACGCCGGTAGGGTCGCTTGTCCTGGCCGAGGAACACGTCCTTGAACTGGACCATGCCGGCATTGGTGAACAACAGCGTCGGGTCGTTGCCGGGCACCAGCGGGCTCGACGGCACGACCTCGTGGCCGCGGGCCGCGAAGAAGTCGAGAAAGCTCTGGCGAATCTCTGCGCTTTTCATGGGATTGGGTCGTGATCCTTGGCTTGTAGCCCGCCATTGTGCGTCACGGCAGGCACCGGGGCCAAGATGCGCAGAATACCCGGGAAATCAGTCTTGCTCGCGGCCGAGCGCGAAACGGACCTGGTCACTGGTGAAGCCACGGTACTCGAGGAAGCGCGACTGGCGGACTCGTTCGTTCCATTCATCAGGCGGCGTGTCGCCGAAACGGCGCCGCCGGGCCTCGCGGGCCAGCTCGAACCAGTCGACCTCGGCCGCCTCGAGGGCCGCCTCCACGAGCGCTGCCGAGACCCCGCGCTCCTGGAGTTCGCGGCGGATCCGCGCGGGGCCGTGGCGCCGCCCGATCCGGCTGGTGAACAGCGCCTCGGCGTAGCGGGCGTCGCTCTGCAGGCCGCGCTCGGCAAGCGCGTCAAGCACCGTCTCCATGAGCTCTCCGGGTACGCCGCGGCCTGCAAGCTTGCGGCTCAGTTCGGCGCGGCTGTGCTCGCGTCGCGCCAGCAGCCCGACCGCCACCGCCTCGACGCTGGCCGCGGTCCAGTCCTCGGCCTTGCCGTCACCCGACCGCTTCGCCCGCATCGGTCTCCTGCGCGGCACCGGCCTTCTTCGGCAGCAGGAGTTCGCGCAGCTGGCCCTCGATTTCGGCCGCGACCTCCGGGTGTTCGACCAGGAATTGCCGGACGTTGTCCTTGCCCTGGCCGATCCGGTCGCCGTTGTAGCTGTACCAGGACCCGGACTTGTCGATGATGTTGTGTTGCGCGCCGAGGTCGATGATCTCGCCCTCGCGACTGATGCCCGAGCCGTACAGGATCTCGAACTCGGCCTGGCGGAACGGCGGTGCAACCTTGTTCTTCACCACCTTGACCCGCGTCTGGTTGCCGATCACCTCGTCGGCCTTCTTCAAGGCGCCGATGCGGCGGATGTCGAGTCGCACGGAGGAATAGAACTTCAGCGCGTTGCCGCCCGTGGTGGTCTCCGGGCTGCCGAACATCACGCCGATCTTCATGCGGATCTGGTTGATGAAGATCACCATGGCGTTGGTGCGCTTGATGGTGCCGGTCAGCTTGCGCAGCGCCTGCGACATGAGGCGCGCCTGCAGGCCGACGTGGGAATCGCCCATCTCGCCCTCGATCTCGGCCTTCGGCGTCAGCGCCGCCACCGAGTCGACCACGATCACGTCCACGGCGCCGGAGCGCACCAGCATGTCGGTGATCTCCAGGGCCTGCTCGCCCGTGTCGGGCTGCGACACCAGCAGGTCGTCGAGATTCACGCCGAGCTTCTCGGCATAGGTCGGGTCCAATGCGTGTTCAGCGTCGACGAACGCCGCGGTGCCGCCGGCTTTCTGGCATTCGGCGATCACCTGCAGGGTGAGCGTCGTCTTGCCCGATGATTCCGGGCCGTAGATTTCCACCACCCGGCCGCGCGGCAGGCCACCGATGCCCAGCGCCACGTCGAGGCCCAGGGAACCGGTGGAGACGACCGGGACGTCGCGCACGATCGCGGCGTCGCCGAGGCGCATCACTGAGCCCTTGCCGAACTGTTTCTCGATCTGGCCGAGGGCGGCGGCCAGGGCTTTCTTGCGGTTATCGTCCATGGGCTATGTGTCGCTTCCGGGTGGCATGAATAAGGGTTCGATTATTCCACATCCGGGCGGACGGAGCAGCGGCGATTTCAGGCCGAAGCGACGGATTTCAGGCCCCGGCCCTTGTCCGGCAGGGTTTACGCGAGTCCCCAGCGGTCGAGAATCTCGTAAACGGCGCCTTCGGGTCGCGTCTCGGAGCGCACCAGCACGAATTCGCGCACCGGCCAGCGGACCGGCGGCGGCGATGCGGGCAACTCGCAGCGGCGACAGCGCCGCAATACCGTGAGGTGCGGCACGAAGGGGCGCGTTTCCGGCGTGAAGCCGAGCGGTTCCAGGGCCGCCCAAAGCGTGGCGGCGAGCACAGCCGCCGCGGGCTTCGGCCGACTGCTCCCCAGCCAGGCCGACCCCGCACGCGACCAGTGGCCGAAGGTGTCCAGCACAAGATCGAACGCGGCGGTGTGCACCGAGCCGGCCGCAGCGCGGAGCGAATCGAGCCGCGATGACTCGACCTCCCCGAGGAAAGCCAGCGTGAGATGGTAGTTCTGCGCCGGTACCGGCCGGCCCGCGCAGGACTCGAGAAGCGGCGCAGCGGCCGTGGCGAGCGCCTCGCGGACCGGCGGCGCCGGCCAGAGCGCGAAAAACAGCCGCAAGCTCAACTCATCATGACCCCCGTCAGCGCCCGGTTGACCGCCTGTCGCCGGATGGCGTCCCGATCGCCGTGAAAGTGCTCGAGGCGCGTCTTGTAGATCACGCCGTCGCCGTCGGCACGCGCCCAGGCGAACCACACCGTGCCCACGGGCTTGTCCGGCGTGCCGCCGCCCGGGCCGGCCACCCCGCTCACCGCCACGGCACGATCCGCCCCGGTGCGCGCAAGCACGCCCTGGGCCATGACCTCGACCACCGCCTTGCTCACCGCACCTTCGTGCTGGAGCAGCTCGGCGGGCACGCCCAGCAAGGCCGTTTTCGCCGCGTCGGCATAGCTCGCGATGCCCGCGAGAAACCATTCCGAACTGCCGGGAATATCCGTCACCGCCTTGGCGATCCAGCCGGCGGTGCAGGACTCGGCCGTGGCCAGCTTCTCACCGCGCGCGACCAGCCACACGCCGACTTCGCGGGAGAGCTTCAAGAGGCGCGTGTCGTCAGGAATCATGCGGGACCC
>CAYTXS010000140.1:0-6089 GCA_964441585.1 uncultured Thioalkalivibrio sp.
GCGAGGTCGCCGATGCCGAAGTAGCTCGCGCCCGCGCGGAATGCATCGGTGAAGGTCAGGGCGCAGAGCACCGTGTACCCCCCGGCACTGCCGCCGCTGATGAACGCGGCGTTGGCGTCGGCGAGTCCCCGGGAAGCCAGGTAACGGACGCCTGCCACGCAATCCTCGACATCCGCCACGCCCCAGTTGCCGTAGAGCTTTTCCCGGTAGGCCCGGCCGAAGCCGGTGCTGCCGCGGTAGTTCACGTCGAGCACGGCGAACCCCCGCGTCGTCCAGTATTGGATCTTGGGCTCGAACGCCGTGGAGGCGGCCGCAGTCGGTCCGCCGTGGCACTTGACGATCACCGGCGGCGCAGTGTCCTCCGGTCCCTCGAACATCGGGTTCATCGGCGGATAGTAGTTCGCATAGGCTTCATCGCCGTCGGCCGTCGGGAACGCCAGCGGTTGCGGCTGGGATATCCACGCCTCATCGAGGGGCAGTTCGCCGGAGTCGGCGATGCAGCGCGGCCGCAACCCCGGCAGGTCGAGCGCGTAGACCGCCGTGGCGCGATTCCCGGCGCCGGCCAGCACCACGGCCTCCTTGCCGTCGGTAGCCACGTGTTCGATGGCGTCCAGACGCCACGGCAGGCTCGCGGGCAGGCCGTCGCCGAATTGCCAGAGCGTCCAGCCGCCGTCGCGGCTCAGCGCACCGATCATCCCGCCCGCGATTTCGCCCCAGGTGGATTGACCGAACACCCACTGCGGCAGCGCACCCTCGGCGTCCATCTCGGTGAGCCGCTCGACTTCGCCGCCTGCCCGCCATGCATAGTGATTCCACCAGCCGTCGGGATCGGCGACGAAGCCGAGACGCCCGTCGTGCAGCCATTCCGGCTGGAACACGGCGATGCGTTCGCCGCCTGCGACCTGTTGTGGTTCCCGCAGGCGGCCGTCCGCGTCGATCTCCGCGCTCCAGAGTTCAGTGCCGTCCCACGGCAGGTTCGGATGATTCCAGGTGAGCCACGCCAGCCGGGCACCTTCACGGTCGAGCCGCAGGGAAGCATAGAAGTCGTTGCCCGAGAGCAGCGTCGTGACGCGGCCCTCGCGGTCGATGGCCACGACCGTGTTCTCGGGTTCGGCCGCCGCGGCATGGTCCTCGCAGACTGCCAGCACGCGCGACCGGACCGGGTCCCAGACGAGGTCGGCATAGCGGCGTTCGTCGGCCGGTGTGAGCCGCTGGATCGATCCTTCCCTGTCGCGGTGCCAGACCGCCTGGTCTTCGTCGTTGACGAACCACGTATCGACGCCGGCGACACAGTAGCTGCCGCCGCCGTACTCGTGCACCCGGCTGCGCGCGCTGAACGGCGCCGGCGTCAGCTCGGTCCGCCGTCCTCTGAGGTCCTGCATCAGGACGGTGCGTCCACCCTCGGCCGGCCGGACTTCGAGCCAGGTGATGGCATCACCGGCTCGGCGCGGCTGGAAGATCCGCACACCGGCCGAAGCGACTTCCGCCGCATCGAGCGGCGAAGACCAGCTGCCGAATGGCGCGCGGCGCGGTTTCAAGCGACACCGCCGGAAAGCTTGAAACGGAATTGCGATTCACCGCAGGCGGCGCCCGTCGGATCGAAGCGGCGTTCAGTGAATTCCATGACATTCTCCTGCAGGATTTTCACGATGGTCGAGCAGCGCGTGCCGTACCACGGACTGACGATAAAGGGTGAAGAAAGCAGTCGCTCGCGCTCGGCTCCGATGCCGGTATCCGGCAATTCGTCATCACCCGCCGGCGTGCGGTCGGCGAGCATTTCCAGCATAGCGGCGGTGTCGGTCTCCTGGTGGGTATCGGTCCCGCGGGCGAGCAGCCGTGCGAAGCGCTCGCGGGTGCGCCTCAACTTCGGCCAGGGCGTATCCAGCAAGTGGTTCGACAGGCCGTACAGGCCGGCCGCCAGCCGTTCCGGCCCGCGCCCTCGATTGGAGACGTAGACCAGTTCGCCGGGATCGCCGAGCAACAGGTTGAAGCCGGCGTACGCATTCCCCCGGCCGGCCACTTCGGCGGCGAAAGCCATCGGGCGCTCGGACGCTTCCAGGTAGCGAGTCACGAGTTCGCCGCGGGAACGCGGGCCGCGTCCTTCCTCGATCGGCTCGCGGAAGTTGGTCACCACCGCGAAGCGGCCGCTGCGGTGTGCCGCCAGCCAGGTGCCGCCGGCGCGCAGGTCGCGCCCGCCGAGGGCGCCGTTTCGCCACCAGCCGGCGGGTGCCGCCGGCCGTTCATGGAACTCGTCGCGATTGCCGGCCAGCACCAGTGTCTCGGCGGCGCCCGGTTGCCAACGGAAGACCAATAGGCACAAAGGCTTCAGTCTCCGGTGATCAGGCTTCGGGCCGCGGCGGCCACGAGGCGGGCTCGACCTCGCGAACGAGGCAGCGACCGGGTGCCCGATCGAACCATGTGCCGATCAGGCGGTAAGCGATCGACTCGCGCGGCGGCAGAAGAACCCGGCCGGTCGCAATGTCCTCGCGACTGAACCAGCGCGCTTCCTCCAGCTCGCCGTCAGGCAACGTGATGGCATCGTTCCGGGGAATGGCGCTGAAGCCGAGCATCAACGATGACGGGAACGGCCACGGCTGGGAGCTGTGATAAACGACTTCATCTATCCGGACTCCCGTTTCTTCCAGCACCTCGCGGCGCACGGCGTCCTCCAGGCTTTCACCGGGTTCCACGAAGCCGGCAATTGTGGAGTATCGGCCGGGCGGCCACACGGCTTGCCGGCCGAGCAGGCAACGGTCCGCATCGCCGACCAGCACGATGATCGCCGGATCGACCCGCGGGAAGTGCTTGGCGGCGCATTCCGGGCACTGGCGCGCATGGCCCGCCTCGATGATCCCGGTCGGTGCGCCGCAGGCACTGCAGTGGCCGTGGCGGGCGTGCCAGAGCACCATCGCGCGCCCGTAGGCGAGCAGCGCCGCATCCTCCGGCGAGAGCGTGCCGGCTGCTCCGCGGAGTTCCTCGAAGGCCCCGGGCAGCGCGGGGGGCCGTTCGCCTGCCAGGCCGACCACGAAACACGGCGTGCCATCGCGCTCGCCGAGCAGCACGCTCTTCGCAACGTGCCCCTGGTCCGCCAGCACTTCCGCCGTCAGCCAGGCCGGGGCCGGCGGGCCGCCATTGCGCAACAGCACCTTGCCGCGCCATATCGCGAGGTATTGCCCCCTCGCGCGGGCTGCCTCCAGCCAGTCGGTGTCCCGCCGGAGATGACCGAGCCGTTCGAGCGGTGAGGCGGCGAAAAAATTGGCTTCCGTCGCGATCATTCCGTGCCATGGTCGAGCGGCCTTGCCGCGACGACGATCCCGTCCTCATCCGCGTAGAGATGCTCCCCCGGCCGAAATGTCACGCCCGCGAAGCTCAGGGAAACGTCGCGCTGGCCGTCACCACGCTTGTGGGTCTTCAGGGGAATCGTGCCGAGGGCCCGGACGCCGATCTCGAGCGTATCGATAGCGGCGGAGTCGCGGATCGCGCCGTTGACGACGATGCCCGTCCAGCCATTCTTCACGGCCAGTTCCGCCAACTGGTCGCCCAGCAGTGCGCGGCGCTGAGAGCCGCCGCCGTCCACCACCAGGATCCGGCCGTCCCCCGCTTCGGAGAGCGCCTCGCGCACCTTGGAGTTGTCTTCGTAGCATTTGACGGTGGCGATCGGCCCGTCGAAGGCGGGCAGCTTCCCGTAGCGCTGAAAAATCGATTCGAGCACGTGCAGGCTGGCCTCGTGGGCGTCGCAGAGGTCCGCGGTGTTGTGTGCCATGTTTGCTCCGGGTGCCGTACCAGGCCGTTATTCTACGCTGCCGGCATCGCGGCGGGGTCAATCCGCGCCCGGTGCCGCCGCGCCAGCTTGGCTGCCGGGACGGCGTGCGGGCAGGCGGCAGGCCGGGCAACGGCGGCCGTCGAGCGCCAGCGCATCGTGAATGTAAAAGCTGCTGCAGTCCGCACAATCCAGC
Organism: uncultured Thioalkalivibrio sp.; assembly: GCA_964441585.1. Taxonomy (GTDB): domain Bacteria; phylum Pseudomonadota; class Gammaproteobacteria; order Steroidobacterales; family XN24; genus XN24. Next base: position 3,957 of record CAYTXS010000140.1, read on the forward strand.
AGCAGCAGTTCGTCGCCGGCGGTCAGGGCATTCAGCAGTCCCCATGCGTGCTCGAAAGTGATGGCGGAATCCGGGTTCTCGGCGCGAAAGGCTTCGTAGGCGGCGCAGAAGGATTCCCCGAAGGCCTGGCGGTCGGCCGGCGTCACCGCCGCGGTGGCGAGATCCGGGAGAATGCGCAGCAGTCCCCAAACGGCGAACACGTGGGTGAGCAGCGACGCTTCGGCCTGCACCCACGGATTGCGCACGAAGAACTCGACGCTGGACGGGGACTTGCCCCGGTGACGCTTGATGCGCTTGCCGTCGCGGTGCTTGAAATAGGTGGCGTAGAGCTTGCGTATGCGGTCCTGGCTGAAGCCCGTGCACTCGGTGATGATGTGCGTTCTCGCCTGATGCCGGATCAGTCGAAGCGCGAGTTCGAAGCGGGCCTGTTCGCCGGCATAACGGTCGTCGGTGGTTCTCACGGGCGGCCTCCTGTTTGACGGACCGACAGTCTCCATCATGAAAAAAATATACACATCTGCTATATGTGGTCCAAAATTACCATATATGGTCGAGTAATGTTTGTTTTTGCCCGGAGAGGGCGGTTATTGGCCGCTCAACTCCACCCCTTGAGCGCTTATGCTGCTCAGGCGCAGGCGGAGGAACGACAATGGAAGCTATTATTCTGGGCCGTGACCTGGCTGAGTTGAACGAGGGGTTTCTGGGCCTGCTGGCCGCGGAACTCGATGCGGGCTTCTCCGGTGACGTGAATGCGCGACTGCGTTCGCTCGATCACCACGCCCGCCGTCGGCTGGCTGCAGTGCCGTTCGCGCTCTTCGGTTTCGGCTTCCAGGACGAAGCCGCCTGGGCGCGCCTGTTGTCCCCGGGCGTACGTGACCTCGATCCGGGCTACGTGTCGCGCGAACCCCGCGCCGAGCGTTTCACCCTGCTGGCACTCACGGCCTTGCGTGCCTTTGTTCGCGCGCATCCGCAATGCGTCTCGGCGTGGATCGGCTTGCCCGCCCGCACCCGCTCGCGCCTGTCCGGCGTGGAGATCGGTCAACTCGCCACGGTGGCCGCGCTGGCGACGCCCCGCCTGAGAGGGCGGCTTGCGGAGCGCGACGCGCTGTGGAAGCGTCTCATCGACGCCGCCCGCCGCGGGGACGAGCGCCTGCTGGCCATGCTCGCGGCGCTCGGCAAGCAGTGGACGATCCGCCGGTGCCTGGGTATCGAGAACCCGACAGCCGCGGCCCGGGGATACCGGCGCTGAGCTGCGACCACATCGCTGCATCCCCAAGGTTGCTAGAATAGCGGTTTAGGCCGGCTTCCCCGCTCGCGTGTTCCGCGCGCCATGCCGGCCGGCGGCCAGGCACACGATGAAAGCCCTCGAACTCAAGCAACTCGCGAAAACCTATCCCAACGGCGTACAGGCGCTGCAAGGCATCGACCTCAGCGTCGAGCAGGGGGATTTCTTCGCCCTGCTCGGACCGAATGGCGCCGGCAAGAGCACCACCATCGGCATCATCACCTCGCTCGTCACCAAGACCGGGGGGCAGGCGACGGTCTTCGGTCATGACATCGACCGCGATTTCTCCGCGGCCAAGGCGTGTATCGGGCTGGTGCCGCAGGAACTGAACCTCAACCAGTTCGAGAAAGTCGAGAGCATCGTCGCGACCCAGGGCGGCTATTACGGCATGCCGCGCCGCGTGGCCCTGGAGCGCACCGAGAAGTACCTGCGCGAACTGCAGCTGTGGGATCGGCGCCACGACATCGCGCGCTCGCTGTCCGGAGGCATGAAGCGGCGCCTGATGATTGCGCGCGCCCTGGTCCACGAGCCGCGCCTGCTGATCCTCGACGAGCCGACGGCCGGCGTGGACATCGAGATCCGCCGCTCCATGTGGGACTACCTGCGCAAGGTCAACGCCGAGGGCGTCACCATCATCCTGACGACGCATTACCTGGAGGAAGCCGAAAACCTCTGCCGTAACGTTGCCATCATCGACCAGGGCCGGATTATCGAGAACGACCGGATGAGCCGGGTGTTGCGCAAGCTGCAGGTGGAGACTTTCGTCCTGACGCTCGAGAGCGAGGTGGCCGTGGCGCCCGAGCTCGAGGGCTATGCAGCGCGCCTCCGCGATCCCAACACGCTGGAGG
>CAYTXS010000141.1:0-6072 GCA_964441585.1 uncultured Thioalkalivibrio sp.
AGGGCGATGCCTGGTTCTTCAACTGGCGGCTGCGGGTGGAGGCGGATTTCCAGCAGCCGTTCCTGCCGACCCACGAGGCGATGGCCGCACTCGATCTCAGCCGCGAGCAGCCGCCGCATCAGCTCGCTGCGAACCTGCGGCGGGCGTTTTCCGGCATCGTCGCCGGCAACGTCAAGGACGAGGGCATCCGGCGCATCGAGGAACACGGACCCTTCGAGCTGCATGGCGATCGCGAGATCATGGACCTGATGGATACGCTGTTGCAGGCCTTTGTCGCGCAACACCGCATGCGGCTGCCGGGCTTCGAATACCGGCCGTGCTACCGCCTCGTGGCCTGAGCGAGCCGCCGCACGTCACATTCCCGTGACTTCCCTCACAATAACGCGGTCCCGCGTCTGCAGCGCAGCGACGCTGTGATGCGGGTCACGGTGCGTCCGCCGTCGCGCCACCTATTCTGGCCGCCATTCGCATCACAAGGACGCTTCTCATGGCCGGACCAGAACGCAAGCGGAGACCGCCGCGGTCCCGTTTGCCGATCCTGCCGCCACCTGCGCCGGACCGCTCCGCAGGGAGCGCCGCGGTGGGCTTGAGAGCAGGCGTCGGCGAGGAGGATTCCATCTACACGCTTCGGGGCTACAAGGCCTGGGCTGCGCGCGTCAAAGCGGCCTGGGACGCCGAGTCCTGACAGAGCTGGATCTTGCGGGCGCGCCCCTGCGGCGCATCACGGTTTCGCGAAGGAGCCAGAGAGTTGATCAATGAACCTGCCGAGGAACAGGCTGCCCGGGGTGCCGGGGGGCGAACGCTGGACGCCTGGTCCTGGATCGCACGGGCCCGCGAGGCGGCCGCGCGTGCCGTCGAACCTACGCCGCCCGTCGCAGACGGCCCCGAGGCCGCTCGCGAACATCCGTCCAGCGGGCTGGATTCGCCGACTGCCTGAGATGATCGCGGGCCCGATCCCGGGCTCGCACAGGGGCCTTCGCCCGGCCGCGCGAGGCGCGCCGCCATGCCGCTGATCTTCCTTCTTGTCCTGCTGGCCGCGCTGACCGGCGTCGGTTGGCTGGCCAGGGCCCGGCGGCTGCGTGGCGAGCGCCGCGCACGGCTGCGCGACGTCCTGTTGCAGTCCAATGTCGGCGGCGACCGTTTTCAAGTCGCCACCGTCGATGCGCTGCCCGGTCCCGCCGCCAGTTATCTGCGTCGCGCACTTGCGCCCGATGCGCCGCTCGCCCGTTCGGTGGACGTGCGCATGAGCGGTCGCATGCGCGTGGCGGCCGACGACTGGGTGCCGTTCGAGGCGCGGCAGCGCATTTGCGCCGAGCGCGGTTTTCTCTGGGAGGCACGCGTGGGCGTTCTTCGGCACCTCGGCCTGCATGGCTCAGACTGGTTGTTCGGCGACGACGCCGGCGCCGAATACCATCTTGCGGACTGGTGGCCGGTGATCGACCAGCGCCGACCGGAAATGGCGCGCTCTGCCGTCGGTCGCCTGCTGGTGGAACTGGTCTGGCTGCCGTCCGCGCTGACACCCCAACGGGGAGCGGTCTGGGCGAGCGGTGACCCGGATCGCGCCGTTGTGACGCCGGCCGGCGGCAAGAACGCGATGACCGTGGCCGTGGCGGACGACGGGCGCCTGCGTGAAATCAGCATCGTGCGGCGGCGCATGTCGGCCAACGGCGAGACCTCCATCGCGCCCTATGGCGTCAGTGTGGAAGCCGAGGAGCGGTGGGGCGATTTCCGTGTGCCTTCGCGGCTCGTGGCGGCCTGGGGAATCGGGACGGACGATCGCGAGGATTTCATGCATCTCTCCGTGGACGACATTCGCTGGTTCTGAGGCCGCCTCCGTTTTCGGGAATCCTGTCACGGTATCGGCCCGACGGTCGTGGCAACTTGGATGCGGAAAATGCAAACGGCGGGAGCCGGATCGTGGAAGTGATGTTGCAATGGGCGGACGACCTCGATGACCTGCTGGCCGCAGCGGGACATGTATTGCTTAGGATGAGCGACCTGCTGCCGGGACTCGCCGGCGTGGCGGTCGCAGGTTTCGCCGGCGTCTCGGTCGGGCTCGGTATCACCCTGCTGATCGGCCCGGTGCTGCCATGAGCCCCCGGCCGTGAACGAAAAGACGCCCCGTCCCGCCGACTGGCCCGCCAGCATGCTCGATGACGATCGCACCTGGCAGGGCGATTACGATCCCTACCTGGGGGCGCTGGCCCGCCAGGGTCGCCGGCCCTTCCACGCCGCGCCGCGCGGGAAGCCACGTGACGGCGAGGGTGCGGATGCCGCGGCGGCCGAAGCGCCCGATCACGCGTCCGGCGCCGATGCGGCCGACCAGGACGACCCGTATCTCGCCAGCCTGGCGCGCAAGCCCGGCGATTCCCCCGCGACCTAGGTCGCCACTCGCCGGCAGCGCCTGCATGGCTTGCGCCGCCCGCCGAGCCTGAACTATGGTGCTCGCTCCGTTTTCCTGGAGCTTCATGATGCGCCGATTCGCCCTGTTGATCGCCTCGTTTTCCGCGCCGACGCTGTACGGTTGCTCGCCGCCCGTGGACACGCCGACCACGCCGCCGACCGAACTGGTGATCGTCGATCTCGCCCCGGGCGAGGGCGAGACCATCGCAGAAGGCAGCACGGCGGTGATGCACTACACTGGCTGGCTGTTCGACCCGGACGCGGAGGAAGGCAAGGGCAAGAAGTTCGACAGCTCGCTCGACCGCGGCCAGCCGTTCCGCTTCCCGCTGGGCGCCGGGCGCGTCATCCGGGGCTGGGACCAGGGCGTGGCCGGCATGCAGGTCGGCGAACGCCGCCGCCTGATCATTCCGCCGGAGCTCGGCTATGGCAGCCGCGGCGCCGGCGGCGTGATCCCGCCGAACGCGACCCTGGTGTTCGACGTCGAGTTGCTGGGTATCGAGTGATGGCGGCGGGCACACGAGACGAGGCGAGGTCCGGTCCGCGCTCATGATCAAGCCGCTGCGTTTCCTGTTCTCGGCAGTCATCGCCTCGGTGGTGGTGCTGGGCCTGCTGGTTGCCTCACTGGCGGCCTTCGGCCTGTTCGATCAGCCCGAGGAGACGCTCTACGTCCACCCGGTGGAGGTGCTCTCGCAGAGCGACCGGGTGGACGTGGCCGAACTGATCGGCGCCGACCAGGAGCCGCGCCTGCCAGAGCGCCGTGTCGCACCGCCGGTCGAGCCGCTGGAGATTCCGCGACGCGAGGTGTCGGGCTTCGTGCAGATCGAGGTCGAAGTGGATGCCGAGGGGCGGGTCCGCGAGGCGGAGGTCGTCAACGCGCTGCCGGCCGGCGTCTACGAGGAGCAGGCCCTGCGCCAGGTGCGCCAGCGTCGTTATCCGGCCCGCACCGGCGGCGAGACCTACGTCGAGGTGGTGCCGTTCAAGGTCGACCCCGACGCGATCCCGCCGGACGGAAACTAGGTCGCCGGCACGTCCGGGTTGAGCGAATACATGCCGGTGATCTCGGCGCTGGCGAGCACGTGGCCGACCAGCGCCTTCTCCACTTCCTCGCCGCCGAACGCGCCCTCGACGGGGCAATGTTCCAGGTCGGTGGCATAGGCGACGAAACGGTAGTGGTGCGGGATCGAGTCGTTCCACGGCGGGCAGGGCCCGTCGTAACCGAGGTAGATCCCGGCCATGTTCTCGTCGCCCTCGAACCAGCCGGTGTAATCGTTGCGGCCCTGCCGTGAGCCCTTCGGCCCGGCCGGCGAAGACTTGCCGCGCGAGGTGACGCCGCGACTGCACTCGCCCTCGGCGATGCCGTCCAGGTCGGGCGGCAGGTCCACCATCACCCAGTGGTAGAAGCGCCCGCGCGGCAGCGAGGCGGGCACGCTGCGGCCTTCCTGGTTCACATCATCCGGGCGGGTCGGCACGTCGGTATCGACGCAGATCAGTACCACGGTGCGCGTGCCCTCGGGCAGTCCCTCCCAGCGGATCGCGGGGTTCAGGTTCTCGCCGAGGCGCACGTGCGCCTCCGGGTCGATCACGCCGAACGCGAACTTCTCGGGGATCTCTGTGTTGTTTTCGATGCCTGCGACGATCAGTTTCATCGTGCTTCGCTCCTCTGCTGAGTCGTTGTTCGGATCAGGCCGACGCCGTGGCTCCCGCCTCGGCATCCATCTCGGCAAACACTTCGCGGATCTGTTCGAGCGACCACTCGAGCAGCGCCTGCGGAATGCCGAGCGGCGGCGCGAGGCGCACGACCGTCTCGTGGGTTTCCTTGCTGAGCAGGCCGCGGCTCATGAGCCGCTCGACAATGCTTCGCGCCCGGGCATGGGCCGGGTCTATGTCGAGACCGATGAACAGGCCGCGCCCGCGGGCCTCCCGCAGCATCGGGCTGTCGAGCTTTTGCAACTCCCCCAGCAGCCAGGCGCCCTTGGCGGCGCTCTGCGCCACGAGGTCCTCGTCCTGCAAGACGCGCAGCGCCTCCAGCCCGACGGCCGCGGCGAGCGGGTTGCCGCCGAAAGTGCTGCCGTGATCTCCCGGCGAGAACACCGCCATGAGGTCGCGCCGCGCGAGGAACATCGACACCGGGAGAATCCCCCCGCCCAGCGCCTTGCCCAGCACCAGCCCGTCCGGTTTCACTCCCTCGTGCTCGCAGGCCAGCAATTTTCCGGTGCGCCCCAGGCCGGTCTGGATCTCGTCCGCGATCAGCATTACGTCGTGGCGCCGACAGATCTCGGCGCAGGCCGAGAGGTAGCCGGCCGGCGGGATGACGATGCCGCCTTCGCCCTGGATCGGCTCGACGAGGAACGCCGCGGTGTGCGGCGTTATCGCGGCCTCGAGCGCTGCGGCATCGCCGTAGGGCACGGTGCGCAGCCCGGCCGGAAAGGGGCCGAAGCCCTCGCGATACTGGCGCTCGGTGGACAGCCCGCAGACGGCGATGGTGCGGCCGTGGAAATTGCCTTCGCAGGCGATGATCTCGGCCTGCCCGTCCGGCACGCCCTTCACCTTCCAGGCCCACTTGCGCACCGCCTTCAGCGCGGTTTCGACCGCCTCGGCCCCGGTGTTCATCGGCAGCGCCATGTCCTGGCCGGTCAGCGTGCAGGCCATTTCGAGGAACGCGCCGAGCCGGTCGCTGTGAAACGCGCGCGAGACGATATTGAGGCTCTGTGCCTGCTCGATGAGTGCCGTGACGATGCGCGGGTGGGCATGGCCGTGACTGACGGCGGAGTAGGCGCTCATCATGTCCACGTAGCGCCGGCCCTGGTCGTCCCAGACGTAGGGGCCCTCGCCCCGCACCAGCACCACGGGGAGCGGGTGGTAGTTGTGGGCGCAGTAACGATCTTCGAGTTCGATCAGCGGATGCATGGCGCGCGTTCCTCGCCTTGCGGCATTCTATGCAGATGAACATAGTGTACCGTGATCAGGCGTGGCGGCCGCCCCGGCCGGAAATGCTGGAAATCCCGGGTCCGTCGGGCCCGCTCGAAGCCATCGTCGAGGTACCCGAGGGGGAACCCGCAGCGATCGCCGTGGTCTGTCATCCACATCCGCTGCACCAGGGCACGATGCGCAACAAGGTGGTGCACACGGTGGCCCGCGCGGCGAATCGCCTCGGCGCGCCGGCCGTGCGTTTCAATTTTCGCGGTGTCGGCCGGAGCGCCGGCACCTGGGACGAAGGTCGCGGCGAGACGGACGATGCGCTCGCGGTCGTGGCGTGGGCTCGTGACCGATGGCCGCAGTGCCCTTTGTGGCTGGCCGGGTTCTCGTTCGGCGCGCATGTCGCCTTGCGGGCCGCAGTCGTGGCACAACCCGCGGCGCTGGTCACCGTGGCGCCGCCGGTGGGTCGCTTGCCGGTCGAAGAGACGCCCGCACCCGGCTGTCCCTGGCTGGTGGTGCAGGGCGAGGCCGACGAGTTGCTGGATTACCGCCGGGTCGCGGAATGGGTGGCAGCCCGGCCGGAGTCGCCCAGACTGGAATTACTGCCCGAGACGAGCCATTTTTTTCATGGCCGGTTGGCTGAACTGCAAGGCATCGTGGAGGATTTCCTGGGCGATGCCGGAGAGGGTACCGCGTGATCGGAAAGCTGAAAAAACTGCTGGTGGAGACACTCGGCGAGGACGACGGACAGGG
>CAYTXS010000142.1:0-6026 GCA_964441585.1 uncultured Thioalkalivibrio sp.
TCGATCGCGGCGCAGGCCATCGGGCCGCCGCCGAAAGTCGTGCCGAGTTCGCCGATCTTCAGTCCCGCCGCGAGTTGCGCGGTGGTAATGACCGCGCCGGCCGGAAAACCGCCCGCGAGGCCCTTGGCCGTCGTGATGATGTCCGGCGTGATGCCGAAGTGGTCCGCGGCGAAAGGTCTTCCGGTCCGGCCCATGCCGCACTGGACCTCGTCGAAGATCAGCAGGGCGCCGGCATCGCGGGTCGCCCGGCGCGCCGCGGCAAGAAACTCGGCGGGCAGGTCGAATGCGCCGGCCACGCCCTGGACGGGTTCCACGATCAGCGCTGCGGTGTCGTCGCCGACCAGGTGATCGAGAGCGGCGAGGTCCCGTGGCGAGACGAAGCTGACGTCGAACGGTTTCTGCGGAAAGCCGTACCATTTCTCGCTGCCCCAGGTGACCGCCGCCGCAGCCGCGGTGCGTCCGTGAAACGCGCCTTCAACGGCGACGATGCGGGTACGTCCCGGCCGGCCGAATGCGAGCTTCAATGCGTTTTCGTTTGCCTCGGCGCCGCTGTTTACGAGGAACACACGGTCCAGCCCCGGCGGCGCGAAGCGCGCCAGCGCCGCGCAGGCCCGTGCCCTCAGTTCCAGTGGCAGCAGGTTGCTCTGGAACGTGAGCCGCTCGACCTGCTCGCGCAACGCGGCGACGAGGCGCGGATGGGCATATCCGAGGGAGGCGACGGCATGGCCGCCGTACATGTCCAGCACCCGTCGACCGTCATCCATCTCGAGCCAGGCGCCGTCGCCGCGCCGCGGATGGAGGTCGAGCTGGGCATAGACCGGCAGCGTCCAGGCGCGCTCGTCCGGCGTGTCGAGGATCGATTCAGGGTTCGTGCTCATATCCAGCCGGCTCCGGGGAGGCGCAGACCGGCGTCTTCCGGCAGCGACAGCAGGCGGTTCATCCACTGGAGGGCGCCGCCGGCCGCGCCCTTCAGGAGATTGTCGATCACCACCATCACGACGAAGGCCTCCGCATCCGCGGCGACCGCCAGTCGCGCACGATTCGAGCCGGCGACGTCCTTGAGACGAGGCGGCGTGTCGATGACTTCGACGAACGGCGAGCCGGCATAGGTCCCGGTCAGCGCCGCTTTCAGCGCGGCGAGATCGGCGCCGGGCGCGAGACGGCCGTGGATCGTGGCGTGGATGCCGCGTGCCCAGGCGCCCGAGTGGGGGACGAAATGCACCTTGCACGGCGCCGCCGCTTCGCTCGCGAGCTGCTCGATCTCGGGCCGGTGCCGATGCACCAGCGGCTGGTACGCGAACATGTTGCCATGCCGCTCGGGATGGTGGGTGGTCTCACCGAGCTTGCGGCCCACCCCCGTGCTGCCGGTGATCGCGGAGACATGGAACTCCGGCGCGACGAGCTCCGCGTTGAGCAGCGGCACGATGCCGAGCAGCACCGAGGTGACGAAACAGCCGGGGTGCGCGACGTGCGGCGTCGGGCAGCCGGCCAGGTGCTCCGGCAATGCCGAGGCGAACTGCGCCAGCCGCTCCGGGCAGGGATGCGGATGGCCGTAGACGCGCTCGTAGTCGGCCGCTGCGCGGAAGCGGAAATCGGCGGAGGCGTCCACCACCGTCAACGGTGCGCCGGCCTGCCCGGCGATCTTCAGCAAGGAGTCGATGCGCCCGGCCGCAGCGCCGTGCGGCACGGCGGAGAACAGCGCGCGAACCCGTCCCGCGGCGACCTGTTTCTCGAGTTCCGCCTCGTTGCAGAAGCGGGTGTCGGCCCAGGCCGAGGAGAGGTTCGGAAATGTCGCGCCCACCGCCTGGCCGGCGCGGCTCTCGGAGGACACCGCCGCCAACGCCAGCTGCGGATGGCTCGCGAGCAGGCGCAAAAACTCGCCGGCCACGTAGCCGGTGCCGCCGAGCACTGCGACGGGGAGCTGCTCGCTCATGATCCCGCCTGCGCGCCGAACAGCACGCCGCGCAGGTGCTCGCCTAGTTCGGCCTCCTGCGTGAGGGCATTGTAGGCGGGCACGCCCATCTGCTCGCGAATGATGCGCACGCCCACTTCGTTGTCCGTCGAACGGCCCGTGACCAGCGCCGGCTCGATGCCGAAACGCTCGCGCAGCAGATGCACCCCGCCGAATGCCCCGACCGGATCGTTGGCGCACAACACCACCGCGGATAGCGCTTTGCGCACTTCGGGATCGTGCAGGATCGCCTCCACGCCGTAGGCGCCCATGATGCCGTCGCCCAGTTCGAACACGATCACGTCGGGACGCGTGTCCGCCATGCGGGTGAGCATGGTGCGTGCGAGGCGCGGACCGTTCTGCGGCGAAGTCGTGACCACGCCGAAGTCGGTGAAGATCGAGCTGGCGCTGGCGCCGGCGTCGTCCATCGCGAGGATGTCACGGCGCAACGACACGCCGGTCGCCTTGAACGCCGCCACCCGGTAGCCGTAGTGGGAAAAACGGCTGATGATGGCGGCTGCGGCGGCGGTCTTGCCGGCGTCCATGCACGTGCCGGCCAGCGCGATCGCCGGGATGCCGCGGATGTTCACGGCCGGGTCCTCGGGCAGGGTGAGCGCGCCGACGCGCGCCGGCGTGCCGATGCGTTCGCCGAGGTACGGGAAATGCAGCACCGAGCCGAGCACCCGGCATTCGAACGGCTGGCCGCGGTCGCGGTTGACCGAGTCGCAGATGCCCATGACGCCGCCGAGGTTCAACAGGTTGATCGTGTCGCCCGGTGCCAGCTTTTCGGGGATGTGGCCCGAGTAGCCGAACAGCGCGTGCCGGTGGCCCAGGGCGCCGACGATGATGTCGCCGCGCTTCACCTGCGCCATCCTGCCCGACACGAGTTCGATGGTGTTGTAGGTGGACTTGTCGGACAGCACCTCCACCGCGATGACGATGCCTTCCTCGCAGGGGATCTCGGCCGCGATCTTGACCTCCCGTCCCAGGCGGCAGCTCTGCGCCACGGAAGCCACCTTATCGACGATCAAGGGCCTCATGTGCCGCTCCCTGCGCGCGTGTGCAGCATGCCCGCCAGCGCCTTCATGCGGGCCAGGCCGAGCGCATCGGCGGCGCTCCATTCGCCCGCCGACTCGCCGTACTTGCCCTTGGTGGCGGCCAGCAGCGAGTGGGGCGAGGTCGTGCCCTCCACGAACAGCACGCCCGGACGGAACAGCAGGTGGACTTCGCCCGTCACGCGGGCCTGCGAGGAGGCCAGGAGGGCCTCGATGTCGCGGGCGGCGGGTTCCATGTGCTGCCCCTCGTGCACCAGGTCGCCGTAAGTGAGCGCGAGCGGCTCCTTGATTTTCTGCTGCATGCCGGTGAGGGTGAGTTTTTCCAGTTCACGGTGCGCCGTGAGCAGCGTTTCCGCCGCGGGCGCCTCGAAGGCGACCCGGCCCTTCGAGCCGAGAATGGTTTCGCCGAGATGAATGCCGCGGCCGATGCCGAACGCGCCAGCCAGCACTTCCAGTCGCTCGATGAGTGTGACGGGATCGAGCGGTTCGCCGTCCAGCGCGACCGGCACCCCCCGCTCGAACCCGATGCGGTGCTGCTCGGGCGCACGCGGCTTATCGAATGCGCCGGCGGTGGCCACCCAGGCACTCTCGGGCAGCGGTTCGCGCGAGTCGAGTGTTTCCTTGCCGCCGATCGTCGTGCCCCAGAGGCCGCGGTTGATCGAATAGGCGCCGCCGCCGGCCGGTGCGGGGAGGCCGCGTGCTTCGAGCCAGGCCACCTGGTCCGCGCGCTGCCAGTCGTGGTCACGCACCGGCGCCAGCACTTCGAGCCCGGGCCGCAAGGTGCGCAGCGCCACTTCGAAGCGCACCTGGTCATTGCCCGCCGCGGTGCTGCCATGGGCGACCGTTTCGCTGCCGAGTTCGGCGGCCTGCGCGGCCACCAGCCGGGCCTGCAGGCCGCGTTCCGCACCGACGCACAGCGGGTACAGCTGCCCGCGGCGCACGTTGCCGAACACGAGGTATTTCAGCACCGAGTCGAAAAACTCTCCGCGTGCGTCCACCGTGATGTGGCGTTCGGCGCCGAGCGCCAGCGCACGCGCCTCCAGCGCCGCCGTATCCACGCCGCCGCCGGTGTCCACGGTTACCGTGATGACCGGGCGGCCCAGGGTCTCTTTCAGCCAGGCCACGCAGAAAGACGTGTCGAGACCACCGGAAAAGGCGAGCAGTACGGGACTGCCGCCCGTCGTGGGAGAGGCGTTCATCGCGTGTTACCTCGGAAATATCTTGTTGAGACGGGCCAGCAGCGCCTGCTGGCCACGGGCGTTTGCGGTCGCGACGAATATTGTATCGTCTCCGGAGATGGTGCCGGCGACCTCGTTCCATCCGGCGCGATCGACCGCGACCGCGACGCTCTGGGCAGCTCCCACCGAGGTCCGCACGACGGTCAGATGCGGCCCTGCGGTGGACCAGCCGGTGACGAAGCCCGCCAGCGGCCCGAAGCTGCTCGGCGGTCCGCCCAGGTTCTGCGGCGCCAGGTAGCGTTCCCCGACCTTCGCCACGCCGAGGTCGCGCAGGTCCCGGCTGACGCTCGACTGGGTCGCGGCGAAGCCGAGATTCGCCAGCAGGTCCACCAGTTCGGACTGCCGCGTCACGCGATGCTGTCGCAGGAGCCCGAGCACGGCTTCGCGGCGCTCGTTTTGCTGGGCGTTGACGGTAGGCATGGGTTTCCGGCGCAGATGAGTAAAGATGCGCATTATTGGAACTTCATGCGCATGCATTGTCAAGCACTTTCCTGCCGGGCTTCGTGCTCCCGCCGGACGCCCTGTACACTGCGCGCCTCACCGGACGGGGCCTGATTCGAATGAACCTGCTTGAAACCGTGGAACAGGAAACCGGGCCGACGCCCGGGGCGAGCGTCATCTGGCTGCATGGCCTGGGCGCAGACGGGAACGATTTCGCGCCGATCGTGCCGGCCCTCCGGTTACCGGGGGGGCCTGAGGTGCGCTACGTGTTCCCGCACGCGCCGGTGCGTCCCGTGACGATCAACGGCGGCATGCCCATGCGGGCGTGGTACGACATCGTCGCCATCGAGCGCGGCGCCCGTGAGGACGAGGCAGGGATCCGCGACAGCGCCGCCGCCGTCGAGGCGCTCATCCGGCGCGAAGGCGAACGCGGCATCCCCGCCGAGCGCATCGTGCTGGCGGGTTTCTCACAGGGCGGGGCGGTGGCGCTCCATGCAGGCCTGCGTTATCCGGAGCGGCTGGCGGGGATCATGGCGCTCTCGACGTACCTCCCCTTGCGCGCCGCCACGCTGGAGTTCCACACCGCCAACCGCGAAACGCCGATCTTCATGGCGCACGGCAGCCTCGATCCGGTGGTGCCGCCGATGCTGGGCGAGGAAAGCGCCAAGCTCCTGTCGAGCCTCGGCCACGGGGTCGAGTTCAAGCAATACGTGATGCCGCACTCGGTGTGCCCCGAGGAAGTTGAAGACATTCGCGGCTGGCTGAGCCGCGTGCTTCCCGGCCCGTCGGCCGCCTAGCCGAGGGTCAAGCCCGGGGCCGGACGGACCCGCGAAAATTGCCGGAGTGACGTCGCGACGATCGCCGGCGGGACGCCACACGCCGGGTCATGACTTCAGTGCAGGGCGGCCTCGTCGTTGTCGAGCGCCAGCGGCGGCACCTCATCGGCAGGACTGACACCGAGCACCCGGCAGAAAAACGCCAGCTCGGCTTCGAGTGCCGCGAGAATGTTTTCCGCGCGGCGAAAGCCGTGTCGCTCCTCGGGAAACTCCAGGTACGCCGTAGGCAGGCCGGCGGCCTGCAACGCCGCGTGCATCTGGCGGCTCTGTTCGGGCGGGACGACGCGATCCTCGCCGCCCTGGAAAAAGATCACCGGGCAGGTGATCTGGTGCGCGTGACGCAGCGGGGAGCGCTCCTCGATCAGGCGTTGCGTGCGCGGATCGTGCAGCGGTCCGATCAGCCAGTGGTCGTAGCGCGCCTCGAACTTGTGGGTCGTCTCGAACATGCCCGCGAGGTCGCCGATGCCGAAGTAGCTCGCGCCCGCGCGGAATGCATCGGTGAAGG
>CAYTXS010000143.1:0-6011 GCA_964441585.1 uncultured Thioalkalivibrio sp.
GCCAAGGTCCGGAGGGCTGCGCCATGAACGCGATGATCACCCTGATTCGCCGCGAGATCATCGAGCACCGCGCGAGCTGGGCCGTGACGACGGTGTTCGGCGCCCTCTTCGTGGTGGCCGCCCTGCTGGCGGTCGTCGGGCTGGTGCGCGTCGGCGGGATCGGCGACGGTATGACCGTCTTCGAGTTCGGCCAGGGAGCTGACGCCGTCGAGATCTCAGCGGCCCTTACGGTGCTGCTCATGCCGGTGGCCGCGGTCATGGCCTCCGTGACCGCTTTCGTCGTGTTCTTCTACTTTCTCGACGCGCTCTATGCGGAACGTAAGGACCGCAGCATCCTGTTCTGGAAATCCCTGCCGGTGTCGGATCTCCGGACCGTGGCTTCCAAGTACCTGACGGGCGTCGCCGCGATTCCGCTGCTGACCATCCTCGTGTTCCTGGTCACCGGCATCCTCATCTGGCTGATCGGCAGCATGACCCTGCTGTGGGCCGGCACGGGCGCGGCGTTTACCAGCGGCCCCGGTGCGCTGGCGCACGTCACGGGGATGCTCGCCTACCTGCTGCTGGTCCAGGCTCTCTGGTTCGTCCCGTTGCACGGTTGGCTGTTGCTGGTCTCGGCGTTCGCGAAGCGCGCCGTGCTCGGCTGGGCTTTGCTGCCGCCGATCCTGGTGGTGGTCGCGGAGCGTACGCTGCTGGGTACTACGCATTTCGCGAAATGGCTCGGGCATCGGTTCAGCGGCGGCTTCGAGCTGGCGTTCCAGGGCGACGGGCAAGGCATGACGATCAACATCGAGGGCGGCCAGGCCGCCGAGGTCATGGTCCCGGCGCTCGGCGAAGTGCTCACCCCGGGCCCCCTGCTTGCCGCGCCGTCGCTCTGGGTGGGCATTGCACTGGGCCTCGCGCTCCTGGCGGGCGCCGTATGGCTGCGGCGCTGGCGCGACGAGTCCTGAGATGGCGACGGCCCGGACTGTCCGGTCCCCCGGGCGAGCGGAAATTTTTTCAATGAAGATCCAGAGGATGAACTGTATGTACAAGGAGAGATCCCTGCGGCGCAGCACCGCACTCGCGACGCTGACGGCGCTGGCGATGAGCAGCGGTTGCGTGCTCGTCATCGGTAACGAGGCCACACCGGGGCGGGGCAACGTGGAGTGGGCGCCCCGAGCGGACGAGGCCGTCGCGGTAGAGACGAGCCGCGTCGATACGACGCTGGCCGGTGAGGTCGCGGCGCGCTTCGAGGCCGATTCGGCGCTGGCCGGCGAGGACATCACGGTGTCGTCAAGCGGGGACGTGGTGACCCTTCACGGTCGCGTGAGCGACTTGTTGCGCCTGGAAAACGCCCTGCGAATTGCGTCGGAGACGCCAGGTGTCGCGCGCGTCGTATCGCGGGTCACGGTGGAACTGGAGGCGAACTGAGATGAATACGCGCAAGACGATCCTGATGGTGCTCGCGCTGGTAGTGAGTGCGCCGGCGCTGGCGGCGGAACGCACGCTGGAGCTGCGCCTTTCGGAGGCCGTCCCGGTCCAGGTTTACAACCTGGTCGGCGCGGTGCGCCTGGCGCCGGGCGAGGACGAGCTGGTGATCCGGGCGAGCGTGTCGGCCGACGACCAGGCGATCGCCGACGCGGTCCGCCTCACAACACGCGAGCATCGCGGCGTGCTCGAGGTGGTCGTGGAGTATCCCGAGGACATCGACCGGATTCGCTACGCGGGCGACGAGATCCGGCGGCTCGATGCACGTATCGAGTACCAGGACCGCAAGATCCGCGTGACGACCTCCGGCGGCGACCTGGTGCGCGTCGATCTCGAGATCGCGGTGCCGGCCGACAGTCGTCTCGACGTTCGCCAGGCCATCGGTCCGGTCCAGGCATCCGACGTGGCGGCCGATCTCACCCTGGCGACGCGCTATGGCCACGTCAACGTTACCGACGGCACCGGGAAGCTCGTGGCTGACACAGGCTCCGGTCACGTAACGGTCGCCAGTTTCCGCGGCGGCGTCCTGGCCGACACCGGCAGTGGCAACGTGAACATCGAGAATGTCCTCGGCGACGTCACGGCGGACACGGGCTCCGGGAAGATCCGGTTGCGCGGCATCGACGGCGAGATCGTCGCGGACACCGGCAGCGGTGGCGTCCAGATCACGGATGCCCGGAGCCGGCGCATCACGGTGGACACCGGATCGGGCAGCGTGCACCTGGAGGATGTTTCCGGGTCGCTGCACGTCGATACCGGCTCGGGCTCGGTGCGCGGCGAGGGCATCGTCCTCGGCCCCGGCCTGCTCGTGGACACGGGCTCCGGCAGCGTGAAGCTCGAGGGGGACCTCGGCGCCGTGCGCGACCTGGAGATCGACACCGGCAGCGGCGGCGTCGAGCTGCGCAGCAATTCACCTCTCTCGCTGAAACTCGCGCTCGCCAGCGGCAGCGGCGGTATCCGCGTGGATGTCCCGGCGATCAGCAACGTCGAGACCAGCCGCAATCGTTTCCGAGGCGTGATCGGCGCAGGCGAGGGCACCGCGAACGTGTCCACCGGCAGCGGCGGGATCAAGATCACCGCCCCCTGAGCGTCCGGCAGGCGCGGAACGCGGCGTCCTTCGGGGCGCCGCGTTCCGAGTGTCGCGTGCTCAATAGCGGATCTGCAGCCGGCTCGCAGCCCGACGCGCCTTGTCGCGTGCCTCTTCCACGGACGAACCGCGCGCGAGCGCCACACCGAGGCGCCGCCGGCCGTGGATCTCTGGCTTGCCGAACAGGCGCAACTCGGTCTCGGGCTCCGCAAGCACATCCTCTACCGCGGCATAGGAGATACGGGTCGACTCGCCCTCCCCGAGGATGGCGCAGGAAGCGGCGGGTCCCCACTGGCGAATCTCCGGGATCGGCAGGCCGAGAATTGCGCGCACATGCAGCGCGAACTGCGACAGCGCCTGGGACGCGAGGGTCACGAGGCCCGTGTCGTGCGGCCGCGGCGAGACCTCGCTGAACAGCACTTCGTCGCCGCGCACGAACAACTCGACGCCGAAAATACCGTTGCCACCGAGATGTCCGGTCACGGCGGCCGCAATCTCTCGGGCGCGCTCCAGGGCCAACGCGCTCATGGGCTGCGGCTGCCAGGATTCGCGATAGTCGCCGTCGACCTGCACGTGGCCGACGGGCGCGCAGAAGCTGGTCTCACCGCCGTGGCGCACCGTCAGCAGCGTGATCTCGTAATCGAACTCGACAAATCCCTCGACGATGACCCGTCCGGCCCCTGTCCGGCCGCCCTGCTGCGAGTATTCCCAGGCGCGCGCCACGTCCGCCTCGTTGCGCACGGTGGACTGGCCTTTGCCCGAAGAGCTCATGACCGGCTTGACGACGCACGGCAGCCCGATGGCGGCAATCGCGTCGCGGTAGTCGGCCTCGTCGTCGGCGAAGCGGAAAGGGGAGGTGGCCAGGCCGAGCGTTTCCGCCGCCAGCCGCCGGATGCCCTCGCGGTCCATGGTCAGGCGCGCGGCGCCGGCGGTCGGGATCACCCTATAGCCCTCGGTTTCCAGCGCCACCAGCTCCGCCGTGGCGATCGCTTCGATCTCCGGAACGATCAGGTCCGGTTTCTCGAGCTCGATCAATGTGCGCAGTGCCGCACGATCGAGCATATCGACGACATGGCTGCGGTGCGCGACCTGCATGGCCGGTGCCCCGGCGTAACGATCGACCGCAATGACCTCGACACCCAGGCGCTGGGCCTCGATGCAGACTTCCTTGCCGAGTTCTCCGGCGCCCAGCAGCAGCAGACGGGTGGCGGAGTCGGTTGAGGGGGTGCCGATGATCGTCATGGGGAACCTCGCAGCAGGTCTTTGATCGGATTCCGGTTGCAGGAGAGCGGCCATGCGATCCCCCGTTGCGGCCCCGTATCCTACTCCAGGATGTCTCGTTATTTTGCCGCGCGCGCGGGTCGCGGCCTCGCGCGACGGGGTCGCGATTCAGGCGGGGGGTCGTCCGGGACGCCCGCTTCCGCCGATCCCGTGCTTGCGGAGCAGGCCCCGCAACTGGTCGTAACTTAGCTCGAGCGATTCTGCGGCGCGGCGCCGGTTGCCGCCGCTGGCCGACAACGCCCTGACCAGCAGTCGTTGTTCGAATTCGCCGACGACTTCACGAAAGTCCAGGGGCAGTGCACTCGGCGTGTCGCGTTTCCGGCTCTCAACATCTTCTGCGCCGTGCGGGGCACGAGTTGCTGGCGGGGGAACCGGGGATCGGTCATGTTCATGGGCGAAGGGATCGAAATGGATTTCGTCGACGGGTGCATCGGGCTCGGCCGCGCGATAGATCGATCGCTCGACGGCGTTCTTCAGCTCACGCACGTTGCCCGGCCAGGGCCAGGCCAGCAATGCATCGAGAGCCCGGTCGCTGAAGCCAGGGAAGAACGGTCGCTTGAGCTCGGCGGTGAAACCCACGGCGAAGTGCTGCGCGAGTTCGAGAATGTCTTCGGGGCGGGCCCGCAGCGGCGGCACGTTGATCACGTCGAACGCCAGTCGGTCCAGCAGGTCCGCCCGAAACCGCCCTTCGCGGGCGAGCAGCGGCAGGTCCTCGTTCGTGGCGCCGACGATGCGCACATCGCACTGCAGCGTCTCGCTGCCGCCGACGCGCTCGAACTCGCCGTACTCGATGACGCGCAGGATCTTCTCCTGCATGCGGGCCGGCAGCGTGCCCAGCTCGTCGAGGAACAGGCTGCCCCCGTCCGCGCGCTCAAAGCGCCCGATGTGTCGCTTGGTCGCGCCGGTGAACGCGCCGGCTTCGTGCCCGAACAGCTCGGATTCGAGCAGGCTTTCGGTCAGCGCGGCGCAGTTGAGCTTCACGAGTGGCTGTTCCCAGCGCGGCGACAGGTAATGCAGGCGTGCGGCCACGAGCTCCTTGCCGGTGCCGCGCTCGCCGATGATCAGCGCCGGCCGCTCGAGCGGGGCGAGACGCGACACCTGTTCTAGCATCGCGCCAAAGGCAGGCGAGGCGCCAAGCATCGGCGTGTTGTGCTCCGTCTCCATTGGTGTTTTATACCGAATAGTGGCGGGATGGGCCAATTAGAACTGGTAATTCACACCATATAGTTTTCGCGGTGAGCGAAGTCATCTGTTAAAACAATGACTTACCGGACAGGCAAAACTGGCACGGTTTCTGCAACGAGGTTGTCAAGACACCGGAGGAACCGCTATGGGCATTTTTTCCCGCTTTTCTGACATCGTGAACTCGAACCTCAACGCTCTGCTGGAGAAGGCCGAAGACCCGGAGAAGATGGTCCGGCTGATCATCCAGGAGATGGAAGACACGCTCGTCGAGGTCCGCTCGGCGGCTGCGCGGGCGATCGCGGATCGCAAGCAGCTGGATCGCCGCCTGGGCGATGCGCGCCGCGAGGGTGATGACTGGGCGCGCAAGGCCGAACTGGCGGTGCGCAAGGGACGCGACGATCTCGCCCGTGCGGCACTCGCCGAGAAAGCGCACGCCGAGGAACGGATCGCCGGGCTCGAGGCGCAGGGCGAGCAGGTCGAGACGGTGCTGACTCAGCTGAACGAAGACATGGCGCGCCTGCAGGAGAAACTGGCGGACGCCAAGACCCGGCAGAAGGCCATGATCCTGCGGCATCGCACTGCGGGCCACCGGCTCGAGATGCGCCGCCAGATCCACGAAACCAAGATCGACGACGCCCTGGTGCGCTTCGAGCAGTTCGAGCGCAAGCTCGAGGATGCCGAGGGTCGTGTGGAGGCCTATGATCTTGGCCAGCGAAAGGATCTCGGCCGCGAGTTCGCCAGCCTGGAATCGGCGGAATCGGTCGAGGCCGAACTGGCGGCCCTGAAGCGTCGCGTCGGCGAAGATTCGCGCGGTGAGGCCTGAGGTAACTGCTATGACCGATCATGAAAAACGCGACCCGAGGTTACGGCCATGAGCGAGTTCTTCGGCGTATTTATGATCATCCTGGCCGCCGTCGTGCTGCCGCTGTTGCTGATTCTTCACTACGTGACCAAGTGGAAATCCTCACGCACGCTGTCCGGCGACGAGCAG
>CAYTXS010000144.1:0-1921 GCA_964441585.1 uncultured Thioalkalivibrio sp.
GCGGTCGATCTGCATCCGGCGATCCGGCATTTCTGCCGCTTCTGGCTGTGGATGACCACCGGCATCAGCACCCGCGAATGGGTGGCCATCCACCGCAAGCACCACGCTCGCTGCGAGACGCCGGACGATCCTCACAGCCCGCAGGTCGAGGGCCTGAAAAAGGTGCTGCTCGAGGGCGCTGAGCTCTATCGTCACGAAGCGCGCAACCAGGAAACGCTGACCAAGTACGGCCGCGGCGCGCCGCAAGACTGGCTGGAGCGCAGGGTTTACGGCGCCGCTCACAACTACCTCGGCATCGCCCTGATGGTCGTGCTGTTTCTCGTCCTGTTCGGCATCCCGGGCATCATCATGATCGCGGTGCAGCTGGCCTCCCAGCCGCTGCTCGCCGCCGGCATCGTCAACGGCGTCGGCCACTATGCCGGCTACCGCAATTTCGAATGTGCGGACGCCTCCCGCAACGTCACGCCCTGGGGGCTGCTGCTCGGCGGCGAGGAGTTGCACAACAACCACCACGCCTTCCCCTCCTCGGCCCGTTTCTCCATCCAGCGCTGGGAGCTGGACATCGGCTGGGTCATGCTGAAGGCCTTGTCTTTCGTGGGGCTCGCGAAGGTGCGGCGGACGGCTCCGGTACCCGCAAGGGATGCGGCCCGGCAGCACCTCGATCTCGATACGGTGCGCGCGATCGTCGTCGGGCGGATGCACGTGATGCGGGATTATTCCCGCATGGTGACGCTTCCGGTCTTGCGTACCGAGTTTGTGGCACTGCGCAAGCGCCTGCCGGAGCGTGCCGGCCGGTTGCGCCAGCTGCTGGTGCGCGAAACCGGGTTGCTCGATACCAACGCGCGCCGGCGGCTCAGCGAAGTGCTGGACAACAGCCAGGCGCTGGCCACGGTCCACGAGTTCCGGGAGCGGCTGAAGGCGATCTGGAACGGTTCGGCGACCAGCAACGAGAAACTCGTGACGCAGGTGCGGGAGTGGTGCGCGGAGGCCGAGGCCAGCGGCGTGCGTGCCCTGCAGGAGTTTGCCAGCAGCCTGCGGGGTTACGCCTTGCGCCCTGCCTGAGCGCCGCGGCGCCCGGGCCCCCGCTGGTTCCCACAAAGAAAAAACCCGCCGAAAGGCGGGCTTCTTCGTCAGCGCGTCGGTCTGCAGCCGATGCCTACTTGATCTTCGCTTCCTTGTAGGCGACGTGCTTGCGCGCCTTGGGATCGAATTTCTTCAGCTCCATCTTCTCCGGATGCAGCCGCTTGTTCTTCGTCGTGGTGTAGAAATGTCCCGTTCCCGCAGACGACACCAGCTTGATCTTGTCACGCATGGCTGACTCCTCAGAACTTCTGGCCGCGGGCGCGCAGGTCGGCGAGCACTGCTTCGATGCCCTTGCGGTCGATGATGCGCAGGCCATGCTGGGAGACACGCAGCTTCACAAAGCGACGCTCGCTTTCCACCCAGATGCGGTGGGTGTGGAGATTGGGCAGGAAGCGCCGACGCGACTTGTTGTTCGCGTGGGACACGTTGTTACCCGTGAGTGGCCCCTTGCCGGTGACCTGGCAGACTCGCGACATGATTTTGACCTCGGAAAAACCGGTGGACCGGCCATTTGAGAGTCGGCCATTATGCCGACGCGCGCCGGGTGACGCAAGCCACCCCCGGGCCGGGCGGAGATCTAGAGAAGCCCACGTTCGGCGAAGCTGACGCAGGCGCCGTCACCGACTACCAGGTGATCCAGCACCCGGATATCGACGAGGGCGAGGGCGCTCTTGAGCCGCCGGGTGATCACTTCGTCGGCCTGGCTGGGCTCGGCGACGCCCGAGGGGTGGTTATGGGCCAGGATCAGCGCCGCGGCATTCTGCGCCAGGGCGCGCTTGACGACCTCGCGGGGGTGGACGCTGGCCCCGTCGATGGTGCCGCGGAACAGTTCCTCGAA
>CAYTXS010000144.1:2021-5992 GCA_964441585.1 uncultured Thioalkalivibrio sp.
ACTGGAAAACACGTGCTGCTGGGCGTGACCGGCGGTATCGCCGCTTACAAGTCGCCCGACCTGGTGCGGCGCCTCCGGGCGCAGGGCGCCGAGGTCCGGGTGGTCCTGAGCGAATCGGCCGCCCGCTTCGTGACGCCGCTGACGTTCCAGGCGGTTTCCGGGCATCCCGTCAGGGACGGGCTGTGGGACGCCTCCGCAGAGGCTTCGATGAGCCACATCGAGCTGGCGCGCTGGGCGGACCTGGTCCTGGTGGCGCCGGCGACGGCAGGTTTTCTTGCGCGGCTCGCGGCAGGCATGGCGAATGACCTGTTGAGCACCTTGTGCCTTGCGACCGGCGCGCCGATCGTGGTCGCGCCGGCTATGAACCGTCTCATGTGGGGCAACCCTGCGACCCGCGAGAACGCGGCGCGACTGGCGGCGCGTGGCGTGCAATTGCTCGGTCCGGGATCCGGCGAGCAGGCCTGTGGCGAGACCGGCGCAGGCCGCATGCTCGAGCCGCAGGAGATCGTCGATGCGCTGGCCCTGTCCGGCGCCGAGGGTCCGCTGGCGGGCCGCAAGGTCGTGGTGACCGCCGGGCCGACACGCGAGGCGCTTGATCCGGTGCGCTACCTGACCAATCGGAGCTCGGGGAAAATGGGTTACGCAGTCGCAGCGGCGGCCGCGCGGGCCGGCGCGAAGGTGGCGCTCGTCAGCGGGCCGGTGGATCTCCCGGCGCCCCCCGGGGTTCGCGTGGTGCCGGCCGACACGGCGGAGGCGATGCGTGTCGCCGTGCAGGCGGAACTCCCGGGGACTGCGCTGTTCGTCGGCGCGGCCGCCGTGGCGGACTACCGGCCCGCGCATCCGGCGGCGCAGAAAATCAAGAAAAAGGCTGGGACGATGAACCTGGAACTGGTGCGCAACCCGGACATTCTCGCCGAGGTGGCCGCTTCGGCCGCGCGCCCTTTCGTGGTCGGTTTCGCGGCCGAGACCAACGACGTCGAGGCGAATGCACGGCTCAAGCTCGAGACCAAGAAGCTCGACCTGATCGCCGCGAACCGGGTCGGCGCCGACTGCGGCTTCGACCGCGAGGACAACGCGCTCGTGGCTTTGTGGGCGGATGGACGCATGGATCTCGGCGGCGGCGCCAAGGCCGAGCTCGCGGATCGCCTCATCGGACTGATCGTGGAGAGGATGCGTGCAAGCCATCAAGCTCAGGATTCTTGATCCCCGGCTGGGGACCGAATTCCCCCTGCCCGACTATGCGACGCCGGGTTCTGCGGGCCTGGACCTGCGCGCCTGCACAGACGCTCCCGTGGAATTGGGGCCCGGCCGGACGGAACTGGTGCCCACCGGTCTTGCCATTCATATCGCCGACCCGGGCCTCGCGGCCGTGCTGCTGCCGCGCTCAGGTCTCGGGCACAAGCACGGCATCGTGCTCGGCAACCTGGTCGGACTGATCGATTCCGACTACCAGGGGCAGGTCTTCGTGTCCGCCTGGAATCGCGGCAGCCAGCCGTTCACCATCCAGCCCGGCGAGCGGATCGCCCAGATGGTGGTCCTGCCGGTCGTGCGGGCGCGCTTCGAGGTGGTGTCGTCGTTCGACCAGAGTGAGCGTGGCGACGGCGGCTTCGGCCATTCCGGTCGCCACTGAGGCGCCCGCGTCTACCGCTCGGAGTCGAGTTCCGCCGGCGGCGTGGGGCCTTCCGCCGTGGTGATGCTCTTGAGTTCGCGAAACCGGAGGATGTCGTCCTCGAACTGCGCGTGAATGCGCGCGATCTCCGCGTTCCTGCGTTCCAGTTCGGCATCGTATTCACCGATGCGCTGCTCTACGGTGGCGAGTTCGTTGATCGCCGCCGGGTTGCCGGCCAGTTCGGTCCGGCGTTGCTGCAGGTTCTGCAGGCGCTCGAGAGCCACGTCGTTCTGCGAGTGCAGGTAACCGAGGCGATTGTCGCGGACGGCCTCGATATCAGCCACCGAAGCGTAGGTCGTCAAGAGCGCCAGATCGCGGCTGCTGTACGCCGGGCCAGTGTCCTCGTCTTTCTCGCCATGGACCGTGACGCGCGTGCCGCGTCCGTCGAGCACCTCGTGCTTTTCCCTGGAGTATTCCGGAGGGATGGCATCGCCGAAATGGACCACGCCGTTTTCGTCGACCCAGCGGTAGACCTTCTGCGCGTCGGCGGTGCCGGACGCGGCGACCAGCAGTATCGCCGCTGTCGCCGACAGGAAAACATCTCTGGTGCGCATGCCATCCACCCCTGGGTCACTGTTCGGATTGCACCCACATCATAGCGCCTCGGGACTGCCGGCTGAAACACGGGCTTCACAATCGGGGAATGTCGGAAAACCGGTAATAGCCGCGGCCGGTGGGCCCGGGGCCGTGGCTGCGCCAAGGGGCGCCGGAACGTGGCCGCGCTCAAGCAGTGCCGGAAGAGGCCGCTTCTCAGGCGATGCCGTAGGTTTCGCGGTAGGCGCGCAGCGCCTGTATCTGCCGTGGGTCAGTGGCGCTGCGGTCCTCCAGATCGGCCAGCAGGTCGGCGAGCGTGATGATGCTGGTGACCTGTAAACCCATGTCATGCTCCACCTCCTGAACCGCGGAGCGCCGGCCGCCGCCGCGCTCCTGGCGATCCAGCGCGAGCACCACGCCGCAGGGTTCGGCGCCGGCCGCGCGAATGATCTCGATCGACTCGCGAATCGCGGTCCCGGCGGTGATGACGTCGTCGATGATCAGCACGCGCCCGGCCATCGGCGCGCCGACAAGGCTGCCGCCCTCGCCATGGTCCTTGGCTTCCTTGCGATTGAACACCCACGGCGTATCGCGGCCGTGCCGTTCGGCCAGCGCGACGGCCGTTGACGTCGCCAGCGGGATGCCCTTGTAGGCCGGGCCGAACAACACGTCGAAAGACAATCCGGCATCGCTGACGGCGTCCGCGTAGCAGGCGCCAAGTCTGGCCAGGGACGCGCCGGTATTGAACAGGCCGGCATTGAAAAAATACGGGCTTTCGCGGCCGGATTTCAGCATGAAGCTGCCGAACTTGAGCGCGCCCTGCGCGAGTGCCAGGTCGATGAACGCCTGCTTGTAATCTTGCATCGCGGAATCCCGGAATGGCGGAAGAACACGCCGCGCGACGTCAGGGGCGCGGCGAACGGTATGATACACGCCGGTCCAGGACGCTCGGTCACCATGCGCATCATCAGCCTGAATGCCAACGGCATCCGCTCCGCCGCCCGCAAGGGTTTCTTCGAATGGCTTCCCGGCCAGGACGCGGACGTCGTCTGCCTGCAGGAAACCCGCGCACAGGAACACCAGATCGTCGATGCGATGTTCCGCCCGGCCGGTTACCACTGTTACTACCTCGATGCCGAGCGCAAGGGCTACAGCGGCGTGGCCGTGTACTCCCGCGTCCGGCCGCAGCGGGTGGTGCGCAGTTTCGGCTCGGCGGAGTTCGACGCCGAGGCGCGCTACATCGAGGCGGTCTTCCCCGGGCTGTCGGTGGCCTCGCTGTACATGCCCTCGGGCTCTTCGGGCGATTTGCGCCAGGAGGCCAAGTTCCGTTTCCTCGCCGAGTTCGAGGACTTTCTGCGCCGGGTGCGCAAGCGTCCGCGGGAATACGTCATCTGCGGCGACTGGAATATCGCGCACAAGCAAATCGACCTGAAGAACTGGCGCGGCAACCTGAAGAACTCCGGCTTCCTGCCGGAGGAGCGCGCGTGGATGGACACGCTTTTCGACCGCCAGGGTTTCGTGGACGCCTTTCGCGTCGTGGATCCGCGGCCCGATCGCTTCACCTGGTGGTCCAACCGCGGGCGGGCTCGCGAAAAGAACGTCGGATGGCGCATCGACTACCAGGTGGTGACGCCGGGCCTCGGCCAACGCGTCCAGGCGGCGGATATCTACACCGGACACCGGCTGTCGGATCATGCCCCGCTGATCATCGATTACGACTGGCCGACGTGATCGAACGCCTCAGGCGCCTGCTGGAACCCTATCGCGA
>CAYTXS010000145.1:0-2290 GCA_964441585.1 uncultured Thioalkalivibrio sp.
TGATCGTGCCGGTGGAGTTCTTTCTGCGCTGACCTCGTGACGCCGCGGCGAGAACGAAGTTCAAAGCCCGAGCGCGGCCTGCCCAGGCACGGCGTGCAGGAACCATCGCTCGGTGACGACGCGACGGGTGAACCAGCGATTGCGCATCAGCGTTGGCGCCAGCGCGTGCTTGAGCCATTCGGGCACGGCGCGCTGCGGCTGGTCGCCGCGCCGGCCGAAGTGCGTGCGCAGGGCCCGCTCGTACTCGCCGGCCGCGGCTTCATCCGCGCCACTCGTCTGCGCCTCGTGCCGCAGCAGGGCCCGCGCCGCGAGCAGCGCCGACTCGACCGCCGGGCGGATCCCCTCGCCGCTTTGGGTGTACGCCAGTCCCGCGGCATCGCCGATAAGCAGGCAGCCCGGTCCGGCCAGCGGGCGGCGCGCGTGGCCGTACAGCAGGTAGGCATGGCCCTTGAATCGTCCCGGCAGCTCCGCCGGGATCCGGCCGGCCGACTGCATCGCCGCAACGAACTCATCGAGGTGCTCGCCGAGGCGATGATGGTCTTCGCGCCCGAGCCCGATGTTGAGGTAATCGCCCTTGCGGAACACCCAGCCGTAGCCCTTGAGGTCGCGACAGAACCACAACTCCGGGACCTCGCCGCGCACCTTGCAGGCGGCGGCGTCGGCCGGACTCATGCGGAACTCGATCTCCTTGGCTGTGACCGCCAGTTCATGGCCGCCCGGCCCGTCGCCGAGATGTGTCGCGACGGGGCAGAAATGCCCGCCGGCGCCCAGCAGCCAAGGCGCCCGGTAGCGCTCGTTGACATGCCAGTGGCCGCCCTCGCGGACCATCTCGCGCGCCTGCTCGCCGAGCGCGGTTTCGACGCCGCTGTGCTGCAGCAGGTAGTGATCGAATTCGCAGCGCCGGATACCGTAGCTGACCGCCTCGTCGCCATGCCGGTTCTCGCAAGCCGGCTCGCCCATCAGGCCGATGCGAAAGCCCTGGATCGGCTGCAACACCCGGCCGCGTGCGTAATCCGCCCGGTCCACCTGCAGAGCGTCGAACACCTCGGGTGTCACCCAGCCGGCGCAGGTCTTGTCGCGGGGGAACTCGGCCTTGTCGAGCAACAGCACCCGCCAGCCGCCCGCGCGCAGGGCCCGGCCCGCGGTCGAGCCGGCCGGCCCGCCGCCGATGATGATGGCGTCGTAGTCACGCATCCGCGCGGACCGCCGCCGAGGCATACAGGTCACGCCGCGTCGCCGGCACCCGGTTGCTGTCGCCGGGCGCGAACACCACCTGGAACAGCTGCAGCGTGCCGGCGATGAAAGCGGCACGCGCGCCCGCCAGGTAGAGCGTCCAGGCGCGGACGAATTCTTCGTCGTAGTCGGCGCGCACGGCGTCGCGCGCGGCGAGGTAGCGCGCCTGCCAGTGCCGTAGCGTCTCGGCGTAATGCAGCCGCAGGTTCTCGACGTCGAGCACGGAGAATCCTCCGGCCTCGAACAGGCCCATCAGCTCGGTGATCGAAGGCACGTGGGTGCCCGGGAAGATACGTTTCTCGATCCATGCGTTGACCGGCGCGGGGCGGTTGCGGCCGATGGTGTGGATCAGCCCCATCCCGCCGGGCGCCAGGGTGCGATCGATGGCCTCGGCCAGCGCGCCGTAGTTCGCCGGGCCCACGTGCTCGAGCATGCCGACCGAGACGAAGGCATCGCAGCGTCCCTCGATGTTGCGATAGTCGTCCTCGATGTACTCGACGCGATCCTCGAGGCCTTCGCGCGCCGCCTGCTCACGGGCCCAGGCGACCTGCTCGCGGGAGATGTTCCAGGCCCGCACGCGCACGCCGTAATGCCGCGCCATGTAGCGCGCGAGCCCGCCCCAGCCGCAGCCCGCCTCGATCACCTGCTGGCCCGGCTGCAGGCGCAGCTTGCGGCACACGTGCTCGAGCTTGGCGAGCTGCGCCTGCTCGAGGCTGAGCTCGCGGGTCTCGAAATACGCGCAGGTGTATTGCATCGCCGCGGTGTCCAGCCAGCGCCGGTAGAAGGCGTTGCCGAGGTCGTAGTGGCGGTGGATGTTGTGACGCGCATCACCGGGTCCGGCGCCGTTGCGCGGCGGGTCGCGCCACAGGGCCGTGAGCCAGCCCGGCCATGCGCCGCGCATCCGGCCGATGTGCCGGTAGAGTTCGACGAGCAGCTCCGTCAGGTCGCCGTGCACCTCGAGCCGTCCGCGGCTGTACAGCTCGCCGAAACCGATGTTCGGGTGGCGCAGCAGTTCGTAGAGCGCGCGACGGTCGTTGAGCACCAGCGTGAAGCGCGC
>CAYTXS010000145.1:2390-5969 GCA_964441585.1 uncultured Thioalkalivibrio sp.
GGCGCAGCAGTTCGTAGAGCGCGCGACGGTCGTTGAGCACCAGCGTGAAGCGCGCAGCCGGGGACCCGACCGCGAAGCCGTCCCAGAGGCGTAACCGGACCGGCGGCCCGCCGGCGAGCTGGTGAAGGCGCTGCAGCAACGCACGCTCCGCCCGGGTCGCGGACCGGCTGCCCGATGGTGTTGCGACCGTCGTCGCTGCGGCCGATGTCTGCTGCTGATCTTGTGTCGGGGGCTGCCCAGGCTGGGCGCTTTCGCGTCGCATGTCCACCTCCTGTCGTTCTCGGGCCTGCCGCGTCTCAGGCCGCTTCCGTCTCCAGTCCGGCGCTCTCCCACCCGGTCATGCCGCCCAGGACGTTGACGACGTACTCGAAGCCGCGCCGTTGCAACAGGCTGGCGATAACCGACGAGCGGTAGCCGCTGCCGCAGATAACGGCGATCTGCGGGCCGTGTGGGATCTCGTCGAGACGGTCCGGCACTTCGCCGCCGCTGATGTGCGTGGCCCCCGGCACGTGACCGGCCGACCATTCGCCGGGCTGGCGCACGTCGAGCACGAACAGCTCGCGGTCGCGGGCCATCGCGCGGCACAGCTCGTAGATCGTCCACTGCGGCAGCGCGGCGATGTCGCGCCCGTGGGTGCGCCATGCTTTCATGCCGCCGGCCAGCCAGCCGCTCGGCATGTCGTAACCGATGCGCAGCAATTGCCAGTAGATCTCTGGCAATTCCTCGGGACGCTCCACCACCAGCAGGGTGCGCGCCCCTTCGGGCAACACGGTGCCGGCCCAGACCGGGAAGGAAGAACCGGAGGACACGTTCAAGGCGCGCGGAATGTGGGCGGAGAAAGCTTCGGGCGAGCGGCAGTCGACGATGTAGTAGCCGTCCTCCCGACACAGCCGGTCGAATGCGTCGGGCTGCAGGGCGGGCGGTACCGCCAGCATGCCGAGCAGCGGCGGCCCTTCCATGTTCTGCCGGCGCATGCGGCGCCAGTACGGGGGTACGGTGGGCAACTCGCCCAGGTCCAGGCAATTGGCGACGAAACCTTCGGCATCGGCCAGTTGCGCGAGCTGGCGGTTCATGCGGCGCTCGTAGCCGATGGTCGTGGAGAGCATGCTGCCGATGCTGCCGCCGCACAGGGAACCGGCGACATGCGTCGGGTAGACCTGCACATGATCGGGCAGGCGCAGGATCTTTTCCTGCAAAGTGCGGCAGAACTCCCGTGCCCCTTCGCGCGCAGCAGCCTCGCCGCCGAGCAGGTCCGGCCGCGCGATGTCGTCCACCAGCAAGGCGCCGCCTGAGAGCAACAGCACCGGCTCGTGGCCGCGCGCACGGTCGAACACCAGCAGCGAGATGTGCTCCGGCGTGTGGCCCGGCGTGTGCAGCACCTCGATCTCGACCTCGCCCATCTGCAGGCGCTCGCCGTCGTCCATGTAGCGCACCGGGTAGGCGAGCTCGGCCCGCCCGCCGGCCAGCAATTGCACTTCGCCCCGCGCGGGAAGTTCGCAGATCCCCGACAGGTAGTCGTTGTGCTGGTGGGTGTCGGCTGCGTACGCCAGGCGCATGCCATGGCGTTGTGCCGTATCGAAATACCCCTCCACATCGCGGCGCACGTCCAGCACCAGCGCCTCGCCGGTGTCCTCGGCACCGATGAAGTACGAGGCATGACCCAGGCTCTCGTCGTAGAACTGCTTGAAAATCATCGCCCTGACCCACGCTTCGGAAGCGAGTGATGACACCCCCTCATCTGAGACTAGACTAAGAATGACGGACGTGAAGGAGGGAGCGAACATGAGCCGGGAAATCATCAGCGTCTTCGGCGGAACGGGCTTCCTGGGCAGCAATATCGCCCGGGCGCTGGCCATCTCGGGCCACCCGGTCCGCATCGTGGCGCGCGACCCGGTGCGCCCCGGCTGGGCCCGGGAGAAACACCAGATCGAACTCGAAAAAGCCGACATACGCGACGCGGCGCAGGTCGAACGCGCCGTGGCGGGGGCAGCGGGCGTGGTCAACGCCGTGAGCCTGTACGTCGAGTCCGGCGGGCAGGACACTTTCGAAGCCGTCCACGTCGACGGCGCCCGTCGGCTGGCCCAGGCGGCCCGCGACGGCGGGGCCGGCCGTTTCGTGCTGATCTCGGGGATCGGTGCCGACAAGCAGTCGCCATCGCATTACATCCGCGCGCGTGCCCAGGGCGAGGACGCCGTGCGCGAAGCGTTTCCAGGCGCGACCATCGTCCGCCCCAGTGTCATCTTCGGACGCGGTGATGCTTTCCTGTCTACACTGGTGCGCGTCACGCGAGCACCCGTCGTGCCGCTGTTCGGCCACGGCGAGACGCGCCTCCAGCCCGTCTGGGTGCGCGACGTTGCCAAGGCCGTGGCGGCGATCGTCGCCGGGCGTGGCGGGGAGGAAAACGTGTTTGAGCTCGGCGGCACGATCTACCGCTACCGCAAGGTGGTCGAGATGGTGCTTGAGACACTCGGCCGCCGGCGCCTGCTGTTGCCAGTACCTTTCCCCGTGTGGCGCGGCGGCGCGGCAATGCTGAAACCGTTGCCCAACCCGCCGCTGACGCGTGACCAGGTGCTCATGATGCAGTGGGACAACGTGGTCAATGGCACCCGGGGCACGTTCCAGGATCTCGGCCTGGTGCCGAGCTCGTTGCGTGAACGCCTCGACGAGATTCTCGCGCCTCGTTGAGCGGGAACGGCCGGAAGTGCGGGCCGTCAGCCGACTTCGTGCTCCAGGATGTCAGCGACCCAGGTCTCGAGTTTCTCGAGGTCCGGCACCAGCGGCGTCTCGTTCATGACCGTGACGCGGCAGAGCACCGGCGAATCGTCGTCCTGCTCCGCGTCGTCCTCGAGCCGCAATACCTCCTCGCTGACCCGCACCAGTTGCGGCAGGCCCTGGCACAGCAGCGCCAGCCCCCCGCGACCCAGCTTGCCGGTTATGCTGCGCAGGATCAGCGCCCGGCTGCGCCCGCCGATGTCCGGCACCGCATCGCCGCAGGCCGCCTCGAAAGACACCAGCGGCACCACGCGATCGGTCCAGGCGACGTCGCCCAGTAGCCAGTCGGGTTCCTGCTCGCGCAGACGAAAACGGCCGAGACCGATGACTTCCGCGACGCAGGCCCGCGGCACGATGAGTCGCCGCCCGACCAGCGGCACCAGCAGGCAGTGCAGGAGTTCCTGTTCCTCAGCCATCGTCGTACTCGTCCTCGTCGTCGGCTGATTCGGGCGGCGCGCTGTCGCGCTGTTTCGGCTGCACCAGGCTGCTGATCGCCGTGAGCAGGTCGCTTTCCTGGTACGGCTTGCCGAGGTAATGATCCACACCGATCTCCATCGCGCGGTTGCGATGCTTGTCGCCGACGCGCGAGGTGATCATCACGATGGGGATGTCGCGCAGGCGCGGATCGTTGCGCACGTGGCTGGCGACCTCGTAGCCGTCCATGCGCGGCATCTCGATATCGAGCAGCATGATGTCGGGCCGGTTGTCCTGCAACAGGGAAACCGCGTCCACGCCGTCTTTGGCCGTGATGACACGCATACCGTTGCGCTCGAGCAGGCGCTCGGTGACGCGCCGCACCGTGATGGA
>CAYTXS010000146.1:0-5960 GCA_964441585.1 uncultured Thioalkalivibrio sp.
GTCTCTTTCGAGGTGGAACCCTTTGCCCGCCACTGCATGCTCCACGGGGTCGATCCGCTCGGCTGGCTGATCAGCCGCGAGGCCGATATCGCTCGCTTCGAGGAGGCACGCGCATGTCGGGCATGATCACGCTGCTGCCCGGGGATGGCGTCGGTCCGGAAGTCGTCGCGGGTGCCCGCGCCGTGCTCGACGCCGTGGCGCGGCGCTTCGGCCACCATTTCGAGTTCCGCGAGGGCGCCATCGGCGGTTGCGCCATCGATGCCCACGGCACGCCGCTGCCGGCCGAGACCGTGTCCGCCTGCCTGTCGGCCAACGGCGTGCTGCTCGGTGCGGTCGGCGGGCCGCAGTGGTCCGACCCCGCCGCGAAAGTGCGCCCCGAGCAGGGCCTGCTCGAGCTGCGCCGCGCAATGGGCGTGTTCGCCAACCTACGCCCGGTGGCCACGCATCCGGCCCTGTACGCCGCCTCGCCCTTGAAGGAACGCCTGCTCGCCGGGGTCGATATCCTGTTCGTCCGCGAACTCACCGGCGGCATCTATTTCGGCGACAAGGCGCGCTCCGCCGAGTCGGCTTCGGACCTGTGCTGTTATTCGCGCGAGGAAATCGAGCGCGTGTTCCGCCTCGCGTGCCGCCTCGCAAGCGACCGCGGCGGTCACGTGACCTCCGTCGACAAGGCCAATGTGCTGGAGACTTCGCGCCTCTGGCGTGAGACGGCCACGCGCGTCGCCAGGGACGAATTCCCCGCGATCCGCCTGGAGCATGCCCTGGTGGATGCCGCGGCGATGCAACTGATCCAGCAGCCGGCGCGCTTCGACGTCGTCGTGACCGAAAACATGTTCGGCGACATTCTCACCGACGAGGCGTCGGTCATCACCGGTTCCATCGGCATGCTGCCGTCGGCCTCACTGGCTGACTCAGGCCCCGGCCTCTACGAGCCTATCCACGGTTCGGCGCCGGATATCGCCGGCCGCGGAATCGCCAATCCCTGCGGCGCGATCCTCAGCGCCGCGATGCTGCTGCGGCATTCGCTCGGTCTCGAGGTCGAGGCGGCCGCCGTCGAGCGCGCGACCTGGGAGACGGTCGCGCGGGGAATCGGCACTGCCGACCTCGTGGCGCCGGGCACGCCCCCGGTCACGACCCGCGACATGGCGGCGACCATCGCCGCTGCACTGGACGACGACACCGTGGTCCGCCGCGCCATCGCCTGAGCGATCGACGCGCGCGCTACGCACCAGAGGAAAAAGACGACACAAGACGACAAACAGCAGCTACAGAACTCATCGAGACCGGCGGAGGGACAGGCCCGACGATGCCGGGGCAACCTGCGGAACATGTTCCGCACTGGTGCCAAGTCCTGCGGAGAGCGCCTCGGTCTAAACCGAGGCGGTCACCGGGAGATGGGTTGCCGCACGGCTCCGCCTGCCAGGTGAGGGGGCAGGAGTACAGGCGATTCCTTTACCGGCGTTCTCCGCAGGGTCACCCGGGCCCTGAACGACGCGAATTCAAAGAGCAACATGGAGAACCTGGAATGAAAATACCCGCAACGGCGACGCGCGCCGTACGCACCGGGCTCGGCCGCGACGCCGAGCATGGCGCCGTCGTCGCGCCGATCCACCTCAGTTCGAACTTCACCTTCGCCGGCTTCGACAAGAAGCGTCGCTACGATTACACCCGTTCGGGCAACCCGACGCGCGATGCGCTCGGCGAAGCGCTGGCCGGACTCGAAGGCGGCGCCGGCAGCGTCGTGACCTGCTCGGGCATGGCGGCGATCGCCCTGGTTTGCCAGCTGCTGAACAAGGATGATCTCCTGCTGGCGCCGCACGATTGTTATGGCGGCACCCATCGTCTGTTGTCCTCGCTGGCGGCCCGCGGTCAATTCCGGCTCGCGTTCGTCGACCAGTCCGATCCGCAGGCGGTGGCCGGGGCCTTCGAAGCGCGACCGCGCATGGTGCTGGTCGAAACGCCCAGCAATCCGCTGTTGCGGATCACCGATCTCGACGCCGTCGCGGCGCTGTGCAGCAAGGCCGGCACGCTGTTCGTGGCCGACAACACCTTCCTGTCGCCCGGCTGGCAGACTCCGTTGGCGCACGGCGCGGACATCGTCCTGCATTCCACGACCAAGTACCTGAACGGTCACAGCGACGTGGTCGGCGGCGCGGTGGTGGCGCGTACCGGGGAGTTGCACGAGCAGCTCGACTGGTGGGCGAACTGCATGGGCCTCACGGGGGCGCCGTTCGACAGTTTCCTCACGCTGCGCGGGGTGCGCACGCTGCCGGCGCGGCTGCGGGCGCATGCGGAGAACGCCGCGGTGCTGGTGGAGTTGCTGAGCGCTCACGCGGCGGTCGCGAAGGTGCATTACCCGGGCCTGGAGAGTCATCCGGGGCATGCCATCGCGCGTCGCCAGCAGCGCGGTTTCGGCGGCATGGTGAGCTTCGAGTTGCGCGGTGGAGTGGCGGCCGTCGAAGCGTTCCTCGACGGCCTGGCGCACTTCTTCCTCGCGGAGTCCCTCGGCGGCGTGGAGAGCCTCGTGGCCCATCCGGCCTCGATGACACATGCGGCCATGGACGCGGCCGCCCGGCTCGAGGCGGGAATCGGTGACAGCCTGTTGCGCCTGTCGATCGGCATCGAGGATGCCGACGACCTGGCGGAAGATCTGGGCCAGGCGCTGGACCGTGCGGCGCGCGTACCCGTGCCGGTACTGAGCCTGGCGGCCGGCTAGGGGAGGCATGGTGAGCGAACGGTGGGCTTCACATGGTGCCCGGCTGCCGTCATGCTCTCCGCAGCCATGGAATCCGAACTCCGACAGCCGACTGAACAACGCGTAGCGTCCGCCCGCCGGATCGTGATCAAGATCGGCTCGGCGCTGCTCGTCGAGCGCGACAGCGGGCGACTCGACACCGCGTGGTTCGACAGCCTCGTGAGCGACATCGCGGCGCTGCGGCGACGCGGCCAGGAAGTGCTCGTGGTGTCCTCCGGTGCGATCGCCCTGGGGCGGCGGCATCTCGGCCTTCGCAGTGGGTCGTTGCGGCTGGAGGAAAGCCAGGCGGCGGCCGCGGCGGGGCAGATCCGCCTCGCACATGCCTGGCAGTCCGCTCTGGCGGGTTACGAAATCCCGGTGGCGCAGATCCTGCTGACGCTCGGCGACACCGAGGAGCGGCGCCGCTACCTCAATGCGCGTGGCACGCTGGAGACCCTGTTGTCGCTCGGAGCGGTGCCGGTGATCAACGAGAACGACACGGTGGCGACCGAAGAGATCCGCTACGGCGACAACGATCGTCTCGCCGCGCGCGTCGCGCAGATGATCAGCGCAGATTGCCTGCTGCTGCTGTCCGATGTGGACGGACTCTACACGGCGGATCCGGCGCGCGTGCCGGCCGCCGAGCGGCTCCACGAGGTCCGTGCCGTGACACCGGACATCGAGGCCATGGCCGGCGCTGCCGCCACCGAGTTCGGTTCCGGCGGCATGACGACGAAGGTGGCGGCCGGACGGATCGCCCTGTCCGCCGGATGCCACATGGCGATCGCCTCGGGCCGCGTCCTCAATCCCGTGCGCGCCCTCGAGGCAGGTGCGCCCTGCACCTGGTTCATCGCCTCCGCCAGCCCCGCCCGGGTCCGCAAGCAATGGATCGCCGGCTCGCTGCAGCCGCGCGGCGAGATTGTGGTCGACGACGGCGCTGCCGCGGCGCTGGCGGCCGGCAAGAGCCTGTTGCCGGCGGGCGTGGTGCGCGTCAGCGGCGATTTCCGGCGCGGCGACGCGGTGTTGATCCGCGATCTCGGGGATCAGATCCTGGCGCACGGCCTGTCGGCTTACGATTCTGCCGATGCGGCCCGTATCATCGGCCTGCGCAGCCATGCAATCGAAGCCGTGCTCGGCTATCGTGGGCGCGAGGAACTGGTGCACCGGAATGACATGGCGATGGTGAGTCCGCATGGTTGACCTGATGGCGCGCGAAGGCGAAGCCGACATCGAGCGCATGATGACCGCGCTCGGCCGGCAGGCGCGTGCGGCCACCGCAAGTCTCGCCCGTGCACCCGGCAAGGCCCGCGACGCCGCCCTCGAGAGTGCGGCCCGCATCATCCGTGAGCGTGCCCGGGGAATCCTCGCCGCCAATGCAAAGGACATGGAACGCGCTGCCGCGCGCGGCCTGTCGGGTGCGTTGCTGGACCGCCTGGCACTGGACGCGGACCGCGTGGCCGCCATGGCGCGCGGCATCGAGGGCATCAGGGCCCTGCCCGATCCGCTCGGCCGGGTGCTGGCCGAGTGGACCCGACCGAACGGGCTGGCGATCCGGCGCGTGAGTGTGCCGCTCGGTGTGATCGGCATCATCTACGAGAGCCGGCCGAACGTCACCGCGGATGCCGGCGCCCTGTGCCTGAAGGCCGGTAACGCCGTCATCCTGCGCGGCGGCTCGGAAAGCTTCGCTTCCAGCGAAGCGATTCACGGCTGCCTCGCCGATGCGTTGTCCGATGCCGGGCTGCCGCGCGAGGCGATTCAGATGGTGCCCAGCCGAAGCCGCGCCGCTGTGGGGCAGATGCTCGGCGGCCTCGGGGGCTGCGTCGACGTCGTCGTGCCGCGCGGCGGACGCAGCCTGATCGAACGGGTGCAGCGCGATGCGCGCGTCCCTGTCATCGGCCACCTCGAAGGCATCTGCCATGTGTTCGTCGAGCGTGGCGCCGATCTCGAGATGGCGCGGGCGATCGTGCTGAACTCGAAGCTGCGCCGCACCGGTATCTGCGGCGCGGCGGAGACCCTGCTGGTGGATCGGGGTTGCGCGGCGACGCATCTCCGTCCCCTCGTGACCGCGCTGCTCGAGGGGGGCTGCGCGGTGCGCGGCGATGCGGCGACTCGCGAGGCGGACCCGCGGGTCACACCCGCCACCGAGGCCGACTGGCAGACCGAGTACCTCGACGCGGTGATTTCCGTCCGTGTCGTCGACGATCTGGACGCCGCGGTACGGCATATCAACACCTACGGCTCCGGCCACACGGAATCCATCGTGACCGCGAACGCTGCAGCCGCAGCGCGATTCCTCGCCGAGGTGGACAGCGCCATCGTGGTGCACAACGCCTCGACGCAGTTCGCGGACGGCGGGGAATTCGGCATGGGCGCGGAGATCGGGATCTCGACCGGACGGATCCATGCGCGGGGCCCGGTGGGCGCCGAGCAGCTGACCAGCTTCAATTACCGAGTCTCAGGTTCAGGCCAGGTTCGCCCCTAGCCGGGGGGCGGCTTGCAGTATGTGCTACGCTGGGGAGACCCCAATACGCACTCCCCCGGAGGAAAGGCTTTGCGCAACGCCGTTGTCGCCGCGCTTGCGGCCGTGAGTTTTGTTTTCAATTTTGTAGCGCCCGCGCAGGCGCAGGAGGATGACACAGTGATCCAGGACGGCAGCACCGTCAGCATCGAATACACCCTCAAGCTCGCTGACGGTTCCACCGCGGACACCAATGTCGGCGGCGAGCCGCTGGTCTACGTGCAAGGAGAGAAGCAGATCCTGCCTGCGCTCGAGGAGAAGCTCCTCGGGATGAAGGCGGAGGAGACCCGCGAAGTGACCCTGGAGCCCGAAGAGGGCTACGGCCCGGTCCAGCCCGAGGGGATCCAGACGGTGCCTCTCGACATCATCCCGGAAGATGCGCGTCATGAAGGCGCGAGGCTCGTAGGACAGGGCGCCCAGGGCGAGCCGATCCATGCCATGGTGAAGGAAGTGAAAGAGGACAGTGCCGTCGTCGATCTCAATCACCCGCTGGCGGGCGAAGTGCTGCATTTCGAGATCAAGGTGGTGAAGGTCGAGTAATCTCGGCCCGGGCAACAGACGTTCGGGGAGCCGACAGATGAAACGCTGGAAGGATATCGCCGAGGCTATCAAGGATCTCCAGGACCAGGGCCAGCTCGACATCTTTGTCGGCGAGCACTCGGTCACGTTCGAGATCAGCGTGGATGACCAGGGCGTCTACATGACGAT
>CAYTXS010000147.1:0-5954 GCA_964441585.1 uncultured Thioalkalivibrio sp.
CGTACCTGCTCCGGGCGATGGTGGAATGGATTTCCGATAACGGGGAAACACCGCACATCGTGGTGGATGCGGCGCAGGACGACGTGCAGGTGCCCGCGCAACACGTGCGGGACGGCAAAGTCGTGCTCAACATCGGCGGCACCGCCACCCAGGGTCTCGACATAGGCAACGAGTTCGTGGAATTCAGTGCGCGCTTCGGGGGGGTGCCGTATCCGGTGCGCATCCCGCTGCGCGCCGTGCTGGGCGTCTATGCGCGCGAGTCGGGCGAGGGCATGATTTTCACGGATTCGGAAGGCGATCCGCCGCCCGGCAACGATGGCGGGGACGGCGACGATTCCGGGCCGCGCAAGGGGCCGCCGAAGCTCAGCGTCGTGAAGTAGGCTGCGGGATCGATTCGGCGACTGCGCCGTCGCAGGCTGCACCGGGTTGAGCGCGGGGCCGCGCCGTCGCGGGTGTTCGGCGCAAGCGGCGCGATAAGGGTATTCTCTGCGCTCTGCCTGCCGGACTGGTGCGCACCGTGAGCCGCTGCGGGTCCTGCTGCCTTTCAACATTCCGGGGATTTCTACGATGCCTAAACCGACTCTCGTGTTCGCCGCGCTGCTGATCATCCTCGGCGTTGGCGCGTTCCTCTTTTCCGGCAGCCGGACCGCGCTGCTGCCGGCGTACGCCGGGGTCGTCCTGGCGATCCTCGGCGGCCTGGCGCTCGCCTTCGAGGGCGGTCGGCGGCACCTGATGCACGTGGCGGCGGTTGTCGCGCTGCTCGGCGCGCTGGCCCCGGCAGCGACGCTCGGTATCCGCGCCGCGCAGATGAGTCCGCTGGCGCTGACGGTCAACGTCGGCATGCTCGTGCTCTGCGGCGGACTGCTCGCGCTGATGGTGCAGTCCTTCATCGCCGCACGCCGCGCGGCCTGACGCCCGTTACTCGTGCGTGCGGTCGGGCAGCGACTTGCCGGGGTTGAGGATGCCGTCGGGATCGAATACGCCCTTGAGCTGCCACATGAGGTCGAGCGTTTCCGGCTCGATCTCGAGCCCGACGTAAGGCCGCTTGCTGCGGCCGATGCCGTGTTCGCCGGACAAGGTGCCCTTTAGCGCCAGCACCAGGCGGAATACCTCTTCGACGCAGGCATGCATGCGCTCGAGGTCCGATTCGTCGCCCAGCACATTGACGTGCAGGTTGCCGTTGCCGGCGTGGCCGAAACTCACGATACGGACCCGATGCCGATCGGCGAGTCGGGCCAGTCCGTCGGTCAGCTCGGGGATGCGCGACACGGGGACGACGACGTCTTCGTTGATCTTTTTGGGCGCAAGCCGGCGCAGGGCCGGTGACAGCGCCTTGCGTGCGGCCCACAAGGCCTGTGCTTCGGTCGCCGAGTTCGCGGCACGCCATTCCAGCAAGCCCTCACCCGCGGCAGCCCGCTGCAGCGCATCGATGGCGGCGGGGAGCTGCGCACCCAGACCGTCCGCCTCGATCATCAATAACGCCCCGGCGCCGTCCGGCAGCTCGACCGGCTCGGCATTACGCAGCAGGGCCAGTGCCGCGCCGTCGAGGAATTCCAGGGCGCGAGGGACGACGGGCTGCGCCATGATCCGGCTGACGGCCGCTGCCGCCGCGCGCATATCGGTGTAGACGGCGCGCAGCGTGGCGATGCGCTCCGGCAGCGGGCTCAGCTTCAGCGTGGCCTCGGTGATCACGGCCAGCGTGCCTTCGGAGCCGATCAGCAGGCGCGTGAGGTCGAGGCCGACGACGCCTTTGGTCGTCCGGCAGCCGCTGCGGATGATTCGGCCTTCGCCCGTGACGGCCTCGAGCCCCAGCGTGTTTTCGCGCGGCGTGCCGTATTTCAGGGCACGCGGCCCTGCGGCGTTGCAGGCCAGGTTGCCGCCCACCGTGCAGTACTCCGCCGAACCCGGATCGGGCGGCCAGAAGAAGCCTTCCGCGCCCGCCGCAGCCTGGAGTTTGCCATTGGTCACACCCGGCTGGACCGCGGCGAGACGGTCGTCCGCGTTGACCTCGAGAACAGCGGCCATCCGCTCCATCGAGAGGACGATGCCGCCTTCCTCCGGGACGGCTGCACCGGTCGTGCCGGAGCCGCGGCCCCGGACGGTGAGAGGCAGACCGAAGCGCCGGCAGGCCAGCACCACCTGCCGTACGGCCGCGGTGTCGTGCGGCAGTGCAACGGCGACCGGCAGCGCCTGGGCGCGGCTGTTGTCATAGCCGTAGGTCCAGCAGTCCGCCGGGTCGATGAGCACGTTGTCGGCGCCGATGGCGGCGCCGAGTGCTGCGCTGATGTCCTGTTTCGACGCCATGCGGGTCAATGCTCCGTCAGGAGGCGCAATCGAAGGCCGCGCGAATCCAGTGAGGGTGGTCTTCGCCGTCCGCCCCCGAGATTAACACCGCGTCGAAGCGGGCAGGGCGGTGCGCTTCCCGCGGGTGAGTCATGAGGAAATGGCGCGCGGCCGCCACGAGGCGCCGCTGTTTCGCGGGACCGATGCTTGCGGCGGCTCCACCGAAGGCGCTGTTCCCGCGTGCGCGCACCTCGATGAACACCAGGCTGGCGCCGTCACGCATCACGAGGTCGAGTTCGCCGAGCCGGCACCGGTAGTTGCGCGCCAGCAGGGAAAGTCCCCGGGACTGCAGGAAACGCAGCGCCGCGTCCTCGGCCGAGCGGCCGCGCGCGAGGTTCATCCCCCCGGGGGAGCGCCGGCCTCGGGCGCGGGCTCGCCCGTTGCGTCCTGCGCGAATTCGGGCGCGGGCGCGGGAAGCGGTGCCGGTTCGACGCCGCCTCGCCTGAAGCTTCCCCACGCAAGTTCGCGTTGTATGCGGCCGTCTTCTCCGAGCCGCAATATGCCCGTCGCGCCATCCATGCCGTTGTGCAGTCGCTCGCTCTGGTTGTTCAGCAGCGGCACGAGGCGGTAGGCGTCGAGGCCGAATGCATAGAGCCGGCCGTTGCGCGCCAGTGCACCCTCGCCGAAGGCCGCAAACTCGGCCATGAGTTCGACGTTATCGGCGCCGACCCGCCATGGCATGTCGGCGAACAGGACGCCGTTCAGATCCGACTGGTCCCGGCGGACCGGATCATAGATCGAGGACGTAGCGTATACCGGCAGGTCGCCTGCGTAATGGAAGCGCAGCTGCGGGCGGATCAGCACGCCGTCTGCAGCGCGGGCGGCGAGAAATATGAAGTCGGCGTCCTGCCGCCGACGGGGTTCGTACTCGAGCCTACGCCCGAGTGCCGCCTGTAGCTTCTGGTGGCGCGCGCGGCTCTCGTTGATCAGCAGCAGGCGCGTGATCTCGGCCGAGAAATCGCTCGCGCGAGGGTCGAACGCCTGCCAGCCGAGTACCTCGCCGCCGCCGGCCCGGAAGGTAGCGATGAAACTCTCCATGATCCGGCGACCCTGTTCGGTATCGTGGGCCAGCGCCAGCGCCCGGCCGTATCCTTCCGCCAGGGCACGACGGGCGACGGCGGCGGCTTCCTGCTCCGGGGCAAGCGCAAACTGGAACATATGAGTCGGCAGCACCGCGTCGTTCTCGGTCCAGTTCAGTGCCAGGGTAGGTACGGCAGGCAGCTCGGCGCCTCCCAGTTCCGCCAGTGCTTCCTTGAGCAGCGGACCGACGATGAAATCGGCACCGCCAGCCGCCGCCTGCTCATAGGCGCCGGTCGCGCCGAGTGCAGTGGTGTCGTAGATGCGCAGCGACGGGCGCTCTCCCTCGCCGCCTTGGGCCAGGTATGCGGCCACGAAGCCGTCCAGGATCGCGCCGGCCGCTGCGGCCTGGCGCCCGCTGAGCGGTAACAGCAAGGCCACCTGGCGGGGATATTCGGTGAGCGCGCGGTATTCCTCCTGCAGCATCGTTACCAGGTCGAGAGCGGCGGGATGCCATGGATACTTCGCCAGCCATTCGTCCAGCGTGGTGCGCAGCCGGAAGGCGTTGCCGGACGCGGCAGCGGTGCGCCGGCCCAGGTCGAGCCAGCCGGCGACAACCGGTCCCGTCTCCGGGGGCGGCTCCAGCGAGACCCCCGCGGCGATCGCTTCCTGCATCCTGTTCCAGATGCGCCGCTGGTTGGCGGCGCGGGCGGCGGGTTCCTCGAGCAATGCCTCCCGTTGCACCAGTGCCTCCACCCCGGTTGCAGGCAGGCGCGCGGCGAAGGCCGCGTCGGCGCGCAAGAGCAGCAGTTCCGCTGCGAGCGGGTCGCCCGGCCCCGTCGGCAGTTCCGCGAGCCGCGCCAGCGCCTGGGCAGCGAGACCGTCGGTCAGCAGCTGGCGAGCCTCGGCAAGCGCTTCGCGGGCGGCGACTTCGGGTGCGCGCAGTTCGTCTTCGCCCGGTCCGCGCTCGAACAGGCCGGGCGCGCAGCCGGCCAGCAACAGGCTTGCCGCCGCCAGGGCGAGCCAGGTTTGCGCGGTGCGTAGCGAGCGATGCAGCATGCGAGATAGTTTCCGGCGCGGGCGTCATGAGCGGAAGGGCGATTATAGTGGCAAAAACACCAGGTACGCTTTGGATCGTCGCAACGCCGATCGGCAACCTCGAGGACCTGTCGGCGCGCGCGCAGCGGGTGCTCGCCGGCGCGGATCTCGTGCTCTGCGAGGATACCCGTCACAGCGGACGACTCCTCGCGGCTTTCGGGCTCAAGGCGCGCCTGGCCGCGGTACACGAGCACAACGAGGAGCGATTGGCTCCCGAACTGGTGGCGCGGCTGCTGGCCGGGGAGACGATGGCGTTGATCTCCGACGCCGGCACGCCGTTGCTGAGCGACCCTGGGTTCCGCCTGGTGCGCGCCGCGGCCGAGGCGGGCGTGACGGTCAGCCCGGTGCCGGGTCCGTCGGCTGTGCTGGCGGCGCTGTCCGTGGCGGGCTTGCCGACCGACCGGTTTGTCTTCGAGGGTTTCCTGCCTGCGCGCCAGGCCGCGCGGCGCGCGCGACTCGACGCGTTGGTCGAGGAAAGCCGGACGCTGGTGTTATTCGAGGCGGGCAATCGGGTAACGTCGCTGCTTGCCGACGCGGCCGCGGCGCTCGGCCTGGAGCGTCGCGCCGCCGTCGCGCGGGAGCTGACAAAACTTCACGAGACCCTGTACCGCGGTACGCTCGAAGAGCTCGCCACGCGCCTCGCTGCGGATGCGGATGCGCAGCGGGGCGAAGTCGTCGTGGTGATCGCCGGTTGCGCGCCGGTCGCGGCGCGCGAGGGCGACGAACGGCTGCTGGGAAGGTTGTTGCCTGCGCTGCTGGAGGAGCTTCCGCCGAGCCGGGCGGTGCGGATCGCGGCGAAGCTCAGCGGCGTGCCACGGCGCCGCGCCTACGAGATCGCGCTGCGGCTCGGTGTCGAGGAATAGCGCGGCCGATTCGCCATGCCCCGGCATCGATGCATAGCGCGCTAGGCCCGCCCCGAGGCGTACAATAGGCGTCGTGGGAGTCGGCCGGACAGTCGCTCCGGCCTTGCGCCGGGGAGGAAAGTCCGGGCTCCGCAGGGCAGGGTGCCAGGTAACGCCTGGGGGGCGCGAGCCTACGGAAAGTGCCACAGAAAACATACCGCCTAAGCGCTTCGGCGCCGGCAAGGGTGAAAAGGTGCGGTAAGAGCGCACCGCGCGGCCGGCAACGGTTCGCGGCACGGTAAACCCCACTCGGAGCAAGACCAAATAGGGAAGCAAGCGGGTTCGCCCGCAGCGCGCGGCCCGCGCGTGTTTCCGGGTAGGTCGCTCGAGGCGCACGGTGACGTGCGTCCCAGATGGATGACTGTTCCCGACAGAACCCGGCTTACAGGCCGGCTCCCACGCTTTACCCTCGGCATTATCTAAAGTAATTCGACAGGAAAGCGATTTAACTGACTGATTTTTAGCCATACAGTGAGACCTGATCTCTCTTTCACTAACGCAGCTAAGTCCCGGTAGCTAAAAGAAAATTCTTACCTCTGGCGGTTGACGGGGGGCACACCGGTTCATATAGTGGCGCCAAGTGGGAAGAAGTGG
>CAYTXS010000148.1:0-5924 GCA_964441585.1 uncultured Thioalkalivibrio sp.
CCGTGCGCACGGTCGAACTGGTGAAGCACCACTTCCCGCACCTGAAAATATTTGCTCGCGCCACGGACCGCGCCCACGCCCGCGCGCTGCAGAACCGGCACGTGGACTACGTCATTCGGGAAAACTACGTGTCGAGCCTGGAAATGGCGGAAAACCTGTTGCGGGCGCTGGGCGACGCGCCGGACATGGCGGCCGACAGCATCCGCCAGTTCCGCCGCTTCGACGAGAACCTGCTGGAGCGGGAACGCGCGGTGGACCAGGACGAGGGCCGCCTCGTGCAGACGGTCCGCGAGGCCGAACGGGAACTCGCGTTCCTGTTCCATAGCGACGAACATGACGTGGAAACCGCGGTGAAGGCCAAAGAGACATGAGCAAGCTGACGGACGATTATTTTCGCGACCTGCCGCCGAAAGAGCGCCGCTATGACACGCCACTGGGGGAAGGGCTGGTGTTCTCGGTGTTTCCCAACGGCACGAAATGCTGGGTGCTCGTCTATTCGGTGGACGGTTTCGCGCGCCGCCGGACGCTGGGGCTGTTTCCCGAGCTCAACGCGGACGGGGCCCGCGAGGCGCTGGCGCAGGCACGCCGCATCCTGGCGGTGGAAAGCGAACTGGCGCGCTCGGGAGAACTCAGCGCCGCGACCCCTCGACGGGGCTTTTTCGTCGGCCTT
The DNA here is from genome assembly GCA_964441585.1 of uncultured Thioalkalivibrio sp. GTDB lineage: Bacteria > Pseudomonadota > Gammaproteobacteria > Steroidobacterales > XN24 > XN24. The sequence continues at coordinate 671 of CAYTXS010000148.1, forward strand.
CTCGAAGACAAGCCTCTGCTGGCGTTCGGCCTCGGCCTTGGCTTCGCCGCATTGCTGGGCCTCGCGGTGGTCTGGCTGCTGCGCTGAGCAACGTCGCGGCTCCTCTTACCAGGGAATACGCTCCCCGTTCCAGGCGAAGAAACCGCCGGTGTCGTCGCGCTTCAGGCCGTCGATCACCGCGAGCAGCCGCCCGGCCGAGAACGCCGTGCTGAACAGCTTGCCCTCGGGAACACCGGCCTGGAACGGGCGTGACAGGCCGGTATCGGTGGTCCCGGGATGCAGGGCGACACAGATGGAACCGCGCGCGCGACGTGCGAGTTCGATCGATAAGGTCCGGATGAACATGTTCTGCGCCGCTTTGGCCGCCCGATAGGCATACCAGCCGCCGAGCCGGTTGTCGCCGATGCTGCCGACGCGGGCGGAGAGGCTCGCGAACACGACGCGATCCCGCCGCGGCAACAGCGGCTCGAAGTGCTTGGCCAGCAACAACGGTCCGGCCGCATTGACCGCGAATGATTCCTGGAGCCAGTCTGCGCGGACCTCGGCAAGACGCCGTTCGGGTTGCGGTCCATCCGGCCTGTGCAGAAACCCGGCGCAGTTGATCAGCAACTCGATCGACGAATCTTCCTCGCCCACTTCCTTTGCCGCCCGCGCCAGGACGCGCTCGTCCGTGACGTCGAGCGGCAGCACACGCACCGCCGGCGAGACGGAGGCGAGTTCGGCCAGTTCGCCGGCCGACTCCGGATCACGGCAGCCCGCCCAGATCCGTCGTGCCTGCCCGCCCTTCACGAGGTGCCGGACGAACGCCAGCCCGATACCGCGATTGGCACCGGCGACCAGCGCGGTGAAGGGTTCGGGAAAGCTGGCGAGCACAGGGTCGGGTATCGGTGGATTCATGGCTTCACGAGTGGCGTAGAATTCAATCGTGTTTTCGTCCTGTGGCCCGGCATGGATGCGGCGCCCGGGAACGTGTGCAACACAAGCTGCGGATCTAGGCTACAAAAAGGTATTTCAAAAATGGATTGCGCCATGCCACAGACGACCCCCGGGCGCTGATCATGCACGTGCCACACGACGTGCCACACGAACTCGCATCATGGCGTTCCACCGACCGCCTCCGCAGTGCACTGCTTCTGGCCGTGCTCTGCATCGTCTGCGGTCTCTACTCCAGCTCGCCGGCCATGGCCCAGGTCCTTCCGGGGATCGCCTTGCCGGCCACGGGGGAGGCCGACGAGCCGACCGAGGAAACGGCTGCTGCGCCGCCGAAGGCAATCCCCCTGCAAGCGGTTCCGGACCGGCTGGACGAGGGACGGGAACTGCTGCGGCGCGCCGTGAACGCCGCCCGGCCCGACCCCGAAGTCGAGTCGATCGCAGAGCAGCTTGACGCGCTGGAAGCCCGCCTCGAGACACTCGACGAACCGCTGCCGGCCACCGACCTGCGAAGCCTCGAGAATGCCCTGGAGCGGATCAACGGGCTGCGCCGCGCCCTGACATCCCTGCGCTTGCCGCTCGCGAGGCGCGGCAGCGAACTCGGCCAGCGGCTGGAGTCCCTCCAACAATCGAGCGAGACATGGCGCCTGACCCGGGAAGCGCTGGCCGGAGCGGACGCCCCCGCAGAACTGCTCGAGAACGTCGATAACCTTCGAGATGCGCTCAAGGAAGCCCGGGAGGCCGTCGATGCGCGCCTGGAAACGATCCTGGCGATGCAGGCGCAACTGACGCGCTGGCGCACGCCCCTCGAGGAGCGACGCGAAACCCTGGAAGCGGCCATGGCAAAAGCCGGCGCGGAGCTGTTCAAGCCCGAGCATCCCGCGATCTGGCGCGGGGAGGTGTCGCTTGGAGACCTCGAGGGGTCCCGGCGCTCGTGGCAGGGCGACTGGCAGGCGCTGCAGAACTACCTGGCCGCCAGGGAAGGCGCCGTCGCCCTCCATGGCGGCCTGCTGGTTTTGCTGCTCGTGATCTTCTATGCGCTGGCACGCAAGGTGGACCAATGGGTCAATGATCGACCGGAACTCGGCCCGACGCTCGCCATATTCCGGTTCCCTCTCGCCGCCGCGCTCGTCATGGCGATTCTCGCCGGCTCATGGCTCTACCCGGACGCGCCCTCCGTGCTCCGAGAACTGCTTGGCGTCCTGCTGATTCTGCCATTGCTTCGCGTGCTGCCGCCCATGGTCAATCCCGTGTTGCGCGGCCCTCTTTACCAGGTCATCGGCCTTTATGCCTTGTTGCGGTTGGACATCCTGCTCGGCACGGGCACCAGCCTGGAGCGTTACACCCTGCTGCTGATCACGACTGCAGCGTTCGCCGTCGCCACCCTGATGTTCCGTCCCGGCGGACCGGGGGCAAAGCTGGAGGCAGGACCCTGGTGGCGAGCGGTGCGTTTCGCCGGACGGGGCGGCGTCATGGTCCTGTTGACTGCGCTGCTGGCGAACATCGGCGGTTACGTGTCGCTGGCGGGGTTGCTCACCAACGCGGTCATCGCCAGCGCGTTTGCCGGCATCGTGCTGTTCGCCGGAATCCTTGTCACGCGTGCCGCGCTCAATGCGCTGCTGCAGACGCAGCTGTTGAGAAAGTCGAACCTGGTCCGCTGGCACAGCGCCGCCATCGACGGCTGGGTGATGCGCATCCTGCCCTTCGTCGTGCTCGTCGGCTGGATTCTCGCCACCCTCCGGCTGTTTCGTCTCGATGGCCTGCTCGGCCAGGTGCTTGGCGGAATACTTTTCAGCAGCGCCAGGATCGGGACAGTATCGATATCGCTCGGCGACATCCTCGGCTTCGCGCTCGCGATCTGGCTTGGTCTGCTCGTCTCGCGCCTGCTGCGCTTCGTGCTCGACGTGGACGTATTCCCGCGCGTCACGTTGCCGCGGGGCGTCGCGGCCACCGTCTCCATGCTGGTCAACTACACGATCCTCGGCATCGCGGTCGTGTTCGCCGTGGCGGCCGCCGGCATCCAGCTCGAGCGTTTTGCGATCATCGTGGGCGCTCTTTCCGTCGGCATCGGTTTCGGGCTGCAGAACGTGGTGAACAATTTCGTGTCCGGCCTGATCCTGGCTTTCGAGCGCCCGGTGCAATCCGGCGATACGATCGAATTCACCGAGACTTTCGGCAACGTTACGCGCATCGGTGTGCGCTCCAGCACGGTGCGCACTTTCGACGGTGCCGAGGTGATCGTGCCGAACGCCAACCTGATATCCAACGAAGTCACCAACTGGACGTTGTCCGATATGCGCCGGCGCATCGAGATCCTGGCCGGCGTGGCCTACGGCACGGATCCCCGCAAGGTGATCGCACTGCTGCTGGACGTGGCCCGTCGCAACGAGAAAATCCTCGAGGACCCGGAACCTGCGGCGCTGTTTCTCGGCTTCGGCGACAGCTCGCTGGATTTTTCGCTCCGCGCGTGGACGGACGATTTCAACAACTACCTCACCATCAAGAGCGACCTGACGCTCGCCGTGCATGACGCGCTGTACGATTCGGGAATCGAGATCCCCTTCCCGCAACGCGACCTGCACCTCCGCTCGGTGGATTCCGCCGCCGTCGCGCGGATCGGCGCGGTTCGTGCTCCAGAGGTCGGCGACGCCCCCGCGAGCGACGCGGCGTCATTGCCCGATCCCGGCTCCGGCTCGCCAGGAGATCAGGGTTCCGGGCCATCCGCCGGCGGCACGTCGTAGCGCTCGAACCACGCGAGGATGTTCGCCCCCTTGGCGAGCAGGTGGGTCGGGCGGGCCGCAATGTGATGCGGTGCCCCGGGCACAGTGCACGTATTTCCCCGCTTTGCCCCGCCGCGGCGCTGTCGTATGCTTGGGACCGGAAGCCCATAAGCGGCTTCCCTGATCCCGATCCGTTGTTGAGAGCCTCATGACATGAAGTCGATTTACGTGGGCAACCTGCCTTTCACCGCCACCGAAGAAGAAGTCCGTGGCCTGTTCTCCCCCTTTGGCGACGTCCAGTCGGTCAAGATCGTCAGCGATCGAGAGACCGGCCGGCCGCGGGGATTCGGGTTCGTCGAGATGCCTGACGCGGACGCGGACAACGCCATCAAGGCCCTCGAGGGCCACGAGATGGGTGGACGCGCCCTGAAGATCAACGAAGCCCGTCCCCGGGCACCCCGGCCACCGAGGTTCTGACCTCCGGGCGGGCAACGGTCCCGCCTGTCCCGGCCGACTGCACGCTGCACCCGCGGCGATCAGTCCCTTTTAGTCCGCTGCAGCCCTGTTCTGCGTCGCCAGGCCGGCGAAGTCGAACAGTCGTGTGTCGAGCAACTGGGAAGGGGCGACATTGGCGAGTGCGGCGGCAATGGAGTCGATCCGGCCCGGAAAACGCCGCTCCCAGTCGGTCAGCATCGCCTTGATCTCCTGTCGTTGCAGGTTTTCCTGTGCGCCGCACAGGTTGCAGGGAATGAGCGGGAACTGCTTTGCCGTGGCGTAGCGCGCCAGCTCGCGCTCACGGCAATAAGCCAGCGGCCGGATGACCACGTTGCGTCCGTCGTCGCTGCGCAGCTTGGGCGGCATGGCCTTGATAGTGCCGCCGAAAAACAGGTTCAGGAACAACGTCTCGATGATGTCGTCGCGATGGTGCCCCAAGGCGATCTTGTTGAACCCCTGCGCCGCGGCAAAGCTGTACAGGGCGCCGCGCCTGAGCCGCGAGCAGAGGCCGCAGGTGGTCTTTCCCTCCGGAATGACCCGCTTGACCACGCTGTAGGTGTCCTGTTCCAGGATATGGAAAGGCACGCCGAGGGCCGCGAGATACTCCGGAAGCACGTGCGCCGGGAAACCCGGCTGCTTCTGGTCCAGGTTCACGGCGACCAGTTCGAAGCTCACCGGCGCAGCGCGTTGCAGCGCGATAAGCAGGCTGAGTAGCGCGTAGCTGTCCTTGCCCCCCGACAGGCACACCATGACGCGATCGCCGTCGGCGATCATGCCGTAATCCTCGATGGCCTTGCCGACCTGGCTGCGCAGCCGCGATTCGAGGCGGCCGGCCGTGGCGGAGAGAGCGCCGTCGTCGTTCATCCTGCTTCCTCCCGGGGGGGAACGCATTCTAACCGACGGGACTCCGGCGGACAGGCTTGACCGGCGCGGTAGAATATCCGGATGCGTGCTGACAGCCCATCGATCGTCCGCCTGTCGTCCATGGTCATATCGGCCCTGGTGCTGTCGGCCGCGGCCCTGTTGCCGGCGGCGGCCGGGGCCGCGACAACGCAGGTGGTCGTCAGCATCCTGCCGCAGCAGTACCTCGTCGCGCGGATCGGCGGGTC
>CAYTXS010000149.1:0-5903 GCA_964441585.1 uncultured Thioalkalivibrio sp.
ACACCAGCCTGTACAACAACTTCATCCGCGACCTGCAGAACATCGTGGACGCCGGCGACCCGATCAGCCACGCGGCCCGGGCGGCCGGCAACACCGCCGTGCACTTCATCCAGGTAGACGGGGATTCGGTCGTGCCGAACAGCGCGTCCAATCGCCTGGCGGCGGAAATGGAGCGTGCGGGCCTGGAGGATTACACCTTCTCGCCGACGCCCGTCATCGATCCGGCTGGCCTCAAGGCGCGCGTCTGCTTCACCGAAGGGGCCTCGCACGGCTCGCAGCTCCAGCCGACTGATGACACGAGCGCGGCGCAGACCGCGACCGGCGAGATGCAGGCGCAACAGCTGGTCTTCATCGCAGGCAACCCGATGGCGATGCTGCCACCCAACGGCCAGACGCTGATCTTCGGCGCCTCGGGCAGTCCGATCGCCCCGGCGGCCTATGGCAACTTCACCGATGACTGCAACGCGCCGGACCGGACTCGCGCGAATGCCGCGCCGCCCGCGGCCGACTGAATCCGGCTCTCGCCGGTGACCACAGGCGGGCGGCCTTCGGGCCGCCCGCTTTCTTTCGGCCTCTGCGATTTCTTTCCGGCGCCACGAGAGAGGCGTTAGCATAGCGTTACCCTACGCCTGCCACCGGTTCACGATGCCCACACCCGATCCCAACGCCGGCCAGCCACGCGCCGCGACCGAAAGCGACGAGCCGGAGTCCGGCAACAAACGCAAGGGTTTCTTCCGTCGCCTGCGCGAGCGCCTGAACCAGGGCGACGGCTGGCTCACCTACGACCTCGCGCACCTGCTGCCCGGCGGCAAGGTGGGCGAGGAATTCATCGAGGAGATGGAGACACGCCTTTTGACCGGCGACGTCGGCGTGGAGGCGACATCGCAGATCGTCTCCGGCCTCGAGCGCAAGCTGTGGCGCGACGAACTTGGCGACAGCCGCGCCGTAATAGAAACCATCCGCCGCGAGATGCTCGAGATTCTCTCGCCCTGCGAGGCGCCGCTCGAGATCCCGCCGCACATACGTCCTTTCGTCGTGCTGGTCGTCGGCGTGAACGGAGCGGGCAAGACGACGACGATCGGCAAGATCGCACACAAGCTGAAGGCCGATGGCCGATCGGTCATGCTCGCCGCAGGCGATACCTTCCGTGCCGCGGCCGTGGAGCAACTGCAGACCTGGGGCGCGCGCAATGACGTCCCCGTGGTCGCGCAGCAGACGGGCGCCGATCCTGCGGCGGTCGTCTACGACGCTTTCGAGGCGGCCCGCGCGCGCGGCGTGGATGTACTGCTGGCTGACACGGCGGGACGGCTCCACACCCAGGAAAACCTGATGGACGAACTGCGCAAGGTGAAGCGCGTCCTCGGGCGTCTCGACACGGATGCGCCGCACGAGGTGCTGCTGGTGCTCGACGGCGGCAGCGGCCAGAATGCGCTCCTGCAGGCGCGGCGCTTCAACGAGGCGGTCGGCGTCACCGGTGTCGCGATCACGAAGCTCGACGGCAGCGCCAAGGGCGGCATCGTGCTGGCGATCGCGCGCGAACTGGGCCTGCCGATGCGCTTCATCGGCATCGGCGAGAGCATCGAAGATCTCGCGCCTTTCGAGGCGGACCCTTTCGTCGATGCATTGCTCGCCGCGCCCGCGTCCGGCGCCACCCGATGAGCCGATGATCCGCTTCGAACAGGTCCACAAGCGCTATCCCGGCGGGCGAGATGCGCTGCGGGATCTCAGCTTCCGGATCGAAGCCGGGGAGATGGTTTTCCTCACCGGGCATTCGGGCGCGGGCAAGAGCACTCTGCTGAAACTCATCTCCTGCATTGAGCGGCCGACCCGCGGCCAGGTGCTCATCGGCGGACGCAACACGGCAGGCATTTCGCGGCGCCAGGTGCCGGCCTTTCGCCGGCAGATCGGCATGGTGTTCCAGGACCACAAGCTGCTGGCGGACCGCACGGTGTTCGACAATGTGGCGCTGCCGCTGGTGATCTCCGGCGGCACGAGCCGGGAGACCGGGCGCCGCGTGAGGGCGGCGCTGGACCAGGTGGGCCTCCTCGGCAAGGAGCAATTGCCGCCGGTGATGCTGTCCACCGGCGAGCAGCAACGCGTCGGCATCGCCCGCGCCATCGCCGCCCGTCCGCCCCTGCTCATCGCCGACGAGCCCACGGGCAATTTGGACCCGGACCTGTCGCTGGAGATCATGTACCTGTTCGCCCGCCTCAACCGCGTCGGTGTGACCGTGCTGGTGGCCAGCCATGACCAGGGGCTGCTCGAACGGCTCGGTCATCGCCGCATCGCGCTCGGCGACGGGCGCCTCATCGAGGATGTAGACCATGCCTTCCCGGGCATCCCGGCCTAAGCCCCCCGGCGCACGGCGGGGCACCGGACGGCGCAATCGCCGGCCGTCGCTGCTGGCACGCCTGAGCTGGCCGACCGGCGGGTTCCGCTGGCCGGGCGCAGGCCTCGTCGGACACCTGCGTACCTGGCTGCAGCGCCACGTGCAGACCATGATCGGCTCGCTGGGACGGCTCAGCGAACAACCCGTCGCCACCGGCATGACCCTGGCGGTGATCGGTATCGCCCTCGCGCTGCCTGCGAGCCTGCACCTGCTGGTTGCCAACCTGCAGGTGCTTTCCGGGCACTGGGATGACGGCATCGAACTCTCGCTCTACCTGGAACACGGCCAGCCGACGGAGCGCGCGGCCGCGCTGGCCGAAGACATCGGCGCATGGCCCGAGGTGGAGGCCGTCGAACTGGTGACTGCCGACGAGGCGCTCGCCCGGTTCCGCGCGGGATCCGGTCTCGGCGCCACCGTGGACGCCCTCGACACCAATCCCTTGCCTCACCTGGTGATCGTGCGGCCAGCCGGCGGCGGCGAGGCGCTGGCGATGGAGGCATTGGCCGAGCGACTGCGCGCACTGCCTGGGGCGGATGTGGTGCAGGCCGACGCCGACTGGGTGCGGCGATTGTCTGCCATGCTGGAGATTGCCGGGCGCCTCGCGCTGCTCGCTGCCGGGCTGTTGGCCGTCGGGGTGCTGGTGATTGTCGGCAACACCATTCGCCTGGACATCCAGAACCGCCGGGATGAGATCGAGGTCATGAAACTGATCGGCGGCACAGACGGCTTCATCCGCCGCCCGCTGCTCTACGGCGGGTTCTGGTATGGCCTGGGCGGCGGTCTCGTCGCGCTGATCATCGTGCAGGGCGGCCTGCTCGCCCTGGGCGGGCCGGCGATGCGGCTCGCCGAACTGTACGGCTCCGGCTTCCGGCCGACCGGCCTCGGCGCGTACGGTGCGCTGGCGCTGCTGGGCGCCGGCGCGGCCCTCGGGTGGCTCGGAGCGTGGGTCTCGGCGACGCGTCACCTGCGCCGCATCGAGCCCGGAATCTGAGCCAAGGACCTGACTTGATTCACATTTCTCCTCCAGAAGTGCGGGGGAACCCCGACCGCTGTTAGCACTCTAAGATATCGACTGCTAAAATCCCGGGTGAGAAGGGAGGAATCTGTATGAGCACAGCGCTCGTAATGCGCCACAACGAGTTGGTGCTGGCCGCACCGGTCGGCAATCTCAACGCGTACATCAACGCGGTCTCGACGATCCCGGTGCTCAGCGCCGACGAGGAGACCGAGTTGGCATGGCGTTTCCGCCGCGACAGCGACCTGGACGCGGCGCGGCAGCTCGTACTCTCTCACCTGCGCTTCGTGGTGCACATCGCGCGCGGCTACAACGGCTACGGTTTGCAGCTCGGCGACCTGATCCAGGAAGGCAATATCGGCCTGATGAAGGCCGTGAAGCGCTTTGATCCCACCGTCGGCGTGCGTCTTGTCTCCTTCGCCGTGCACTGGATTCGCGCGGAGATCCACGAGTTCGTGTTGAAGAACTGGCGGCTCGTAAAGATCGCCACCACCAAGGCGCAGCGCAAGCTGTTTTTCAACCTCCGCAAGGCCAAGGAGCGCCTCGGCTGGCTGTCCGCCGAGGAGACGCGCGCGGTCGCCAGTGATCTCGGCGTGACGCCCGCCGAGGTCAACGAGATGGAACAGCGCCTCGCCGCGCGGGACATGTCGCTGGACCCGCGTCCGGACGCCGACGACGAGGAACGTCTCGGCGCGCCGGCGGCTTACCTGCCCGCGCCGGGTGCCGACCCGGCGGAACTGGTGGCCGACGAAGATTCGGACGAAATCGCCCACCAGGCGCTCGGCACCGCGCTCGGCGATCTCGACGACCGCAGCCAGGATATTCTCCGCCGGCGCTGGCTGGCGGAAGACAAGGCCACGCTGCAGGATCTCGCGGACGAATACGGCGTTTCCGCTGAGCGCATCCGGCAGATCGAAGCCGCTGCGATGAAAAAGCTGCGCGGCCTCATCGACCGCGCAGCCTGACCCGACAGAGCCTCACCCGGCCGATAAGGGGTTCGCCGCTCCCTCAGGTGGTGACCGGCGAAAGCGTCAGTTCGACGCGACGATTGGCCGCCCGTCCCGCAGCCGTCGAATTGTCAGCCACCGGCTGCGTTTCCCCCTCGCCGTAGGCCAGGATCCGCTGCCGGTCGATGTCGCGGTTGGCGAGATAGGTCGCGACCGTCGCGGCCCGCCGCTCCGAAAGGGCCTGGTTGTATTCCGCGGAGCCCGTGCTGTCGGTGTGGCCCACGACCTCGACGACCGTCTTGTCGTATTCCTTGAGCACCAGTGACACGGAATTCAGCACGTCGAAGAACTGCGGATTGAGGTCGGAACTGTCGGTCTGGAACGTGATATTGCCCGGCATGTTGAGCATGATCTCGTCGCCGACCCGCGTGACGCTGACGCCACTGCCGGCCAGTCGCTGGCGCAGCTCCGCTTCCTGCTGATCCATGTAATTGCCGACCGCGCCGCCGGCCAGCGCGCCGACACCGGCGCCGATGAGGGCCCGCTTGCGGCGATCCTTCGAATCATCGCCCGTGAGAATTCCCAGCAGCGCACCGGCCCCGGCGCCTATAGCTGCGCCCTTGGTGGCGCTCGCCGTCTTGGTCTCGCCCGTGTACGGGTCCACCGTCTGGCAACCGGCCGCCAGTACGGCCGTGGCGACGACGGTCGCGGTTGCCAGGTGCATGATCTTTCGCTTCATTGTCTGCTCCTGTGAAAAAAAATCCCTGGGGGCGACCGGCCCTTGGGCGACCATCGCTCCCGGGGTCCATGCCTCCATGATACCTTCGCAGCGAGTCCGACACGTGGCGAACGCCGAGGGAGAGCATATATGCGCAGCATAGACGACTGGCTGATCGCTTACGGCGCCAGCCACCAGGATCCGGTCAACAAGCGGATTCACTGGATATGCGTCCCGGCGATCGTCTTCAGCCTCATCGGATTGTTGTGGGCGCTGCCGGTGCCCGCCGCTTTTGGCGACATTTCGCCGGCGCTCAACTGGGCGGTGCTGTTCGCGATGGCTGCGGTCGTGTACTACTTCCTCATGTCGGTGTCGCTGGCAGTCGGCGCGACGCTCGTGCTCGCCCTCCTGCTGCTGCTCGCCGCGGGACTCGACGAGCTTGCGGCGCCGCTGTGGGCCATCTCGCTGCTGGTGTTCGTCGTGGCGTGGATCGGCCAGTTCATCGGGCATCGCATCGAGGGGAAGAAGCCCTCCTTTTTCGAGGACCTGCAGTTTCTGATGATCGGGCCGTTGTGGCTGCTCGCGGCGGCTTATCGGCGGGTCGGGATTCCCTACTGAAGTCGAGCTGAAGCCCAGCGCGGCACCGCCGGAGGCGCCGGTCGGGGGCAAGCCACGCTGAGCGAAGCCATCAGGCGCCCGAGTCGCGCGCCGCCTTGGCCACGGCCGCCGTGACGGCATCGTGCACAGCCAGGTTCAATGGATCCGGCACGAGGTCATGGTCCGCCGCGAGATCGGCGATCGTCTCCGCCGCCGCCACCAGCATCTCGTCGGTGA
>CAYTXS010000150.1:0-2347 GCA_964441585.1 uncultured Thioalkalivibrio sp.
CGATCGAGGCATTCGAGGCCGAAGCGGTCGGCTATCTGCTCAAGCCGGTGCGCGCAGAAAGGCTCTTCGAAGCGCTGGCGCGCGCGGCGCGACCTACCCGTCCGCAGCTCGCGGCGCTCACGGGGGCGGGGGGCAATGCCCGGCGACGCATCGCGGCGCGACTCGGGGACGCGCTGCGGCTGATTCCGGTTGATACAATCCGATACTTCCAGGCGGAACAGAAATATGTCGCGGTCCACCATGAAGACGGAATCGACCTTATCGACGAGTCTCTGAAAGAGCTCGAAAGCGAGTTTCGCGAGGAATTCGTCCGCATCCACCGCAACGCGCTGGTGGCATTGCGGCACATGGCCGCTCTCGAACGCGACGCGCAAGGCCAGCTCGGCGCGCGGATCGAGGGGGTCAGGGAACCATTGGCGGTCAGCCGCCGGCATGCGCCGGAAGTGCGCAGGAGGATTCAGGAAGGATGAACAGGACCATACGCATCGCGACCCGGGAGAGCCGGCTCGCGCTCTGGCAGGCCGAGCATGTTGCCGCATTGCTGGCACGGCATCATCCCGGCCTGACGGTCGAGCTGGTGCCGATGACCACCAAGGGCGACCAGATTCTCGACACCACGCTGGCGAAGATCGGCGGCAAGGGCTTGTTCATCAAGGAACTCGAGACGGCCATGCTCGAGGGGCGCGCTGACATCGCGGTCCACTCGATGAAAGACGTTCCCGCCGAGATGCCGGACGGTTTCGAGATCGTTGCCGTGCTGGAGCGCGAGGATCCACGCGATGCGCTGGTCTCGGCCGAGTTCCTCACTATCGAGGCGATTCCAGCTGGGCGGGTGGTCGGCACATCCAGCCTGCGGCGCCAGGCCCAGCTGCAACATGCGCGTCCCGACCTGCAGGTCGAGCCGGTGCGAGGGAACGTCGAGACCCGCCTGCGCAAGCTGGACCACGGACACTTTGCCGCCATCCTGCTGGCGGCCGCGGGGCTCAAGCGCCTCGGTCTGGAGCAGCGCATCGCGGGATTCCTGCCTTACGAGGTTTCACTGCCTGCGGTGGGCCAGGGTGCGGTGGGCGTCGAGTGTCGCAGTGGCGACCAGCAAGTGGCTGAGCTGCTCGGCGTGCTCGAGCATGACGACACGCGTCGTTGCGTCGATGCCGAGCGGGCGTTCGCCGGCGGGCTGGGCGCCAGCTGCGAGTCGCCGGTGGCCGGCTTCGGCGTGGTCGATGGCGACGAGCTGTTCCTGCGCGGCCTGGTGGCGACCCGCGACGGCGCGTCGGTATTGCACGGCGAGATCCGCGGAGCGGCCGCCGATGCCGCGGCGCTCGGCGGCGCACTGGCGCGCGACCTGATGGAGCGGGGCGCCGGCGCGTTGCTGGCGGCGACCTAGACGAATGACGGCGGACAGCCTCAACGGCCTGACCGTGCTGGTCACCCGCCCGCAGGGGATGGGCGAAGACCTGGTCAAGGCCATCGAGTCGCGCGGTGGGGCCGTGCTGCTGCTTCCGGCGATCGCGATCGAGCCGCTGCAGCCCGATACGTCCGAGTTGGCGGAACTTGCGACGCTTCCCGCCGGAGGCCTGGCGATCTTCGCGAGCCGCAATGCGGTCGCCTGGGGCGCGCGGTTTCTGCCGCAGCCCAGGCCGCGGATTGCAGCGATCGGTCCTTCCACCGCGCACGCGTTGGCCGAGTTGGGACTGACGCCGGACATCCGTCCGACTGGCTTTACCACGGAAGACCTCCTGCAACAGCCGGAATTCGAGAACCTCGCCGGCGTGCGGGTTTTCATCCTGCGTGGTGAAGACGGGCGCGCCGAGCTCGCCGCGGGACTGAAGGCGCGCGGTGCGCGAGTGCGCTACCTCGATGTCTACCGCCGCAAGCCCGCTCCGCTCGATCCGGCGCGGCGCAAGGAGATCCTCGCACTTTGGGCGGCCGGCGAGATCGATATCTATACTGCAACCAGCGCAGATGTGTTCCGTCACCTGTGTACACTGCTCGGACCCGAGGGTGAGCCGTTGTTGCGCAACACGCCGCTGGTGACCGTGAGCGAGCGCGTGTTACAAACCGTCAAGCAATGGGGCCACGACGCCACACGCCTGCTGGCTGACGGCCCTGACGGGGAGAGCCTCGCTACCGCCATCGCTCGCTGGCATGCGGGCGAGCATCCAGACACGACGGGAGGAACAGGATGAACGACCCCCGGGTGAACGAACCCAAGGACGGCACGGAATCGACCGAAGACAGTGCAGCCAAAGGCTCGTCGCCCACGTCGTCGGCTGAGCCGTCGGCCGAGGCATCGAAAGGGTCGTCAACCGAGGCATCGACCGAGGCATCGACCGAGGCATCGACCGAG
>CAYTXS010000150.1:2447-5902 GCA_964441585.1 uncultured Thioalkalivibrio sp.
ACCGAGGCATCGACCGAGGCATCGACCGAGGCATCGACCGAGTCGTCGGCTGATCCAGCGACTGAATCGTCCGGGGAATCGCCATCTGAAGCAACGGCCGAAGCTTCGGCTGCGCCTGCAGCCGCCTATCCCGCCGTCGTGCCGGTCGCGTCGGCCGGGCGTTCTTTCGGCATCGTACTAGGCTTCTTCGCGCTGCTCGTTGCGTTCGCCGCGGTCGGTGGCGTGGCGTTCACCTGGTGGCAGGTGACGGAACAGCAGGAGGTCGTCGCGGAAAAAACCACCGAGGCGGCACGGGATCTCGCCGACATACGTGCACTGGTGCTCGAGACCCAGGCGCGGGTCGCGGCGCAGGATGAGCGTTTCAGCGAGTTGCGCAGCGAGGCGGAGGAGCGGCGGCGCGAACTCGAGTCTCTCGACCGCGAGATCGATGAGGCGCGGCAGCGGATGGAGTCGCTGGGACGCAATGATGCCCCCGAGGAAATCTCGCCCGCAGTGGCGGAAGTCGAATACTTGCTGTTGCTGGCCGCCCGGGAACTCGCGCTGGCGGACAACCCGCGAGTCGCACTGGCCGCGTTGCGCAAAGCGGACGCGCAGCTGGCGGCACTGGACGACCCGTCATTCGCGGCCACGCGCCGGGCCATCAACGAAGAGATCGCCGCGGTGGAGGCTGTCGCCGATGTCGATCTCGAAGGACTGGCGCTGCGTCTCGACAGCCTGGCCGGCCGCATCGAGGGCCTGCCGCTGCACGGCAGCCTTTCGCCGGAACCCGTGGCCGATGCGTCGGCCGGCAGGGAAGAGACTGGCGGGAAGCGCTTCCTGGCGCGCCTGCGCGCGGTCACTGCAGACCTGTTCCGCATTCGCCGGACAGATACGCCGGCCGCGCCTTTGCTCGCGCCTGACGAGAGCTTCTTCCTGTACCGCAACATCGAGCTGGACCTGAAAAGCGCTCGCCTGGCCGTGCTGGCGCGCGACCAGGAGAATTTCACCGCCGGGGTCGAGGCGGCGCGGGCTGCGCTGCGCGAGTACTTCGTCGTCAAGGACGAGGCGGTGCAGGCGGTGCTAGATGCGCTGGACGAACTCGCGACGCGCGACGTGACGCCCGAGTGGCCGTCGATCGGACGTTCACTGGAGTTGCTGCGTGACACCGGGGCGGCGGGCTAGCCATGCGTTTCGGCGTGCTGCTGCTCATTGCACTGGCCCTCGGGGCGCTGGTGGCCCACTGGCTGCTCGGGGACCAGGGTTACGTGCTGGTGGATATCCGTGGCTGGACGCTGGAGACCTCCGTTCCCGGGTTGGTGCTCGCCCTGTTGGCCGTTTATGCCCTGGTACGCCTGATCAGCTGGACCCTCCGTGCGCCGCGGCGCATGGGGCGCGCCGTCGGCGAGTATCGCGCGCGGCGCGGCCAGCGCCACCTGGATCACGCCTTCGCGGCTATCGCCGAGGGTCAGTGGGGACGGGGTGAACGCCTGCTCGGTCGGGCGGCGCACGGCCCCGCGTCGCTCGCCGGCTACCTGGCTGCGGCACGGGCGGCGCAGGAACAGGGCGCGACGGAGCGCCGCGACGAGTGGCTGCGTCTCGCGTACGAAGCCGATCCGGGGGCGGCGCCGGCCGTGTTGCTGACACAGGCCGACCTGCAGCTCGAGCAGGGCCAGCTGGAAGAAGCGCTGGCGACCCTGCAGCAACTCGACTCGACCGCGCCGGCCCACCCGCGCGGCCTCGCCCTGCGGGCCCGCGTGCTCGAGCGGCTCGGCGACTGGGATGGCCTGGAGAGGCTGTTGCCACAGCTGCGGGCCGCCAAGGCGTTGGACAAGGATGCCGCGCAGGCGCTCGAAGTGCGCGTGTCCCAGGCACGCCTCGCCGCGGCGCAGGACGGCACCGAGCTGGAGCGGACATGGCAGGGTCTCGAACGATCGATGCGCCGTGATCCGGCAGTCCTGGAGGCCTACACGGAGGCGGCGCTGCGCCTGGGCGCGGCTGACCAGGCCGAGCCGGTGCTGCGGCGCGCGCTGAAGTCAACGTGGTCTGCGCCACTGGTGGCCGCGTACGGAGGCCTCGAGACCAGCGATCCGAGCAGCCAGCTGGCCGCCGCGGAGAAGTGGCTCGACCAGCGCCCCGAGGATGCCGACCTGTTGCTGGCCTGCGGTCGCCTGAGCCTCAGGAACCAGCTGTGGGGCAAGGCCCGCAGCTACCTCGAGACCAGCCTGGCGATCCGCCCGCATCCCGACACCTGGCAGATCTACGGCGAGTTGCTGGTGCAGCTGGGCGAGTCGGGCGCCGCCTCGGAGGCGTTCCGCCAGGGACTCGCGGCGGCCTCCGGACGGACCCCCGCATTGCCTGCCCCCCGGAGCGGCGCGCCCTGAGATTCAGTCCCTGGGCGGGGCGAACTCGAAGGAATCGAAGCACAGTCGTCCCTGGGGCAGGCCGTGGGCCGGAAACAGCTCCTGGATTACCGCGATCATCGGCGGCGGCCCGGCTGCATAGACTTCCACGTCGGCCAGCGAGGGGAAATCCTCCAGCACGGCCTCGTGCACCCAGCCGCGGCGTCCCGTCCAGTCGTCTTCGGGCAGGGCGGCGGACATGACGGGAATGAAACGCAGCCAGTCGTGCGCCGCGGCCCAGCGCGCCAGCACCTCCCCTTCGTACAGGTCTCGCGGGCGTCGCACGCCCCAGTAAAAAGTGACGGGCCGCGTGGTGCCGACCTCCATCAGGTGGCGCAGCATCGACTTGATCGGCGCATATCCCGTGCCGCCTGCGACCATCACGATGGGCCGCTCGGTGTCCTCACGCAGCCAGAAGCCGCCGAGCGGGCCTTCGAGACGCAGCAGCGAGCGTGCTTCGAGATCGTCGAACACCCGCGCCGTGAAGTCGCCGCCGGAGACGCGGCGCACGTGCAGTTCCAGCCGCTCGGCGTCGTGCGGCGGATTGGCCATCGAGTAGCTGCGCCGGCGCCCGTCCTCGAGCAGGAAATCGACGTACTGGCCGGCGAGGAACACGAAAGGTTCGAGCGAGGGCAGCTTGACGATGAGCCGCATCACGTCGTGGCACAGCAGCTCGCGCGACTCGACCCGGCACGGCAGGCGGCGGATGCGCACTTCCTCCGGGACCGCGAGTGCGCGGGCTTCCAGGTCCAGGTCCGCGCAGGCGTGCGCCTGGCAAAGCAACGCGCGGCCGGCGTCCGCTTCCGCCTGCGTCAGGCCGGCCGGCAATCCGTCGGGATAGGTGACTGCGCCCGAGAGCACCCGGGCTTCGCAGGCCCCGCAACTGCCGCCGCGGCAGCTATGGGGCAGGTGCAGGCCGGCACGCAATCCGGCTGCCAGCACGGATTCGTCGTCCAGCACCTCGAAGCTTTCTTCGCCGGGATGTAACCTGACCTTATGGATCATGCGAAACGCCCTGCCGCCGGCAATGCCGGCGTGACCGTGGTGGGCTGCGGCTACACGGGCCGCAGGCTGCTG
>CAYTXS010000151.1:0-5880 GCA_964441585.1 uncultured Thioalkalivibrio sp.
ACGCAGCCGGCCCCGGCCCAGTAGCGTTGCAGCTCGAGCAGCAGATCCTGGAAGGTGGCGGGCGGCGTGCCGAGTTCCGCGGCGGCCATGGCTGTCCCCGTGCTGGCGAAGCGCGCAAGTATAACTCAGCGTCACACGCCGCCGGAGCGAGCTATTCTGGTGCAGAGGATCTGCCGTGACGCACCAGGCTGGTGCGCTTCGCGGGCGCCCGATGACCGCCCCGTAGTCCAAGCGCTTGAATTCTCATGCGCCGCCGAGGATCGGTCGGCTGGCACGGTTCCTGCAACGCAACACGTAGACCAGTTCCAAGTTCGCCCGCCGAACCCCGGCATGCAGTCCGGGGAGACGGGCCCCATCGCATCCAGACTCGGAGGAATGACCTGATGAAAGCGAAAGATGTGCTCGAGCTCATGAGTGAAAAGGAGGTCGCCTTCGTGGACCTGCGCTTCACCGACACCAAGGGCAAGGAGCAGCATGTAACCCTGCCGGCGAGCAAGGTCGATGCCGACATGTTCGAGGAAGGCAAGATGTTCGACGGTTCCTCCATCGCGGGATGGAAGAGCATCAACGAGTCCGACATGATTCTCATGCCGGACCCGGCGACGGCCGTGGTCGATCCGTTCTCGGAGGACACGACCGTCAACATCACCTGCAACGTGGTCGAACCGTCCACCATGCAGGGCTACGAACGCGACCCTCGCTCACTCGCGCTGCGTGCCGAGGCCTACCTCAAGTCCACCGGCATCGCCGACGTGGCTTATTTCGGCCCCGAAAACGAGTTCTTCATTTTCGACGACGTGCGCTGGAGTTCGGAGATGAAAGGCGTCTCCTACCAGATCGATTCCTCCGAGGCCGGCTGGAATTCCGAGAAGATCTATCCGGACGGCAACTTCGGCCATCGCCCCACCATCAAGGGGGGTTATTTCCCCGTGCCGCCGGTGGACTCGCTGCACGATATCCGTTCCGCCATGTGCCTCGTGCTCGAGGACATGGGACTCGATCCCGAGGTGCATCACCATGAGGTGGCGACGGCCGGCCAGTGCGAAATCGGCGTGGCGTTCAATTCGCTGGTGAAAAAAGCCGACGAGGTACAGACGCTCAAGTACATCGTGATGAACGTAGCGCAGGGTTACGGCAAGACGGCCACCTTCATGCCCAAGCCGCTGGTCGGCGATAACGGCAACGGCATGCATGTCCACATGTCGCTGGCCAAGGACGGCAAGAACCTGTTCACCGGCGAGGAATACGGCGGCCTGTCCGAGACGGCGCTTTACTTCATCGGCGGCATCGTCAAGCACGCCCGCGCGCTGAATGCCTTCACGAATCCTTCGACGAACAGCTACAAGCGCCTCGTCCCCGGCTTCGAGGCGCCGGTCAAGCTCGCCTACTCCGCGCGGAACCGTTCCGCCTCGATCCGCATTCCCTACATCCCCAATCCTAAGGGGCGCCGCATCGAGGTGCGTTTCCCTGATTCGACGGCGAACCCGTATTTCGCGTTCGCCGCGATGATGATGGCCGGCCTGGACGGTATACAGAACCGCATCCACCCGGGGGACCCGATGGACAAGGATCTCTACGACTTGCCGGCGGAAGAGTCGAAGAGCATCCCCGAGGTCTGTTATTCGCTCGAGGAAGCACTCAATGCGCTCGATGCCGACCGCAGTTTCCTGACGGCCGGAGGGGTGTTCACCGACGACCTGATCGACGCCTACATCACCCTCAAGACGGCCGACGTCCTGCGCCTGCGCATGACGACGCATCCCGTCGAGTTCGACATGTATTACAGCGTCTGACGAGTCTGGAGGACGCTTTTTCGGGCGGCGGGAGTCATCCCGCCGCCCGCTTTTTTGTCAGCCGGCCATGCGCGCCGCTATGCTTAGGGCCCTGGGCGGCTCCTGGAGAAGTTCCGATGCGCTGGATGTGGATGGCCTTGCTGTTGACGCTTGCGCTCCAGTCGGCGGCGGCGAAGGAAATGTGGCGCTGGGTGGACGAGCGGGGCGTGGTGCACTATTCAGACCGCCCGCAACCAGGCGCGGAGCGCGTGGACCTGGACCCCGCGCAGACCTACACGGCGCCGCCGGTGGAGACCGCGCCCGCGGAACCCGACACCGCGCCCGAGAGGCCCGGGCAGGACACCGGCAGCTACTCGCAGCTTGCCATCGTGTCTCCCGAGCAGGGCGAGATGCTGTGGAACATCCGCGGCGAATTGACCGTTCGCCTGCGCATGGAACCGGGATTACGCGAGGGCCATCGTCTGCAGGTTTATCTCGACGGGCAGCGCGTTGCGGATGTGCCGCAATCCACCCAGTTCACGCTGGACGAGGTGTACCGCGGCGAGCATCGCCTGCGCGCCTCCATCGAGGACGAGCGCGGCCGTGAACTCGTCTCGAGCGACACCGTCGTCTTTTACGTCCAGCAGGCCTCCCTGCAAAACCCGAACCGCCCCAGCCCGCCGCGTGGGCCGGGCGGCTGAGAGCACGGCCACGCCTCCCCGCGGTGACTATCTCGAGAACCTCACGACCGGCGTCCTCATTCTCGGCGCCGGCCTCGACGTGCGCTATGCGAATCCGGCGGCCGAGCAACTGCTGGGCGTGAGTCGCCAGCAACTGGCCGGCCGCGTTCTTCCCGAAGTGGTGCGCGGCCTGGGGATCATCACGCCGCTGCTTGCGCGGGTGCGTGACACCGGCCAGGGGTTCGCGCCGCGCGAAGTACTCATCGCGGCTCGTGCCGACGGCGAACCCGACCTGGCTCTCGACTGCGCCCTGACCGTCTTCGAAAACTCGGCGGGCGAGCACGAACTGTTGCTGGAAATGGCGGATGCCAGCCGCCGTCTCCGGATCGACCGGGAAAAAGCGTTGCTCGCCCAACTCGAGGCGAGCCGCAGCATGGTGCGCCAACTGGCCCACGAACTGCGCAATCCGCTCGGCGGCATCCGTGGCGCCGCGCAGCTGCTCGAACGCCAGCTGGAGTCACCCGCCCAGAAGGACTACACGGCGTTGATCATCCGCGAATCCGACCGCCTGGTCGGCCTGACGACCGCGCTGCTGGGGCCGGCCCGCGCGGCGCGCAAGCGGCTGTTGAACATCCACGAACAACTCGAGCACGTGCGCCAGCTCATCGTGGCCGAGAGCGGCCCGGCCCTGCGCGTGGAGCGGGATTACGACCCCAGTCTTCCGTCGCTGCAACTCGACCGGGACCTCGTGATCCAGGCCATGCTCAACCTGGCGCGCAACGCCCTCGGCGCTCTCGAGGGCCAGGGACGGATCGTGTTCCGCACGCGCGTCATCAGCAACGAGACCATCGGACATCGCCGCTTCCGCCTGGGTGCCTGCGTGGAGATCGAGGACGACGGGCCGGGCGTGCCGGAAGAATTGCGCGAAACGCTTTTCTATCCACTGGTTACGGGTCGCCAGGGAGGCAGCGGCCTGGGTCTCGCCGTCGCGCAGGAACTGGTGAATCGCCACGGTGGCCTGATCGAGTACTCGAGCCGCCCGGGGCGCACCGTTTTCCGCATGCTGTTTCCGATCACGGAGGAACCGAGTTGACCCATGACCCCCTCGAGGTATGGATCGTCGATGACGACGAGGGCATCCGTTGGGTGCTGGAGCGCGCCATGGAACAGGCCGGCCTGTCGAGCCGCGGCTTCGACAGTGCTTCGCCTGCGCTCGAAGCGCTTGCCCACGGGCGTCCCGATGTGCTGGTCACGGACATCCGCATGCCGGGTCCCGACGGACTCGCGCTGCTCGGGCGCTTGCAGTCCGACTGGCCGGATCTGCCCGTGATCGTGATCACGGCCCATTCCGATCTCGACAGCGCCGTGGCGGCTTACCAGGGCGGCGCTTTCGAGTACCTGCCGAAGCCATTCGACATCGACCAGGCCGTCGAGCTGGTGCGTCGCGCCGGGCTGGAGCGCGGCGCTGCGCGCCAGGAGCCCGAGCGTCCGGTGCTGCCCAGTCTGATCGGCCAGGCGGCCGCGATGCAAGAGGTCTTCCGCGCCATCGGTCGCCTCTCCGGCTCCAGCATGACCGTGCTGATCACCGGCGAATCGGGCACCGGCAAGGAACTCGTGGCACGCGCACTCCATCAGCACAGCCCCCGTTCCGCACGTGCTTTCGTGGCGCTGAATACGGCCGCCATCCCGGCGGAATTGCTCGAATCGGAGTTGTTCGGTCACGAGAAGGGCGCATTCACCGGGGCCGAAGCACGGCGCACGGGTCGCTTCGAGCAGGCAGACGGCGGCACCCTGTTTCTCGACGAGATCGGCGACATGTCGGCCGCGCTGCAGACGCGGCTGCTGCGCGTGCTGGCCGAGGGCGAGTTCTACCGTGTCGGGGGCCAGGTCCCCGTGCGGGTAGACGTCCGGGTGATCGCCGCGACCAACCAGGATCTCGCCAGGGGGGTGACGGAAGGCCGGTTCAGGGAGGATCTCTACCACCGGCTCAACGTCATGCGTATCCGCATCCCGCCGTTGCGTGAGCGCCGCGAGGACATCCCGCTGCTGCTCGAGCATTATCTGAGCAAGGCCGCTGACGAGCTGGCGGTGCCGGCGAAAACGTTCTCGCCCGAGGTGCTGACGCAGTTCGTCGCTTTCGACTGGCCGGGGAACGTGCGCCAGCTGGTGAATATCTGTCGGCGCCTGACGGTGGTGGCGCCGGGCCGCGAAATAAGAGCCTCCGATCTGCCAGCCGAGTTCGGCGCCGCACCGCCGCAGCCGCGGGCGCAACAGTGGAACGACAGCCTCGCGTCCTGGGCCAGACTTCAGCTCGAGGCGGGCGACGGCCCGCTGCTGGAAGATGCGCTGCCGGAATTCGAGCGCACCCTGATCCGCGTGGCGATGGACCATGCCGGCGGGCGTCGGCAAAACGCCGCGCGGCTGCTGGGCTGGGGGCGCAACACGCTGGCGCGCAAGATCCGTGAACTCGGGCTCG
This sequence comes from uncultured Thioalkalivibrio sp., assembly GCA_964441585.1. Lineage (GTDB taxonomy): Bacteria > Pseudomonadota > Gammaproteobacteria > Steroidobacterales > XN24 > XN24. The sequence continues at coordinate 4,929 of CAYTXS010000151.1, forward strand.
ATGACCTCTAGCGTGATCGTCGCGCGCTTCCGGCGCGCGAGTGGGACGCGGCGCGGCTAGCCGGCCGCCTGCGAAATGCGCGGCGCGCCTGGCAGTTGCAGCGTGCCGACCAGGTCGCTTATCGAGTCGAAGTCGTGGCGTTCCAGGTATTCGCGGATCCCGGCATTGATCTTGTCGCAGACCAGCGGATCGTAGAACAGCGCGGTGCCGATCCCCACGGCCGATGCGCCGGCGATGATGAATTCCAGTGCGTCGCGCGCGGAAACGATCCCGCCCTGGCCGATGATCGGCACACCGTGCGGCGCGGCGACCTGGTGGACCTGGTGGACCTTGAGCAGCGCGATCGGCTTGATGGCCGGGCCCGAGAGGCCACCCTGCACGTTGCCGATGACCGGTGTGCGGCGTTCCGCGTCGATGGCCATGCCCATGACCGTGTTGATCACGGCGAACGCGTCGGTCCCGGCCTCGATGCAGCGTCGCGCGTTCTCCTGGATGTCGGTCTGGTTGGGCGACAACTTGGTGATCAGCGGCTTGGATGTGACTCGGCGGCATGCGGCCACGACTTTCGCCGACATGTCCGGGTAGTTGCCGAAGGCCACGCCCCCTTCTTTCACGTTCGGGCAGGAAATGTTGATCTCGATGGCGTCGATGGGCGAATCGTCGAACAGGCGCGTCACGGCGACGTATTCTTCGATCGTCGACCCGCTCACATTGGCGATGAATCGCGTCTCCGAAAAATCGAGCGTCGGGAGAATGTCCTGCACCACCGCAGTGGCCCCGGGATTCTGCAGCCCGATTGCATTCAGCATCCCGCGGGGCGTCTCGTAGATGCGATGCGCCGGATTGCCCAGCCGCGGGCCGCCCGTAGTGCCTTTCAGCACGATCGCTCCGGCATCGCGGTTGGAGAAGCCCTCCACCCGCGTGTACTCTTCGCCGAAACCCACGCAGCCGG
>CAYTXS010000152.1:0-5786 GCA_964441585.1 uncultured Thioalkalivibrio sp.
CCGCTCCGGCTACGGCCGCGAACTCGGCCCCCACGGCATCCACGAGTTCGTCAACCCCCAACAAGTCTGGATTGCCTAGAGGTCCTAGAGGTGCCGGACCGAACTTTTGCAACTTTTGAAACTTATGAGAGTTTCAGAAATTCCTCGGGCGATTCCGGACGGCCGAAGCCGTCGTCCCGCCCTTGACCGGCAGCAGGCGCCACAGGCCGGGAGCGGACCCGGGCACTCGTTCGTAGCTGCCGCTCACATCGGCGGCCGCCGGGGCGAACAGGCGTCCTATATCCTCGATCACCGCCGGGTTACGCAGGTGATAGACGTGCCCGCTCAGGCTGTACAGCCCGGTCCCCGACACGTCCACGAGCTGCACTTTCGCGGATGGCGCGCTCCCTGCATGGGCGTCCTCATCAGTAATCCCCAGCCGCGCTGAATTATTCACCACCGTGGACAGGCGCAACGCCAGGTCATTCTCCGAGGCGTAGATCGTCACCCGATCCGCCCGCCGCTCCAGCACGGGCCGCAACTCGGCGAACCGCGACCGCGCGATATCGGGAGCGACCAGCACGACCTGGCCGAACGCGCCGACGTCTTCATCCATCCTGGACAGCACCTCCACCGTCGCGCGGGCGCCGAGGCTGTGCCCCAGGATGCTCACGCCGGCGCTGCCGTGCCGGGCGGCCAGCCCCTCGAGCACCGCCCGGAGATCCGGCAGGCTCCAGGCGAGATCGCCCGCATCGCTCGCATAAGTCACGTACTTGCGATCGGCGGGCCAGCTGAACAGCAGCAGCCGGCCGTCCAGCCCCAGCCGCTTCTGCAGCAGCGCCGCGTGGCGGCAACTGCGCCCGAAATCCTCGTTGAAGCCGTGGATATAGACGACCACCCCGCCGCTGCCGACATCCCCGACAGCCGACTTCACGTCGCCCGCCGGCTCCGGCGTCACGCCGAGCAGGCGGCCGTCGTGGTCCTCGCCGTCCCGGATCGCCACCCGGCAGCGCCCGGCGGTCACCGGTCCGCGGTCACCGCCGTAATAGTCCTGCCCGTCGCTGCCCGTCTCGAGTTGCCGATTCGTTACGAAAGCGACATCCGCGGTCGCGACCGCAACCGCCGCTGCCGGGGCGTCCGGCAACGGGCCCACGGGCACCGGACTCGCACAGGCCGCGAGCAGCAGCGCACTCGCGCAGAGCGCGGGTCGTCCGTAGCGGTGATACAGGGCGCACATGAACCCGCCAGTATAACCGCCGCTGGGCGACGCCGCCGTCCTGCACCATAATGAGGATCGTGCCGCCTGCCCGGGAGCGCCCCGTGAAACGCCGTACTCCCTACAACGACGCCAAGGCGAAGCGCACCGAACGGGCCTACCTCTCAGCCGAGATCGTGCAGCAGCGCGAGCGCATCCTCGAGGCGCTCGCGCCGTCGCCCGGTGAATTCATCGTCGACCTCGGCTGCGGCCCCGGCCTGCTGACCCGCGCTATCGCGGAAGACGTCGGCCGGGACGGCACGGTACTCGGCCTAGATCTCAGCGGCCCCATGCTCGGCCTGGCCCGGGCGCGCTGCACCGGCATCCCGCAGCTCACTCTGGCCGCCGCCGATGCCGCGCGGCTGCCCGTGGCCTCCGGCGTGGCCGATGCGGTCACGGCCATCCAGGTCCTGCTCTACGTCGAGCGTCCGCAGGCCGCCATCGCCGAGATGCGCAGGATCCTCCGCCCCGGCGGCCGCGTCGTGATCGTGGAGACGGACTGGCAGACCGCGGTCGTCACGGCAGAGGACGCAGCCCTGACGCGACGGATGTTCGACGGCTGGGACCGTGCCGTAGCGAGCCCGCGGCTGCCGCAAAGACTGCTGCCGATGCTGCGCGATGCGGGCTTCGACTCCGTCCGCGTCCGGGCCGTGCCGGTCCTGTCCACCCGCTACGATGCGGCGGGCTACGCAGGCAGCATGATCGCCCAGTGCGCGGCCGCCGCCGTGTCGGCGGGGCGGACGACCGAACAGGAAGCCCGCGACTGGCGAGCGGGTATCGAACAGCGCGCGGAGGCAGGCGCCTTCCTGTTCTGCGTCACCCGTTTCCTGTTCACTGCCGAGTGCCGGTGAGCCAGCGTCGCAGTTGTCCGTAAGCGCACCGCCCGCTAGGCTTCCCGCCGTCTTGTCAGCCAATCAACCATCATGTCATGTCCGGAAAGCACCTCTTCGCAATCACGACCCTGATCCTATTCCTGCTGGCCGCCCGCGCCGCGTCGGCCGACGTGGTCTGGATGACCAACGGCGACCGCATCACCGGCGACATCAAGCGCGTCTGGGATAACGAGCTCTTTCTGGAGACACCCTACGCCGATGAATTCCCCATCGCGCTCGATGCCGTCGCGCGTATCGAGTCCGACGGGGACCTGGAGATCGAGCTGCGCGATCACAGCGAGATCACGGGTCGCTTCGCCACCGACGAGGCGGGCGGCATGATCCTCGTTACCGATGCGGGCACACGGCCGTTTTCGCCGATGGACATCGAGGAGTTGACCGAACCGGAGGACCGGTTCGACTGGGACGCCCGCTCCGATTTCTCCTACAGCGCCACTCGCGGCAATACGGAGACCAGCGACTTTCTCTGGCAGATGGATGGCGGCGTCAAGATCGGCGATCATCGCCACCGCCTGGACTTCCGCCTGGACCGGAAAGACCAGGACGGCCTCACTACGAAGGAGCAGTACACCGCCAGCTATCTCTACAGCTGGTTCTTCTCCGACCGCTGGTTCCTCTCCTCGGGCATCGGCTACGAGCGCGATCCCATTCGTCAGCTCACGTACCGCTACACGCCCGGCGGTGGCGTGGGCTTCCAGTTCTACGAGGACGCCTACCGACTGTTCGAGATCTCACTCTCAGCGATCGGCGTACGGGAGCGGCTCGCCGGCGAGACCGACGAATCGACGGCCGCGCGCTGGCAGCTGCGCTACCGACGCGACCTCCTCGGCGGCGACCTCGAGTTCTTCCACGATCATCGCTACTGGGTCTACCTGACGGGACGCACCAACCAGGTGGCGGACACCTCGACTGGCATCCGCTGGGACGTCTGGGGCGATATCTATATGAACGTGCAGGTGGACTGGGACTGGGAGTCCAATCCTGCCGCGGGCAACGAGCAGGAGGACGTCACCTACGCCCTGGGCATCGGCATCGAGCTGGACTAGTCGCGCCGGATCTCCAGGTCCTCCCGGGTCAGATTGTTCCTCAGGCGGTCGGGATAGTCCGGCGGCAGACTCCAGAGCAGCCCCAGGTCCGTCTTGCCGAGCGCGCGCTCGTCCGGGCCCAGGTCGCTGCGAATCGCGAGAATCATGTCGGTGCTTGCCCAGGGGTGATCGAACCAGTAGCGATGCCCGGTGATGTCGAAGCCGCGCCCCTCCCGGCCACGCGAGACATCGACGACCTCGAGGCGATCGGCCGCCAGTACGGTCTCCATCTGCTCCGGAGTCAGGTCGTTGTTGCGCTGGCCGATACGCGTTCCGCCACGCATGAAGGTCCCGGCCATCTCCAGGGCGCTGTCCCTGGAGGACACGGTGACGACGATGCGGTTCGCCAGATCGTCGATTGCGGGCAGGGCTTCGAGGAATTCCTCGCTCGGCACATCCGCGGCGGCGAAGTACACCGTGCCGATACGGAAACGCTCGCGGAGGTCATGTCCTGCACCCGCGTGCCGGGCGTGCAGTTCCCGCAGCGCCGTATTGACGACCCGACCTCCGGCGCTCCAGCAGATGATGTGGATACGCCGGGCCGACGACTCCGCGGCCAGCAGTTCCAGCAGGGAGGTCAGGGCCGGCGCTGCGGTATAGGCGCGCCGGACGTCGCTGCCGGTGCCGTAGGCGAGGATGTTCTGCCGCGTGGGCCAGGAGAACGCCAGCGAGGTCATGTCGCGGCCCATGAAGTGGTCCAGCTGGGCCGCGAACGCGTTGGCGTTGTAGAAGTTCACCTTGGCGCCGTGGACGTAGATCAGCAGGTCGCGGTCGCGAGCCGACTCGATGGATGAATTGAGATCCGCCATCAGCCAGGCCGCGGCACCGCCGACATCGCGTATCCCGCCGGCGTCGCCGGAAACGAAGTGGCCGATCTCGACCAGCCCGGAGATGGACAGTTCGACGACCCGGGGCCGTTCGGCCCGGCGGGAGTACTCGTTCAATTCTGACCAGGACAGGTTGGGGCCGCCGAAACCGATCAGCGTCATGCCCACAGACACCGTATCGCTCTCGGCATTGCCGTAGTCGATACGTTGCAGATCGTCGTCGCGCTCACGCGTGGTCGCATAATAGACGCGGCGGTGATTCCAGCGCTGATGCTCCGGTATGTGGTCGAGCGGGCCTATGCCGAGCTCAGTGAACAACACCGGAGTTGGCATGAGCGGCTGAACGGGAGGACCCGCACATCCCGCGGCGATAAGGGCGACGACGAGCAGCAGGGTACGGGCTTTCGGAATCCGGCGCATGACGTGCCTCCGCGAATCTGCACGGCAATATAGCGATCCACCACACCCGCGACAACACGGCGCCGGACAGGACGGCTACGCGGTGGTATGCCGCCGATGGCGCTGTGAATGAGTTTTCCGGTAGGCTTCCCCGGGCGCCGCATGGAGCCGGCGGCCCGGATGACAACAACAGGAAAGTGAACAACATGTTTCAACGACTGCCGGGCGCGGCGGGGAAAGCTGCGACCCTCGTTCTCACGGCTATGGTGTTGACCGCATGCGGCGAGCCGCCCCCGGCAGCGCCGGCCGAAGTGGCCCGTCCCGCCCAGATCGTCACGGTCGGCGCCACCGACCTCGGCTCCGGTCTGCGTTTCCCCGGCCGCGTCCGAGCCGTCAAGCGCGCCGAGCTGGCCTTCGACGTGGCCGGCAAGCTCGTGGAGTTCCCCGTGACGGAGGGTCAGACGCTGAAGGCCGGCGATCTGATCGCCGCGCTCGACGCCGAGCAATTCCGGCTCCAGCTCTCGGCGGCCCAGGCGGAGTACGACAAGGCCCGCGCGGATTACGAACGTGTGGAGAAGGTCTGGCAGGAAACCCAGGCGGTGGCCCGGGCAGAGGTCGACCAGAAGCGCACCGCCATGGAAGTGGCGCGCTCCCGTTATGCGGCCGCCCGCAAGGAGTTCGAGGATACGCGCCTCACGGCGCCTTTCGACGGCATCGTCGCCCGCCGCTACGTGGAGAACTTCCAGGCCGTACAGGCCAAGGAACCGGTGGCCAGCCTGCAGGACCTGGCCGAACTCGAGGTAGTGATCCACGTGCCCGAGCGCATCGTCCAGGGCGCGCCGCGCCGGGTGGCCGGCGAGGCCGTGTTCGAAGGCATTCCCGGACGGCGCTTCCCCATCACGCTGAAGTCGTTCTCGTCGGACGCGGATCCCCAGACCCAGACCTACGAAGTGGTGCTTTCGCTGACACGGCCACAGGGCGTGACCATCCTGCCGGGCATGGCGGCCGAGGTCTTCCCGTCGGTGGCCGCCGGCGAGGGCGAGGAGGCGCTGCTGGTGCCGATGAAGGCGATTTTCGCCGGTCCGGACGGCGACTCCCGCGTGTGGGTGGTGGATCCCGACACCTCCCGCGTGAGCCAGCGCGTGATCGAGATCGGCGAGGTCACGGGCGAGGGCGCCGTGGTGACGGCCGGCCTCGCATCCGGCGAGCGCATCGTCACGGCCGGCGTGAGCCACCTGCGCGACGCCATGCCGGTGCGGCCCCTCTGAGGGCCGGGGCTCCGTCGTGGATCTCGCCGACTACACCCTGCGCAAGAGCACCATCGCCTGGGTCGGCTGCGCGCTGCTGC
>CAYTXS010000153.1:0-5775 GCA_964441585.1 uncultured Thioalkalivibrio sp.
CACCACCGGTCTGCAGATTAGCACTAAAGGTACTGATAGTTAAATGAATGTCTTCTTCTTCGACCATGTCGGAAAGGCCGTCTGAGCAGAGCAGATAGATATCCTCGGGCTTGACCGTCTCTTCCTGGACGTCCGGATCCACGGTCGCCTCGACGCCGAGCGCCCGGGTGACATAATTCCGGTTGGTCGAGCGGAGCGCTTCGTCGTGGGAGAAAAAGCCACGATCGACCAGCTCCTGCATCAGAGAGTGGTCCAGGGTCAGTTGTTCGAAGCGGTTCTTGCGCAAACGGTACACGCGCGAATCGCCGACGTGGGCGATGGACACCCGGTCGTCATGAAACAGGATCGCGGCGATGGTCGTGCCCATTCCGCGGCACTGCGGCTGCGTCTGGGCCGTCTGCCAGATGATCTTGTTCGCGCGGATGATGGCATTGCGAAGGACGATGCTCTGGCGCATCAGCCCGCTGCTGTCGTCCACCGAGGTGCGGGTCTCCCGTTCGACGCCCGTGCGCACCATGTCGGCGACCGTCTTGATGGCCAGTTCAGCCGCGACTTCGCCCGCGTTGTAGCCGCCCATGCCATCGGCCAGCACCACCAGGCCCACCTCCATGTCGGCAAACACGGCGTCTTCGTTGTGTTCCCGCACCCGACCGGTGTGCGTGAACTGGAAGTAGCGGATCTTGTCCTTGAGACTCATTTAGTTCTATTTCCGCGACCGGACTTTTCTCTTCGGTACCGCGCGCAACCCGCCGCGCCCGTGCCGGTTTTGCCGGCGCCAATAGTCAATTGAACAGCTTAACGCCCTTTCCCCACAAGTCCGAGGCCGACATCACACTAATGTGTCGGGTATGCGGGCTTGCGGCCCTTGCGCGCCGCTGTGTACCGTGCGGGACTTGCGCATCGATCCCCGGGGAACTGGATGGCCAGGACGAAGACCCTGTTTGTCTGCAACGACTGCGGCGGCACCAGCCCCAAGTGGGCGGGCCAGTGTCCCGATTGCGGTCGCTGGAACACGATGGAACAGAGTCGCGAAGTCCCGCGTGCCCGGGCCGTCGGCTGGAGCGGTGATGCGCCGCGCCTCGTGTCGGAGGTCGAGGGCGAGATCGAGGCGCGCTGGCCCACAGGGATCGACGAGCTGGACCGCGTGCTCGGCGGCGGCCTGGTGCCCGGTTCAGTCACTCTCATCGGCGGCGATCCGGGTATCGGCAAATCGACGCTGCTGCTGCAGGCGGCGGTGCGCCTTGCCGGCGAATTGCCGGCCCTGTACGTGACGGGCGAGGAATCACTCCGCCAGGTCGGCATGCGTGCGCGCCGGATCGGCATGGAGGCCGGCAAGCTGCAGCTGCTGGCCGAGACCAATATCGAACGCATCCTGGCGCAATCCGAGACCGTCAAGCCGCGGGTGCTGGTAGTGGACTCGATCCAGACCATGCACACGGATGCGCTCGATTCCGCACCGGGTGCCGTGGCCCAGTTGCGCGAGAGTTCTGCGCGTCTCGTGCGCTATGCGAAGCAAGGCGGCCCGGCCGTGTTCCTGGTCGGGCATGTGACCAAGGACGGCGCGATCGCAGGGCCGCGCGTGCTGGAACACATGGTCGACACGGTGCTGTATTTCGAGAGCGACCTGGGCAGCCGCTTTCGCATCATCCGCGCCGTGAAGAACCGGTTCGGGGCGGCGAACGAGATCGGCGTGTTCGCCATGACGGAGCAGGGACTCCGCGAGGTGCCCAACCCGTCGTCCATCTTTCTCTCGGGCCACGACGGCGGCGTCTCCGGCAGCGCCATCATGGTGGCGCGAGAAGGCAGCCGGCCGTTGCTGGTGGAGGTCCAGGCGCTGGTCGACGAGACGCGCTCGGGCCACCCGCGGCGTGTCGCGGTAGGCCTGGACGGCAACCGCCTCGCCCTGTTGCTCGCGGTCCTGCATCGCCACGCAGGCATCGCGATGTTCGACCAGGACGTGTTCGTGAATGTCGTGGGGGGTGTGCGCATCGTCGAGACCGCGGCCGATCTGCCGGTGTTGCTGGCTGCGCTGGGCAGCCTGCGTGACCGTCCGCTGGCAGCGGGCCTCGTGTCTTTCGGCGAAGTGGGCCTGGCCGGCGAGATTCGTCCGGTGCCGTACGGGGAAGAACGCCTGCGCGAGGCGGCCAAGCACGGCTTCAGCCGCGCGATCGTGCCCGCGGCCAACGCGCCGCGCGCCCGGCAGAAGGGACTCGAAGTCATCGGGGTGAAGCGGCTGGACGAGGCCGTCGAAGCCGCGTTCAGCTAGCTATCTGTCGGCAGCGGGCGGCCCGGCGGGTGTAGGCGCACGGTGCGCACGGCGTTGTCCGCGGTCTGCACGATTTCAAGGCGATAGCCTGCCAGTTGCAATGTCGCCCCGGCCTCGGGGATCGTTTCCAGCCGCTCGACGATCAGGCCGTTGAGCGTCTTCGGCCCGTCTGTCGGCAGGCGCCAGCCCATCATGCGGTTGAGTTCCCGGACATTCGCCGCGCCGTTCACCATGAAAATGCCGTCGGCCTCGGCCTGGACGTCCCGGTAGATGTCCGCGGGATCGGTGGTGAATTCCCCGACGATCTCCTCGAGGATATCGTCCAGCGTGACCAGTCCCTGAATGTCGCCGTACTCGTCCACCACCAGGGCGAGCCGCCGCTTCGCGCGCTGGAAATTCAGCAGCTGGGTGTGCAGCGGCGTACCCTCCGGCACGAAATAGGGTTCCAGTGCTTTGGCCACCAGGTGTTCTCGCGTGAGTTCCGCGTGGGCGAGTTCGTTCATCACGGTGCGCAGGTGCAGGATGCCTGCGATGCCGTCGACATCGCCGCGGTAGACCGGCAGCCGGGTGTGCTGGCTTTCCGTCAGTTGTTCCACGAGATCGTCCCAGTCGTCTTCGAGGTCGATGCCGTCGATTTCGTTGCGCGGCACCATGATGTCGTCCACGGTGACGTCCTGCAGTTCCAGTACGCCGATCAGCATGCGCTGGTGCTTCTTGGGAATCATCGCGCCGGCCTCGTTCACGACCGTGCGCAGCTCCTCGTGCGACAGAGCATGGCCCTGCACCTGGTCGGCGCGCACTCCGAGTACGCGCAACACCGCATTGGCTATGAGGTTCACCGTCCAGACGATGGGATAGGTCACCTTCAGCAAGGGGTAATAGACCAGCGCCGCCGGCAGCGCCAGGCGCTCGGGGTAGAGCGCGGCCAGGGTCTTGGGTGCAACCTCGGAAAAGATCAGGATGACCAGTGTCAGGAGGCCCGCGCCGATGGCGATGGCGCCTTCGCCGCCGAGCCGCAGTGCGATGACGGTCACCAGAGAGGAGGCGAAGATATTGACGAAGTTGTTGCCCAGCAGGATCAGCCCGATCAGGCGGTCGGGCCGCTGCAGCAGGGCTTCGGCGAGCCGGGCCGAGCGCTGTCCCTGGCGGGCCCGGTGGCGCAGCCGGTAGCGGTTGATGCTCATCAGCGCCGTTTCCGTGCTGGAGAAGAACGCGGAAAGCACCAGCAGCAGCCCAAGCAGCATGAAGAGCGTGCTCAAGGGGACGTCACTCAATGCGGGCAGGCCCTCTCAGCCCCACTGGCGGCCCAACAGGAACTCCAGGACGAACCGGCTGCCGAAATAGCTGAGCGCGAGCAGGCCGTAGCCGGCCAGGACCCAGTGCACCGCCTGGCGTCCCCGCCAGCCGAGGCGCAGCCGGCCGAACAGCAGGACCGCGAACACGCTCCAGGCGACCAGCGAGAGCACCGTCTTATGCAGCAGGTGTTGGGCGAAGATGTCCTCGAGGAACATGAGGCCGCTGAACAGCGCGAGTGTCAGCAGCGAGAACCCCGCGGCGAGGGCAGTGAATAGCGCGGTCTCGAGCGACTCGAGCGGCGGCAGGATGCGCGTCCAGGCGGACAGCTGGCGCCGGCGCAGCGTGCGCTCGCGGAACAGGAACAGGATGGCGAGCCCGGCGCCGAGGCTCAACAGGCTGTAGGCCAGGATCGACATGGAGACATGGGCATGAATGCCCCAGTCGGGAGCCACGTCGCGTGGCGTGACCGGCTGCGGGATGAGCGTGCCCAGCGCGGCGATTCCGGCGGTCGGCAGCAGGACCGCGGCAAGCCCGACGAAGCGCGGCTTGACGGCGACGAGCAGCGCGAACAGCGCCAGCAGCCAGGCCACCAGCGACAGCACCCCGCCCAGGGACAGTCCCGGCCCCCCGCGGGCTACCACGAGGGCCGCCAGGGAGAGGGTATGCAGGCCCAGGCCCGCGGCGCCGAGCAGAAGTGCCGGACCGACGCCCTGGGTCATTGTCCCGGCCGGCGTATCCACCAGTTGCCTGCGCAACAGCAGCGTCCCGGACGCTATGTAGAGAATAAAGACGACGATCGGCAGCATCAGCACGAACTCGGAGCCAGGTCCAGCCTGCATTCTGACACAGCGCCGCATCGCATTAGAATCCGGCCCCACGTCAAGCCCGTGCGGCGCGGTTATAATTCCGCCTCCTGACCGCCCCGAGATCCCTGAAGCCGATGTTCGAGAACCTGACTGACCGACTGTCCCGCGCCGGCAACGCGCTCAAGGGGCGTGGGCGTATCACCGAGGACAATATCCGCGACACGCTACGACAGGTTCGCATGGCCCTGCTGGAGGCCGACGTCGCCCTGCCGGTGGTCAAGGACTTCATTGAGCGCACCCGCAGCCGCGCGCTCGGCGCGGAGGTGGCGAAAAGCCTTACGCCCGGCCAGGCCTTCGTCAAGATCATTCACGACGAGCTCGTCCGAACCATGGGCGCGGCGAACGAGACGCTGGATCTCCGGGCGCAGCCCCCCGCGATCGTGATGCTGGCGGGATTGCAGGGGGCTGGCAAGACGACCACGGCGGCGAAGCTCGCGCGGCGGCTCGCGGAACAGGAAAAGCGCAAGGTGATGCTGGTCAGCGCCGACGTCTATCGCCCGGCCGCGATTCTCCAGCTGGAGCGCCTGGCGACGGAGGTCGGGGCTGAGTTTTTCCCCAGCGACGCCGGTGAGGATCCGGTGGAAATCGCCGCGCGCGCGGTGGCGGCCGCGCGGCGTTCGATGTGCGATGTGCTGATCGTCGATACCGCCGGTCGGCTGCACGTGGACGACGCGATGATGAGCGAGGCGCGACGCATCCACGATGCCGTGAACCCCGTCGAGACCCTGTTCGTCGTCGACAGCATGGCCGGCCAGGACGCGGTCAACGCAGCGCGCGCCTTCGGTGAAGCACTCGAGCTGACCGGCGTGATCCTGACCAAGGTCGACGGCGATGCACGTGGTGGCGTGGCTTTGTCCGTTCGCCAGGTCACCGGCAAGCCGATCAAGTTCGTCGGCGCCGGCGAGAAGACCACTGCGCTGGAGCCCTTCCACCCCGAGCGGCTCGCTTCGCGCATTCTCGGCATGGGCGACGTGGTGTCGCTGGTCGAGGAAGTCGAGCAGAAGGTGGATCGCGACCAGGCCGATCGGCTCGCCCGGAAGCTGGCCAAGGGCCAGGGATTCACGCTCCAGGATCTGCGTGACCAGATCCGGCAGATGCAGGACATGGGCGGGTTGGCCGGATTGCTGGACAAGCTGCCGGGCAACGCCATGCCCGGCAAGCTGGATTCCGGGATGGGCGAGCGGGAGATGCGCAAGCAGGCCGCGGTCATCGACTCTATGACACCGAAGGAGCGGCGCCATCCGGCCATAGTCGACGGCTCCCGCAAGCGCCGGATCGCCGGGGGGGCAGGAGTCCAGGTCCAGGAGGTCAACCGGGTCCTCAAGCAGCATGCCCAGATGCAGAAAA
>CAYTXS010000154.1:0-5751 GCA_964441585.1 uncultured Thioalkalivibrio sp.
TAGGAGCCCACCGGCGTCTCGATCTCCAGCCCCTGTTCGCCGACCAGCAACAGGAACTGCGCGAGTTCGCGCGAGAAGAAGGCGCTGCGCGGCGGATACTCGAAAGCCAGGGTCGCCAGCGCATCGAGCACGCGGTAACGCCCCAGGATGCGCCCGTAGAACGTCTCCACCCCGATGATGCCGACGATCATCTCGGGCGGGACACCGGTCTCGGCCGCGATCCGGTCGAGCCGTTCCCGATGCGCCTTCCAGAATTCCGTGCCCGCGGCGATGCGCTCCTCGGTCATGAAGATGCCGCGGTATTCATGCCAGGGGCGCACACGCTCCGCCGGCCGGCTGATGGCGTCGATGATCGGCGGCTGGATGCGGGCCAGGCCGAGCACTGCGCGCACGGTCTCCGGATCCAGCCCGTGTTCCCGTTCGGCCGCGGCCACGAAGGCGCGCACGTCCTCGCGGTCCGGATCGAGCGGCACGGATGCGCTGACCGACTGCGGCGTCGCCAACCCGGCGACCAGCACAGCGCAGCAAACGAACAGGATGCGGGGCTTCATCTGGCGAGCAGGTTTCGGTGGCCGTTGATGGCCATGAGCATACCGAAACCTGCCATCAGGGTCACCATGGAGGTTCCGCCGTAACTGACCAGGGGAAGCGGCACCCCGACGACCGGCAACAAGCCGGTGACCATTCCGGTGTTGACGAACACGTAGACGAAGAAGGTCAGGCTGATGCTGCCCGCCAGCAGGCGCGTAAAGGTGTCCTGGGCCTGGAAGGCGATCACCATGCCGCGGCCGACGACGAACAGGTACAGGGCGATCAGCAGCGCGAGGCCCAGGAAACCGAATTCCTCGCCGAGCACGGCGAAGATGAAGTCCGTGGAGCGCTCCGGCAGGAATTCGAGCTGCGCCTGCGAGCCGTTGCCCCAGCCCTTGCCGAACAGCCCCCCGGATCCGATCGCGATCTTGGACTGGATGATGTGGTAACCGGCGCCGAGGGGATCGGTTTCCGGATTGAAAAAGGTCAGCACGCGACGGCGCTGGTAATCGTGCATGAAGTGCCACAACACGGGGGCGAGTGCGGCGGCGGCGGCCGCCAGCAGGATGATCAGCCGCAGGCGCAGGCCGCCGAGCAGGATCACCAGCATGCCGGCGCTGCCGACCATCAGGGCCGTGCCGAGGTCCGGCTGCCGTGCGATCAGCACGGCCGGCAGGGCGACGAGCAGCAGCACGATGAGGAGTTCGCGAAAGCGCGGCGGCAGGGGCCGGTCGTGGAGATACCAGGCCGCCATCATGGGCACGGCCAGCTTCATGATCTCCGAGGGTTGGAAGCGCACGAAACCGAGATCGAGCCAGCGTTGCGCGCCCCCGCCCAGATCGCCCGCGATCAGCACGGCTGCCAGCAGCAGCAGGCCGACGCCAAACAGCCACGGCGACCACATGCGCAGCATCTTCGGCGGCACCTGCGCCACGGCGAGCATCACGGCGAGTGCCACGCCGAGGCGGATGAGCTGGCGTACCATGAGTCCAGGGTCCTGGCCTCCGGCGCTCCACAACACGACGAGGCCGAAGGCGGCGATCAACAGCAGGCCGGCGAGCAGCGGACCGTCCAGCCGCAGCCCGAGCATGATGCGCCGGCCCAGGCCGATGGCGTGACGTTCGCCGAATACGGATTGCGATACGGCCATGTCAGTCGGCCGTCCTTTGCAGCCAGTGGTCCATCACCACCCGGGCGATCGGCGCCGCGGTGGCGCTGCCGCTGGAACCGTTCTCCACGAGCACGCCGATGGCGATGCGCGGATTCTCGGCAGGCGCGAATGCGACGAACAGCGCATGCGGGCGTTCGCGTTCGGCCGTGGCTTCCTCGTCGTATTCCTCGCCCTGCGCGATGCCGATGACCTGTGCCGTGCCGGTCTTGCCCGCTACCGTCCAGCTCGCGTCGCTCCAGGTGGCTCGGGCCGTGCCGCGTGGTCCGTGGACGACGGCGATCATCGAATCCACGGCGTCCTCGACGTGCTCCGGCTGCAGCCGGAGCGGCGGCAGCGGCTCAGGCACCGTCGCGACGCGTTCCCCGCTCGCCGGGTTCTCCACGGCGGCGAGCAGGGTGGGGCGGAAGCCGCGCCCCCGGTTGGCGAGAATGGCGGCGCTTTGAGCCAGCTGCAAAGGGGTGGCGAGCATGTAGCCCTGGCCGATGCCGGTGATCACGGTCTCGCCCGGGAACCAGACCTGGTCCTGGCGCGCGCGAAAGGCCGTGCGCTTCCACTCGCGTGAGGGCAGCAATCCCGGCTGCTCCCCGGGAATATCGATCCCGGTGCGTTCGCCGAGCCCGAACCACCCGAGGAACTCGTGCATTCGCTCGATGCCCAGCGTCATCGCCAGCTGGTAGTAGTAGACGTCGCAGGATTGCGCGACCGACTCCTCCAGATCGACCCTGCCATGGCCGGTCCGTTTCCAGTCGCGATACCGGTGGGAATGATTCGGGAGGCTGAACCAGCCGGGGCAGAACACAGAGTCCGCCGCATCCATCACATCGTAGTGCAGCCCGGCCAGGGCGAGCAGCGGCTTGATGGTGGAGCCGGGCGGGTATTGCCCCCGCAATGCGCGATTGAAGAGAGGCTGGTCCGGGTTGTTCTGCAGGGCGCTGTATTGCGCGCCCGAGATTCCGGTGCTGAACAGGTTCGGGTCGAAGGCCGGCGTGCTGACGAGCGCGAGCACCTCACCGTTGCGCGGATCGAGCGCCACGATCGAA
The DNA here is from genome assembly GCA_964441585.1 of uncultured Thioalkalivibrio sp. Lineage (GTDB taxonomy): Bacteria > Pseudomonadota > Gammaproteobacteria > Steroidobacterales > XN24 > XN24. The sequence goes on from CAYTXS010000154.1 coordinate 2,743, forward strand.
CCGCGGCGCCCGGCGAGCGCTTGCCGCGCCACGGCCTGCAGTTCCAGGTCGAGAGTCAGGTAAACGTTGTGCCCGGGGACGGCGTCATTGCGTTCCAGTTCCTGCAAGGTGCGGCCCTGCGCATTGACGAGCACCTGTCGATAGCCCGTGGTGCCGTGCAGCAGGTGTTCCCAGGCGCGTTCTGCGCCGGTCCGGCCGGTCTGTGCGGTGCCGGCGTAGTTGGCGGTGTCGAGGCGCTGCAGGTCCGCTTCGCTGACGGCCCCCACGTAGCCGATCGCATGCGCGCCGATCTCGCCGAGCGGGTACTGCCGCGCCAGGCGCGCGCGGATATCCACGCCGGGGAATCGCGGCCGCTTGACCGCGAAGAGCGCAGCCTCCTCCTCGTCGAGTCGCTGTCGCAGCACGGTCGGTTCGAACCGCCGCTGGCTGCGTATCTGGTTGCGAACGCGCGGCAGGTCCTCGGTGTCGAGCAGGCCGAGACGCACGAGTTCGTCGAGGGTGCCCTCGATGTCTGGCACCTGCTCGGGCACCAGTTCGAGCTGGTAGACCGGGCGATTCTCGGCGAGCAGGCGGCCTTCGCGGTCCAGCAACAGGCCGCGTACCGGAGGGACGGGCTCGATCCTGACGCGGTTGCCGTGCGAGAGGCGGCTGAAATGCTCGAAATGCACGACCTGCAGATCGACTAGCCGATACATGAGCAGTCCGCTCAGCAGCACCGTGATCAGCGCGGCCGCGACCAGCCGGCCAAAAAACATGTGCTGTTCGCGCCAGTGGTCCTTGAGCCGATTGATGCTCACGCCAGCATCCGCAGTCGCATCCGCAGCCCGTCGAGCAGCGCAACGACCACGGGCCAGGCGATCACCGCGGCGAGCGTGGGCGCCGCCCGCTGCCAGTTGAGCTCGGCGGCGCCGGCCACGCCGTCCACCCAGAACACGATGAACTGGTGACAGGCGACCACGGCGCCGATCGCAACGGTCTGTTGCCAGATCGGAAACACACGCAGTCGCAGGTGAAAGCGCAGCGTCAGCCAGGTAGCGAGGGTCATGGCCAGCGCATGCTGGCCCAGCACGCCACCTTTCAGCACGTCGAGCACCACCCCGGCGAACCAGGCCAGCGCAAGCCCGTAACGGCGCGGATAGGCCAGCGCCCAGTAGATGGCAGTCAACGCGAGCCACGGTGGCCGCCAGGCTGCGAAGTCCGCGGGTAAGGGGGTGACCTCGAGTGACAGCGCCACCAGCAGCGACAGGATCACGGGCCAGCTGCTCGGCCTGGCGGTGGTGTTCATGGCAGGGCCACCTGTTCGCCGCCTTCCCAGACAAGCAACACCTGGCGAGTCCTGTTCAGAGCAGCGGTCGGCTCGGCCTCGACGTGGGCAAAAGGCTCGCCCGGCCGGCGCTCGACGCGCGTCACGCGCGCCACCGGGTAGCCGGCAGGGAAAGCGTCGCCGAGTCCCGAGGAGGTCAACAGGTCGCCCACCCGGATGTCCGCGCTGTTGGGCAGGAACGGCAGCTCCATGCGCATCACGTCGCCAACGCCGAGCGCCACGGTGCGCAGGCCGTTGCGGTTGAGTTCGACCGGAGTGGCGTGGCTGGGATCACTGATGAGAATCGCCTCGGCGCCGAGGGGGTTGACGCGGATCACCTGGCCGACGATGCCGTCTGCGTCGAGCAGCGCCTGACCTTCGTATACGCCGGCCTGTTCGCCGCGATTCAGCGCGATGCGGTGCCGGTAGGGATCCAGGTCCACCGCGAGGATCTCGGCCACCTGCACCCGATCGGCCAGCCGCGCCGGCGATTCCATCAGCGACCTGAGTCGCGCATTCTCCACTTCGAGCGCGATGAGCTGTTGCAGCCGGGCGCGCTGGCGCAGGCTTTCGAGCCGCAGCTCGCGGTTCTCGGTCACCAGCCGGTCGCGCTCCGCGAGTCGCTCCCGCGCCCAGCCGAAGGTGGCCGAGGGGATATCCACCAGCACCCTAATGGGATAGACCGCGACGGACAGCGCGCGCCGCACCGTCTGCAGGTGCCCCTGCTGGTAGTCGAGGTAGATCAGGCAAACCGACAGGACCGCGAGCAGCACCATGCGCGTGCCCAGCGAAGGGCCGCGGTCGAACAACGGTTTGTTTTCGGCCTGGTTGATCGGGTTCACTGCAGCGTTATGTTTAACCGCCGGCTATTGTGTACCCCGGACCGACGCGGAGGCCAGACCCTCACTCTATTCCGAACAGGCCCGGCCCGTGCTGGTCGAGCAGTTCGAGAACCTTGCCTCCGCCGAGTGCGACGCAAGTCAGCGGGTCCTCGGCGATGATCACCGGCAGGCCGGTCTCTTCCATAAGCAGCTTGTCGAGGTCGCGTAACAGGGCGCCGCCGCCGGTCAGCACGATGCCGCGGTCCGCGACGTCCGCGCCGAGTTCAGGCGGCGTCTGCTCCAGGGCGGCCTTCACTGCTCCGACGATGCCCTGCAACGGTTCCTGCAGGGCCTCGAGGATTTCGTTCGAATTCAGCGTGAAGCTGCGCGGCACGCCTTCCGAGAGGTTACGGCCGCGCACGGAGATTTCGCGCACTTCCTGGCCCGGGTAGGCGGCGCCGATCTCATGCTTGATGCGCTCGGCGGTGGCTTCGCCGATAAGGATGCCGTAGTTGCGCCGCACGTAGCTCATGATCGCCTCGTCGAAGCGGTCGCCACCGATGCGCACCGAGGCGGCGTAGACGATGCCGTTGAGGGAGATCACCGCGACCTCGGAGGTGCCGCCGCCGATGTCGAGGACCATCGAGCCGCGCGCCTCGCCGACCGGCATCCCGGCCCCGATCGCGGCAGCCATGGGCTCCTCGACCAGATAGACCTTGCGGGCGCCGGCGCCCTCCGCCGATTCCCGGATTGCGCGGCGTTCGACCTGTGTCGAGCCGTAGGGCACACAGACCAGCACGCGCGGGCTGGGCCGGAAGTAACGGCTGCCGTGCGCTTTCTTGATGAAGTGCTGGAGCATTTTCTCCGTCACCGTGAAGTCGGCGA
>CAYTXS010000155.1:0-5748 GCA_964441585.1 uncultured Thioalkalivibrio sp.
GCGGGCTCCGCTTCGACGTCGGGCGAATTGGCCTCCAGCCAGGCGGTGAACTCGTCGACCGGCAACACCTCGACCACGATGGGCATGAAGGCGTGATCGCGACCGCACAGCTCCGCGCACTGCCCGCGGAACAGGCCGGTTTCCTCCGCCTGGAACCAGAATTCGTTGATGAAGCCCGGAATCGCGTCTTTCTTGCCGCCGAAATCCGGCACCCACCAGGAATGGATGACGTCGTTGGAGGTCAGGAGGAGCCGGACCTTGGCGCCCACCGGCACCACCAGCGGCCGATCGACATCCAGCAGGTAGTTTTCCACGGTCGCGACGTCGATGCCCGAGTTAAGCTGGCGGGCGCGATTAGATTCCTCGGAAAGGTTGCTGAAGAAGCGGATATCCTCTTCGATGTAGTCGTAATGCCATTTCCACTGGTAACCGGTGACCTGCACGGTCATGTCGCTGTTGCGCGTGTCTTCCATGCGAATCAGCGTATCGGCGGCGGGCACGGCCATCGCCACGAGGATGGCGATGGGAATCACGGTCCAGACGATCTCGACTTTCGTGCTGTGCGTGAACTTCGCCGGCTCGACCCCGCGCGACTTGCGATGGTGGAAAATCGACCAGATCATCGCGCCGAACACCACGACGGCGATCGCGACGACAATGCCGAAAATGAGCATGTGAAGCCCGTAGACCTCGTTGCTGATGGCGGTCACGCCACGCGGCATGTTCAACGCCCAATCGGCCCATGCCGTCGCTTGTACGGCGAGGGTCAATCCCGCGCCAGCCGCCATGCGGCCGATCCACCTGCTCGTGGTCTTGGACATCAGTCCGGGCTCCCCTGCATCAGGACACTCACTCGTCAATCATTCACATTCGTCGCGTCGGGCACTTCGGTTGCCTGTCCGGCCGGCGGTTCGGCAATCAGTTCCGCGAGTCGCCGCCGCAGGCTTTCCCGTTCCGTTTCCGTCAGCACCGCGCCGACCTCCCAGCTCTTGCCATGGCAGCGCAACACCAGCCTGCCGGGGTGTCCGCGCCAGCGGGCACGCTGCAGCTCGAGTCGCGCCCATGCGCGCGGGATCTCGACTCGCTCCTCGACCTGCCCAGTGCCCTTCTCGATGACGATCCGATCGGCATAGATGCTGACGAATTCCCGGTACCTGCCGCGCCGGACCGATAGACCCAGCGCCACGCCAAGAGCAAACAGCTCAACACCTGCGAACGGCAGCACCGGCCAGAAGCCTTTTGCCGCAAGCACCCCCGCGAATCCCAGGGAGGCCGCCGCCGTCACGCCGAAAAACAGTGCCGCGGCCCCTGGCGTCAGCGAAGCATTAGCGCTGACCAGGACATGCCCGAGAAGCCTGTGACTGTTTTCGGAGACTGCGCCAACCTCCCGTGGTGGCCCACGGCGCCGCAAAAGCGCGCTAATCGTAAGTGAATGCCGCAATGCCGCGCAACAACAGTCATGCCCCTCGATGCCCCGTGAGGCTTCGCCAGAGACCCTCCGGGAGCGCCGCCGCGGCTGCGCGGGCCTGGGCTTCCGGCGCCGCGTCGAGGCAGTGCGGCAGCCGCGCCAGTGGGGGGCCGAGGCGCCCCGCCAGCGTGGCGACGTTCTCTTCCAGGCGCGGCATCGCGGTCGTTAGCGGGTTGGCGATCCAGCCCGCGAGTTCCAGACCATCCGCGCGGACGGCCTCTGCGGTCAGCAGCGCATGGTTCAGGCAGCCCAGGCGGAAGCCGACCACCAGCACGACCGGCAGGCCGAGGCCGCGCGCGACGTCGGCCAAGGTCTCCTCACCCGTCAACGGCACGCGCCAGCCGCCCGCCCCCTCTACGACGAGAAACGCCGCGCCGTCGGCGGCACTGCGACAAGCTTTCGCGAGGGCGTCCGCCTCCAGTCGCAAACCCGCCTCCGCGGCCGCGATGTGCGGCGCGACGGCAGGCTCCAGCGCGACCGGGTTGATCACCTCCAGCGGGCGGGACAGCGGCGCGAGCTGCTTGAGCAGTTCCGCGTCCTCGTTGACCAGTCGCCCGTGCTCGCGCCGGCAACCGGCCGACACCGGTTTGCATGCCGCGGCGTTCACGCCCGCAGCGGCAAGCTGCACCAGCAGCGCGGCACAGAACAGGGTCTTGCCCACCTCGGTGTCGGTGCCGGTGACGAAGACGCCGTGCATCAGCGCCGCCGGCCGATGCCGGAAACCGGCACGGCCACTTCGCCGCCGGTCGGGGTCCCGCGCGGCTCCGCCGCCCAGGCATGGCCATAGACCACCTCCCAGCTCGCCGGCAGCCGGCCGTCCCTGCGCAGGTGCTCGTAATGCGCTTCCATCGCGGCGAGGCGCCGGCGCCCCGTGAGGCCCGGATTGCGACCGGCCGTGGCATTGCGGGCGCCCATGGTCTTGAGATCACGCATCAGGCTGCGCACATCGGGGTAGGTGAGCGTGAGGTGCTCCATGTCCATCACCGGTTCGCCGAATCCCGTCCGCATCAGCGCATCGCCGAGATCGTGCATGTCGATGAAGCGGCTGACGTGGGTATGGCCGTCCGCGGCGCTCCACGCGGCCCGCAATTCCTTCAGCGTGTCGGGGCCGAAGGTCGTGAACAGCACCAGGCCGCCGGGCCTGAGCACGCGGCGGAACTCGGCGAATACCTGGTCGGGCACGTCGCACCATTGCAGCATCAGGTTCGAGAACACCAGGTCCACCGACCCGTCGGCCAGCGGCAGGGCCGCGGCGTCCGCGCACACGGGGTCGAGCCGCCGCAGCCAGGGACGCTGCGTGCGTGCCGCACGAAGCATGCCCGGGGCGAGATCGAGTGCGACGAGTTCGGCGCGCCGGTAGTGACGCAAAAGCGCGCGGGCGCCGTGGCCGGTACCGCAGCCGGCATCGAGGATTCGGCGTGGCGCGAGGTTGAACAGTTCGAGCCGCTCCAGGAGGCGACTGCGGACTTCCGCCTGGATGACCGCGACCGCGTCGTACCCGGATGCTGCGGCGTCGAAGGACGCTCGCACGCGGCCCCGGTCCAGGGAAAAAGGATCTTGGCTCATGCCGCCCGTGCCCCGGGGAGAAACGCGGTGACGGCGGCCACGAAATCGTCCGGACATGCCAGGAAGGGCGCGTGCGCGGCGCCCGGCAGCACGCGCAGCCGGCCGTCCGGGAGGGCGGCCGCGAGACGGCGCCCGGCTTCCGCAGGTGTCAGGCGGTCCCGCTCCCCGGCGATCACCAGCGCCGGCTGTCGAACCTCGCCGAGGCGCGTGCGCAGATCGAGTGCGCCGAGAATCTCCAGCCCGACGGCGAGGGCACGGGGGTCGGGCTCTTCCCGTCCCGCCAGCAGGCGACGCAGTTCCGCCAGTCGGGTCGCCGCCTGGCGGTCGCCGCGGAGTTGCAGCGCGAGAAAATCGCGCACGGTCTTCCGGTGGTCCCGGTCCAGCGAGGCTGCGAAGCCTTCGAGCGTGGTTCTTGCCAGTGCGCAGGGCCAGTCGGGCGCCGCCACGAAGCGCGGCGTGGTCGCGACGAGCACGAGCCTGTCGATCGCATGGCCCGCGAGCGCCGCGGCCAGGGCAATCTGGCCACCAAGCGACCACCCGAGCCAGGTTGCGCCGGGTGGGGCGGCCGCAGCCACTGCCGCCACCGCGGCTTCGACGGTGAAGTCGGTATGCTCGCGCGGACTGAGGCCGTGGCCCGGGAGGTCGATGCAGGTGACGCGGCAATGCTGTTCGAGGCCTGGCAACAGGGGCGCCCAGATGCCCGAGTGCAGGCCCCAGCCATGCAGCAGGACGAGGTCGGGCCCATGTCCTGCGGTCTGCGCGTGCAGTTTCATGGCATGACCCCGCCGTCCGTGCCCGTACCTGCCATCGCATCCGCATCCGTATCCGTATCCGGGGCCCCGGCCGCACGCAGCGCCGGCAGTCCGGCGAGGACTCCCAGCAGTCGGTCGATGTCGTCTTCCGTGTGGACGGCAGAGAGCGTGACCCGCAGTCGCGCGGAACCGGCCGGCACCGTCGGGGGGCGGATCGGGGTCACCCACAGGCCGGCATCGAACAGCGCGTCGGCGGCGTCGAGCGCGGCCCGGGCGTCGCCCGCCATGACCGGCTGGATGGGGCTCGGGCTTGCGCCGAGTCGCAAGCCCGAGGCCTGCGCGCCGGCCCGAAAACGCGCCACGAGCATGGCGAGCCGCTCGCGGCGCCAGGATTCTTCGGCGGCGATGGCCAGCGAGACGCGTGTGGCGGCGGCCACGGCGGGCGGCGGTGCGGTGGTGTAGATGTAGCTGCGCGCGCGCTGGATGATCGTCTCGACCACGGCCTCGTCTCCCGCCACGAAGGCGCCGAAAGTGCCGAACGCCTTGCCGAGCGTACCGACCAGGCCGGTGATCATTTTCGGTTCCAGGCCGGCCGCGGCGCAGCTGCCGCGACCTCCGGGGCCGACGACACCCAGGCCATGGGCATCATCCACCAGCAGGGCAGCACCGGTCTCGCCGGCCACCTTCGCCAGGTCGCCCAACGGCGCCAGGTCGCCGTCCATGCTGAAAACGCCGTCGGTGACCAGGAACTTGCGTCTGTCGTCGCCCGCAATACGCATCGAAGCGGCATCGGCGTCGGCGTGGCGGTAGCGCCTTACCGTCGCTCCGGAAAGGCGGCTGGCATCGAGCAACGAGGCATGGTTCAGACGGTCCTCGACGACCAGGTCGCCACGTCCGGCGAGCGCGCAGAGCAGGCCTAGATTCGCCATGTAGCCGGTGGAGAACAACAGCGCGCGCGGGAAGCCGGTGAATGCCGCGAGCTCTTCTTCGAGCGCGTGGTGCTCGGTCGTGTGGCCGGTGACGAGATGGGCGGCACCGCTGCCCGCGCCCCACGCCGTTGCCGCCGCCGCCATCGCCGCGCCGACGCGCGGGTCCCGCGCGAGCCCGAGATAGTCGTTGCTGCAGAAAGCCAGGCAACGGCGGCCGTCGACCTCGAGTTCTGCCGGCGCCAGTCCGGCGTGCCACGCCGTGACGCGCCGACGGCGATACAGGCCGGCCGCGGCGCGTTCCTCCAGTCCGGCGGCGAGCGTCTCAGCCAGGGTTGGCGTCGACACGGGAGTCCGTCCGGCCCGGCTCCGGCACGAGTCCGAGCCGTTCCAGCAAGGCCATGTCGCCGTCGGCGTTCGGGTTGGGCGTCGTGAGGAGTTTCTCGCCGTAGAAGATCGAGTTGGCGCCGGCGAAAAAAGCCATCGCCTGCAACTCCGCGCTCATCTCGGTGCGACCTGCCGAAAGGCGCAGGTGGGAGCCGGGCATCAGCACGCGCGCCACGCCGATGGTGCGCACGAACTCGAAGGGGTCGAGCGGTTCGGCGCCCTCGAGCGGCGTGCCCGGCACCCGCACGAGCTGGTTGATCGGCACGCTCTCGGGATGCGCCGGCAACGTCGCCAGGGTATGGAGCAGCGCCACGCGGTCCTCGCGCGTCTCGCCCATCCCCAGGATCCCGCCGCAACACACCTTGAGGCCCGCATCGCGCACGTGCTGCAGGGTCTCCAGCCGGTCGGCGTAGGTCCGGGTGGTGATGATTTCCGGGTAGAACGCTTCGGACGTATCGAGGTTGTGATTGTAGAAGTCGAGTCCCGCGGCACGCAGCGTGGCGGCCTGTTCGGCCGTCAACATGCCGAGGGTCGCGCAGGTCTCTAGACCGAGTTCGCGCACCCTGCGCACCATCTCGGCCACCGCGGCCAGCTGCTTCGGCTTCGGGTTGCGCCAGGCCGCGCCCATGCAGAAGCGGGTCGCGCCGGA
>CAYTXS010000156.1:0-5698 GCA_964441585.1 uncultured Thioalkalivibrio sp.
GCGGAGGTGAGCGAGTTCATCGACGACATGGCGGCGGCCTACGGTTGGGCCGATCTCGCGATCTGTCGTTCAGGCGCGCTGACCGTCTCCGAGCTGGCCGCGGCCGGCGTGCCCGCCGTCCTGGTGCCGTTCCCGGCTGCGGTGGACGACCACCAGACCCTGAACGGCGGCTACCTGGTGGCGGCCGGTGCCGCCGTGCTGGTGCCGGAGTCCCAGCTCGATCCCGACCGCCTCGCGCACGTGCTGGCGGGCCTGCTCGGCGACCGGGGTCGGCGTCTCGACATGGCGCGGCGCGCGCGCGGCGCGGCGCGTACCGAGGCGCTCAGCACTATCGAGCGCGTGTTGCTCGACGTCGGCGGGCTGGCGATGGAGGAGGCGCGATGAAGAACCGCATGCGCCGCGTCAACCGGATCCATTTCGTCGGCATCGGCGGCTCCGGCATGGGCGGCATCGCCGAGGTGCTGCTCAATCTGGGCTACGACGTGCAGGGTTCGGACCTGAAGTCCGGTCCGGTCGTGGAGCGGCTGGCTACGCTCGGTGCGCGCGTAATGATCGGTCACAGTGCGGCGCACCTGGACAGCGTCGACGTGGTGGTGGTGTCCAGCGCGGTGTCCGCCGACAACCCGGAGGTCACGGCGGCGCAGGAGCGCCGGATCCCGGTGGTGAAACGCGCCGAGATGCTCGCGGAGCTGATGCGCTTCCGTTACGGGATCGCGGTCGCGGGAACTCACGGCAAGACCACGACCACCAGCCTGGTCGCCAGCGTGCTGGCCGAGGCGGGCTTCGACCCGACCTTCGTCATCGGCGGGCGGCTCAACAGCGCCAACACGCATGCGCGCCTCGGCGCCGGTCGTTTCCTGGTGGCCGAGGCCGACGAGAGCGATGCTTCCTTCGTCCATCTGCAACCCATGCTCGCAGTGGTGACCAATATCGAGGCCGACCACATGGCGACCTACGGCGGCGACCTCGAGCAGCTCCACCAGACCTTCGTGGATTTCCTGCACAACCTGCCGTTCTACGGCCTGGCCATCGTGTGCGTGGACGACCCCGGTGCGGCCTCGCTGCTGGGGCGGGTGCCGCGTGCCGTGCTGACTTACGGCTTCGACGAGAGCGCCGATCTGCGCGCCACGAATTTTCGCCAGGAAGGCCGCGTGTCGCGTTTCACCGTGACGCGTCCGGGTGGGGCGGTACCGCTGGAGGTCGAGCTCAAGCTCGCGGGTCGGCACAACGCGCAGAATGCTCTGGCGGCGATCGCGGTGGCCCAGGAGCTGGAAGTTGAGGATGCTGCGCTGCTGCGCGCACTCGCCGGCTTCGGAGGAATCGACCGGCGCATGCAGGAACTCGGTGAGATCGCGGCGGGCGCGGGCACGGCCCTGCTGGTCGACGACTACGGCCACCATCCGACCGAGCTCGAGAAGACGCTCGAGGCGATCCACGGTGCCTGGCCGGGTCGCCGCGTGGTGGTGGCTTTCCAGCCGCATCGCTACAGCCGCACCCGCGACCTCATGGACGACTTTGCGCGCGTCCTTTCCGGCACCGACGCGCTGTTGCTTTGCGAGGTCTATGCCGCGGGCGAGGACCCGGTGTCGAATGCCGACGGCCGGGCGCTGGCACGCGCGATCCGTTCGCGCGGCAAGGTCGAGCCGGTGTTCGTCGAGCGGGTCGAAGACCTTCCCGAGGCGCTGGTCGGGGTGTTGCGCGCGGATGACCTGCTGGTGACCTTCGGTGCCGGCAGCATCGGCGCGGTTGCGGCGCGGCTCCCCGAGCAGCTGCGGCCCGGAGCGACGTCGTGATGGCGGCGCTGCGCACGCCGCCGCCCTACGCGCCGCGTGGCGAGTTGCGCCATGGCGAGCCGATGGCCCGGCACACTTCCTGGCGGGTCGGCGGACCGGCCGACACCTGGTTCCGGCCCGCCGACCTTGAGGACCTGGCCACCTTTCTTGCTGCGCTAGATCCTGCCACGCCCGTGCACCTGGTCGGCCTCGGCAGCAACCTGCTGGTGCGCGACGGCGGGGTGCGCGGCGTCGTGATCGGCACGCACGGCGTGTTGTCCGGCATGGTGCGCTCCGGGGAGCGCGGGATTCGCGCCGAGGCCGGCGTGCCCTGCGCGAAGATCGCGCGCAGCTGCGCACGCTGGGGCCTCGGCGCCGGGGAGTTTTTCGCCGGCATCCCGGGGACGCTCGGCGGCGCCCTGGCGATGAACGCCGGCGCATTCGGCGGCGAGACCTGGGACTACGTGGTAGCCGTGGAGACGCTGGATCGCGGCGGAGTCCGCCGGCGGCGGGCGCGTGACGAGTACGCGACCGGATATCGCAGCGTGCAGGGGCCGGCCGGCGAATGGTTCATCGCCGCCGAGCTCGCATTCCCCGCCGGGCGCCCGACCACCCAGGCCTCGATCCGCGAACTGCTGGTGAAGCGCAAGGCGACGCAACCGATCGGCGAGCCCAGCTGCGGCTCGGTGTTCACCAACCCGCCCGGCGACCACGCCGCGCGGTTGATCGAGGCTGCCGGGTTGAAGGGCTGTCGCATCGGCGGCGCCGAGGTCTCGCCCAAGCACGCCAATTTCATCATCAACACCGGGACGGCCACTGCTGCCGATATCGAGCAGCTGATGGCGCATGTCGCCGCCGAGGTCGAGCGGCTGCATGGCGTCCGGCTCGAGACCGAGGTGCGCGTCATCGGCGAAGCGGCGCCCGGGGCGACCGGCTTGACCGGTGTGGCGGACCCATCCCCGGAGGCGTCGTCATGAGCCGGGTCCCGGTCACCGCAGCGGCGGACTTCGGGCGCGTCGCCGTCTTGCTGGGCGGGACATCGGCGGAGCGCGAAATCTCGTTGCTCACGGGCGAGGCGGTGCTCGCCGCGCTGCGCAGGCGCGGCGTGGATGCCGAGGGCGTCGATCCCGCGGCCGGACTCGAGCCGCTGTTGAGCGGCGGTTTCGATCGCGCCTGGATCGCGCTGCACGGCCGTGGCGGCGAGGACGGCCTGATGCAGGGCGCACTCGAGACTCTCGGCATCCCCTACACCGGCAGCGGCGTGCTCGGCTCGTCCCTGGCTATGGACAAGCTGCGCAGCAAGCAGCTGTTCGTGGCCTGGGCGCTCGCCACGCCGCGCTGGCGGGTGATGCGCGCGGCCGAGGAAGCGGCATCCGTGGTGGCGGAATTCGGTCTGCCGTTGATCGTCAAGCCGGCCGGCGAGGGCTCGAGTGTCGGTATGAGCAAGGTGACGCAAGCCGCCCAGCTGCCGGCGGCGTGGGCCGAGGCCAGCCGGTGGGCGGGCCCGGTGCTGGTCGAGGAGTGGGTGTCGGGCGAGGAATACTCGGTCGGCGTGCTGCAGGGGGATACGCTGCCGGCGGTGCGCATCGAGACGCCGCGAGCCTTCTACGACTATGAGGCGAAGTACTTTTCCGACGAGACGCGCTACCACTGTCCGTGCGGACTCGATGCGGCGCGCGAAGCGGACTTCGCGCGACTCGCGCGGCTCGCGTTCGAAGCCCTGGGGGCGAGTGGCTGGGGTCGCGTCGATTTTCTTCTGCCGTCCGACGGCGTGCCGCGTTTCCTGGAGGTCAACACGATCCCGGGCATGACCAGTCACAGCCTCGTGCCGATGGGCGCGCGACAGGCCGGAATCGATTTCGACGAACTGGCCTGGCGTGTGCTGGAAACCAGTTGCGAGCGGCCGACGGCCGGGGAGGGGACGCATGGCGCGCGCTAAGTCCACCCGCCGGTCCCGGCGCGCGGCCACGCCCCGCTTTGAGTGGCGCTGGCCGACGCTGCCCGCATGGCCCTGGCGCCGGCTCGCCGGCGGCGCTGTTCTCGCAGGTGCGCTCGTGGCCGGGACCTGGGGTATGGCGCTGTTGCTGGATCGTCCCATTCAAGCGGTGACCGTGCACGGACCTTTCGAGCGCGTCAGCGTGCTGCAGGTCGAAGCGGCGGTCGGCAGCCTGCGAACGGCGGGTTTCCTCGGCGTGCGGCTCGAGCAGTTGCGCGAACAGCTCGTCGCTATCGACTGGGTGGATGACGCGGTGGTGCGCCGCCGCTGGCCCGCGGAAATCGAGATCACCGTCATCGAGCAGGCGCCTGCGGCGCGCTGGGGCGACAGCGGCCTCCTCAACACCCGGGGGGAACTGTTCGTGGACGACGCACGTCACGTGCCGGCCGAACTGCCGCGCCTGTCCGGGCCCGACGGCAGTGAAGCGGTCGTGGCCCGCAAGTACCTGGATGCGCGCGCGACGCTCGCCGCGGTCGGCTTCCGCCTGCGGGTGCTGGAGCTCGACGAGCGCGGCTCGTGGCGTATCGAGTTGAGCAACGGCCTGGAGCTGCGCCTCGGCCGCCAGTCCTTCGAGACACGGTTGCGGCGCTTTGCCCGCGTGGCCGCGCCGCTGCTCACACCCCGGGTGGCCGAAGTCGGCTACGTGGACCTGCGCTACAGCCGCGGCTTTGCCGTGGGCTGGCGCGAGCGCGGCGCCGCGGCCGCAAGCAGTGAGGGACCTACGCACGATGGCTAAGCGCAACGCCAGGGAAACGATCGTCGGGCTGGATATCGGCACCTCCAAGGTGGTCGCGATCGTCGGTGAGCTGATGGAGGAAGGGGGGCTGGAGATTATCGGCATCGGCAGCCATCCCTCGCGCGGCCTGAAAAAGGGCGTGGTGGTCAATATCGAGTCGACGGTGCTGTCGATACAGCGTGCCGTGGAAGAGGCCGAACTGATGGCCGGCTGCGAGATCTCGGAGGTGTATGCGGGGATCGCGGGCAGCCACGTGCGCAGCCTCAACTCGCATGGCATCGTCGCCATCCGCGAGCGCGAGGTGACGCCGGGCGACGTGGATCGGGTCATCGACGCCGCGCGCGCCGTCGCCATCCCGGCCGACCAGAAGATCCTGCACATCATCCCGCAGGAGTTCCTCATCGATCACCAGGAAGGCATCCGCGAGCCCATCGGCATGTCGGGCGTGCGGCTCGAGGCGAAGGTCCACATGGTCACCGGCGCCGAGTCGGCCGCGCAGAACATTATCAAGTGCGTGCAGCGCTGCGGCCTGACGGTCATCGACATCGTGCTCGAGCAGCTCGCCTCCAGCCATGCCGTGCTGTCCGAGGACGAGAAGGAGCTCGGTGTCTGCCTGGTGGACATCGGCGGCGGGACCACCGACATCGCGGTGTTCTCCGGCGGCGCGATCCGCCACACGGCGGTGATCCCGATTGCGGGCGACCAGGTGACGAACGACATCGCGGTGTCGATGCGCACGCCGACGCAGTACGCCGAGGAAATCAAGATCCGCTATGCCTGCGCGCTCTCGCAGCTGGCGAACCCGGACGAGACCATCGAGGTGCCTAGCGTCGGCGACAGGCCGCCGCGGCGCCTCGCGCGCCAGACGCTGGCCGAGATCGTCGAGCCGCGCTACGAGGAGCTGTTCACGCTGATCCGCAACGAGGTCGCGCGCAGCGGCTTCGACGACATGATCGCGGCCGGCGTCGTGCTCACCGGCGGCAGCTCGAAGATGGAAGGCGCGATCGAACTGGCCGAGGAAGTGTTCCACCTGCCGGTGCGTCTCGGCGTGCCGCACGGCGTGACGGGGCTGGCCGACGTGGTGCGCAACCCGATCCATGCGACGGGCGTAGGGCTTTTGAAGTACGCGCTGCACGAGATGCAGCACAAGCAAGGAGAGTCGCCGATGAGCGGCGGAATCAAGGACGTCTGGGC
>CAYTXS010000157.1:0-3427 GCA_964441585.1 uncultured Thioalkalivibrio sp.
GGCCGGCCGATTACGGCCACTATGGCGGCCTGATGATCCGCATGGCATGGCATGCCGCGGGTTCTTACCGGCAGTTCGACGGCCGCGGCGGCGGCGGCACGGGCAACCAGCGCTTCGCACCGCTCAACTCCTGGCCGGACAACGGCAACCTCGACAAGGCCCGCCGCCTGCTGTGGCCGATCAAGAAGAAGTACGGCAATAAGCTCAGCTGGGCCGATCTCATGATCCTGGCCGGCAACGTGGCCTACGAGTCGATGGGCCTCAAGACTTTCGGCTTCGGCTTCGGCCGCGAGGACATCTGGGAGCCCGAGCAGGACGTCTACTGGGGTTCGGAGAAGGAGTGGCTGGCCGAGAGCATCCTCCGCTACGCCAACGAGGAAGACCCGGAGTCCCTCGAGGAGCCGCTCGGTGCGGTCCACATGGGCCTGATCTACGTCAATCCGGAAGGGCGGGACGGCAAGCCCGATCCGTTGAAGTCGGCGCACGACGTGCGCGTGACCTTCGCCCGCATGGCGATGAACGACGAGGAGACCGCAGCCCTCACCGCCGGTGGCCACACCGTAGGCAAAGCCCATGGCAACGGGCTCGAGTCGAACCTGGGCCCGGCGCCGGAAGCGGCCGAGATCGAGAACCAGGGCATGGGCTGGATGAACCCCGAGATGGGTGGCGTCGCCAGCAAGGCCGTGACCTCGGGCATCGAAGGCGCCTGGACGAAAGATCCCACCAAGTTCGACATGGGCTATTTCGACATGCTGCTCGACCACGAGTGGGAGCTGAAGAAGAGCCCCGCCGGACACTGGCAGTGGGAGCCGGTCGATATCAGCGAAGAGGACAAGCCCATCGACGCCAGTGACCCGTCGATCCGCCGCAACCCGATCATGACGGACGCCGACATGGCGATGAAGCTGGATCCCGCTTACCGCGAGTACATGGAGCGGTTCCGCAACGATCCGGAATATTTCCGTGACACCTTCGCGCGCGCCTGGTTCAAGCTCACCCACCGGGACATGGGCCCGAAGGAGCGCTACATCGGCCCGGAGGTTCCCGCCGAGGACCTGATCTGGCAGGACCCGGTCCCCGCAGGCAGCAGCGACTACGACGTGGACGCCGTGAAGGCGAAGATCGCGGACAGCGGGCTGTCGATTGCGGAGATGGTCGCGACGGCGTGGGACAGCGCCCGCACCTTCCGCGGCTCTGACATGCGCGGGGGCGCCAGCGGCGCCCGCATCCGCCTTGCGCCGCAGAAGGACTGGGAGGGCAACGAGCCGGCGCGGCTGAAGAAGGCCCTCGACGTGCTCGAGCCGATCGCCAGGGACGCCGGCGCCAGCATCGCGGACGTCATCGTGCTGGCGGGTGTCGTCGGTATCGAGAAGGCGATCGAGGCCGCAGGCTTCGACGTCGCCGTGCCCTTCGCGCCCGGCCGCGGGGACGCTACCGACGAGACGACCGACGCGGACTCTTTCGGGGTGCTCGAGCCGTTCGCCGACGGCTACCGCAACTGGTTCAACTCGGCCTACGACGTCGCGCCCGAGGAGTTGATGCTCGACCGCACCAGGCTGCTGGGCCTGACGGCGCCGGAAATGACGGTTCTCGTCGGCGGCATGCGCGTACTGGGCACGAACCACGGCGGCTCGCAGCACGGCGTGTTCACTGACCGCGTCGGTGCGCTGACGAACGACTTTTTCGTCAACCTGACCGACATGGCCTACGAGTGGCAGCCGGCGGGCAAGAATCTCTACGAGATCCGCGACCGCAACACGGGCAAGGTGAGGTGGACGGCGACACGCGCTGACCTGGTGTTCGGCTCGAACTCCATCCTGCGGGCCTACGCCGAGGTCTACGCCCAGGATGACAACCAGGAGAAGTTCATCAAGGATTTCGTCGCGGCCTGGACCAAGGTGATGAACGCGGACCGCTTCGACCTGCGCTAGCCCTCGATCTGGAACGGATCAGCGAGAGGGGGTCTACTTGCCGATGACTGGCCGGCCGGGAGCCGGCGCTTGAGAGGGGCCGCGAGGCCCCTCTTTTTTCTGGCGCTTCGGGTATGATCCGCGCTCTTCACGCGTCGCCGAATCCCCGCCCATGTCCCTCAATCCCGCCCAGCTCGAAGCCGTGCGCTACACGACCGGCCCCCTGCTCGTGCTGGCCGGCGCCGGCAGCGGCAAGACGCGCGTCATCACGGAAAAGATCGCCGCGCTGGTGGCCGGCGGCGTGCCGGCCTTCGGCATTGCCGCGGTGACGTTCACCAACAAGGCGGCGCGCGAAATGCGCCAGCGCGTCGGCGGGATGCTCGATAAGGACACCGCCCGGAACTTGAAGGTCTCAACCTTTCACACGCTGGGGCTGAACATCCTGCGGCGTGAGTACGGCAATCTCGGCTACAAGCGCGGCTTCACCATCTTCGATGCGCACGACAGCCGCAGCCTGGTCAAGGAGCTGTTGAAGAACGACAACGCCGACACCGAGACCACGATCGACGCCGCCTGTGCGGCGTTCTCGGCCTGGAAGAGCGAACTGGTGTCGCCCGAGGCGGCGCTGGCGTCCGCCGCCGACCAGCTCGAGCAGGCCCGCGCGATGCAGTACGCGAGTTACCAACGCGCGCTGCAGGCCTACAACGCGCTGGATTTCGACGACTTGATCGTGCGGCCGGTGTTCCTGTTCCGGGAGCTGCCCAAGGTGTTGGAAGCGTGGCAGGATCGGATCCAGTACATGCTCGGCGACGAGTACCAGGACACCAACTTCGCCCAGTACCAGCTCATGGGGCAGCTGGTCGGCGGGCGGGGCGCATTCACGGTGGTGGGCGACGACGACCAGTCGATCTACGCGTGGCGGGGCGCGCGGCCGGACAACCTGCGCAGCCTGGCGGCCGATTACCCGGCGTTGAAAGTCATCAAGCTGGAGCAGAATTACCGCTCCTCCGGCCGCATCCTGTCGGCCGCCAACGGACTCATCGCCAACAACCCCCACCTGTTCGATAAGCGTCTGTGGAGCGCCCACGGACCCGGCGACCGCATTCGCGTCCTCGTGGCCCGCGACGGCGCCGACGAAGCAGATCGGGTCGCCATGGAAATCATGCGTATGCGCATGGAACGCGGCGGCGAGTGGCGCGACTTCGCGGTGCTGTATCGGGGCAACTTCCAGGCGCGGCCGTTCGAACAGGCGCTGCGTACCCTCGAAATCCCCTACTCGGTGACCGGCGGGACCTCGTTTTTCGATCGCACCGAGGTCAAGGACGTGCTCGCGTACCTGCGCGTCATCGCCAATCCGGATGACGACGCGGCCTTCCTGCGCATCGTCAACGTACCGCGGCGGGAGATCGGCACGGCGACGCTCGAGAAGCTCGGCGCATGGGCCTCCAGTCGCGGCCTCGGCCTGCTCGCCGCCAGCCTGGAGGCGGGCCTGCACAGCGTATTGCCGTCCCGCACCG
>CAYTXS010000157.1:3527-5659 GCA_964441585.1 uncultured Thioalkalivibrio sp.
CTGCTCGCCGCCAGCCTGGAGGCGGGCCTGCACAGCGTATTGCCGTCCCGCACCGTGGAGCGACTGCACGGTTTCGCCCGGCGCATGATCGAACTCGGGGACGAGGCCGAAGGCGGCGCGCCCGTGGACGCACTGGCAAGAGAACTGATCGACGAGTTGGGTTACCGCGACTGGCTGTTCGAGAATGCCCGCGATCCGCGCCAGGCGGAGAAGGCCAACGAGAACCTCGGCGAGCTGCTCGAGTGGTTAGGCCGGGCCGCGCGCGGCGATGAGGAAGCGACGCTCGCCGATGCGCTGCGCAAGCTGTCGCTGATGGACATGCTCGACCGCCAGTCAGAGGATGCGCAGGACGACCGCGTGCGGCTGATGACCCTGCACGCCGCCAAGGGCCTCGAATTTCCGACCGTGTTCCTGGTGGGGTGCGAGGAGGAGCTGTTGCCGCATCGCGCCAACCTGGAGGGTCCGGGGCTCGAAGAAGAGCGCCGGCTCGCCTACGTGGGCATCACCCGGGCGCGACAACGCCTGCTGATGACCTATGCGCGGCGCCGCAAACGCTTCGGCGAGACGCTGGAGTGCGCCCCGAGCCGCTTCCTGGAAGAGTTGCCTCCCGAGGCGCTGGAATGGGAAGGGCGCGTCGAGTTGAGCGAAGAGGAAAGCAGGGACCGTGCGCATACGGCGATCGCGGGGCTGCGCTCGATGCTGGCGGAGGATTGACCGCTCGTCTTGGCCGAAGCGGTCGTCAGCTGCCGACCGCGTCCACCATGTACTGGACCGCGTCGCGCACCTGCTCATCGCTGAGGTTCGAATAGCCGCCGCGGGGCGGCATGTAACCCGCGTCACCCTGGAAGCCTTCGATCGCGTGCTGCACGAGCGTGTCCATGCCCTTGTCGATGCGCGGCGCCCAGGCTGTCGCGTCACCGGTCTTCGGTGCGCCCGCGATGCCCGGCCCGTGACAGGCCGTGCAGGCTGCGTTGTAAACCCCTTCGCCGTCGAGAACGGCGACAGCGGGCTCGGGAGCAGGTCCCGGCGCATCCGCGATGCTCGGCACGGCGCCGCCCGGATCCCGCAGTGCGCTGTTGTCCTGCCCGGCGACAGCCACCTGCCCGATGGGCTGGATGCGCTCTTCGATGCGCTGCTGGAATGCGGCATCCTCACGCACGTGCACTTCCTGAGTGCGGCCCGCGATGAAGTCCGCCAAGGCGTAGATCGCCACCGAGATCACGACGAGGATGCCGAGCACCACCATGAATGTATCAACGAACTTGCGGTCGCTTACTGCGCTCAACGCGGTATCCCCTGGATGTAGGTGGGTCGGTCCGGTCTTGTCGGCCCGATGAGGCGAGAATTATAGGGCCATGCTGTTGCGTCGCCAAACTGCTCTTGACAGTCGTGGACGGTCATAACGGATCCCGGTATCATGCCCGACTCCGCACTGCGCCCGTAGCTCAGCTGGATAGAGCGCTGCCCTCCGGAGGCAGAGGTCAGAGGTTCGAATCCTCTCGGGCGCGCCAATTAAATCAGGTACTTACGTGAATTTTAGCACGACCTGATAGACACTGGGGCCTTCCCTGAGCCCTGGTGGGGCCTTGAAACTTCATCGCGAGTTCCCCTGCCCGAGGCAGATGACCTCTGCCCTGAATCGTGACCGCTGAAAATGACCTCTGGTCAAAAGGCGGAAAAAGTGACCTTTGCCCAAACTCTGTTTGCCCCGAAATGGCTCTTTTCCAGGGCCCCGGGGCCCTGGCTTGCGAATCTTTAACTATCTGGGGTGCTGTCACCGAGGAATTAGATTCTCTCTGAGAGAATGAATTCCTTTCTGCTTTCAACCCCACTACCGTGAATCGTTCTGGTACACCGCCGGGGGCGGGCGTTTCGGCGACGGCGCACTGGGGGCGTTCTCGGGCAGCTTCCTGTCGTTCATTCCGGAGGCGGTGGCGGGACCGTATGGCACCGGCGGCGAAGGGGCGAAGATCGGACGTTGTCGGAACGAAGGTAACGTGGGGCGCCATGCACGCTGACCAGCTTGGACAGCACCTCGATGACGCGGCCGGAGCGGATGCAGCCGGCGATATCGATCGCCAGGCATTCCCGCGTGACCTCATCAATCGCCCTCGCATATCCGGACCTACCGT
>CAYTXS010000158.1:0-5595 GCA_964441585.1 uncultured Thioalkalivibrio sp.
ACCCGAAAGCGAAGCGCACCAGTGACTACGTCACGGGACGCTTCGGTTAGCCGCGCTCCGTCCATCTTCCTGCTGCTGGCGGCGCTGCTTGCCTGGCAGGCGGCTGCGGCAGCCGCGTCTGCCGCAGGGCCACGCGATGCTGCCGCCATGGTCCGTGACCATCCCCTGGTGGCCGGTTCGTCCACGATGTATCCCTTCGCGGTGGCCGTGGCGCAGCGTCAGGTCGGAGGCGGCGCGCTGGTGCTACCGATGGGCACCGGCGCCGGCATCGCCTGGTTCTGCGAGGGCCTCGGCCCGGCCACGCCCGACGTGGCGATCGCATCGCGGGCGATGACGCCCGAGGAGGCCAGCGCCTGCCGTGTGGCGGGCGCGGTGCCGATGCGGGAATTCGAGGTGGGGCGCGACGGAATCGTTATTGGGGCCCAGCCGGCAGTCGGCTTGCAAAGTCTCACCCGTACCCAGCTCTGGCTCGCGCTGGCACAGAGAGTGCCGGATCCCGCCGGCGGCCCGCGCTGGATCGCGAATCCCTACACCCACTGGAACGAGATCGGCGCAGGGCTGCCGGCCGTGCCCATTCGCGTTCTCGGGCCTCCTGCAACCTCCGGCACGCGTGACAGCTTCGCCCGGCTCGCCATCGAACCGGCTTGCCGCGCCGCGCTGCGATCGAACCCGGCGTCCGGGTTCGACCCGGCCCGTTGCGGTGAATTGCGCCGCGATGGCGCCTGGGTAGATGCAGGCGAGAATGATGACGCACTGGTGACGCGGCTGCAGGCTGACCCGGAGGCGGTGGGCGTGTTCGGTTTCGGCACGCTGGTGCGCAACGCGGGACGCGTGGCCGCGGTCTGCATCGACGGCGTGTGTCCGGATTTGCCGAGCATCGCGGCGGGCGATTACCCGTTGGCGCGCTCCCTCTACATCTACGTCAAAACTGCGCATCTGGACTTCGTGCCGAAGCTAGATGCATTCGTCACCGGCTTCTATTCGCCCGAGGCGATCGGTCCGCGCGGCTGGTTGCTGGCGCTTGGTCTCGTGCCGGTGGCGAGTGCTCCCACCGCAGCGGTCGTGACAAGGGGCCAGCCGGCGAATTTCTCGCTGCACCCCAAGACGGGCACCGTGGTGCTGGCACTGGCCTTGCTGGGTGTGCTGCTGGCCCTCGTGGTCGGCCTGGCTTTACTGCGTCGCGCTGCGCCCGTGGAGCGCATGCTGGAGCGCTCGGTCGGCTTCGCCCTGTGGGGGAGTGCGGGTCTGGCGGCGGGCGTGCTGGCACTGGTATGGGTGACCCTGCTCGTGCCGACGATGAATTTCTTCTTGCGGGTTTCGCCGCTGGCATTTCTCGGCGGCACCCACTGGAGCCCGGAAAGCGCCATTCGCGCTGCGCAGGCAGTGGGCGAGGGCGCCTTCGGCGTGCTGCCCGTATTGCTGGGCAGCATCATGGTCGCCCTGATCGCCTTGCTGGTCGCCCTGCCGCTGGCGTCGGCCACCGCCCTGCACGGCTATGCCTGGACGGGCGCTCGGCGGCGTGCACGCTGGCGGGTGGCCATGCGACTTGCGTCCCTGGTTCCGGCCGTCGTCTACGGCTTGTTCGCGGTGCTCACCCTCGGTCCCGCGGTGGCGAAGGCGGCCGCGGGTCTCGGGCTCGATGCGGCGATCCAGAGCACGCTGGCGGCCGGCGTGGCGGTCGGCATCATGTTGCTTCCTGTGCTGACGGTGCGCCTCGAGGAGGCGCTCGACCGGGTGCCCAGGGGCGCCGCGGAGGCGGCGCTCGGCCTCGGTGCGACCCGCTGGGAAACGCTGCGGGACATCGTGTTGCCACAGGCGCGCCCCGGTATCGGTGCCGCCGTGCTGCTCGCCGTGTCACGCGCGCTCGGCGAAACGGTGATCGTGCTGATGGCGGCCGGACTGGTGGCCACCTGGAGTGTGGATCCGCTTGGGGCCACAACGACACTGACCGCCCAGATGGTCGCGCTCATGTCCGGTACGCATGCGCTCGACAACGTCAGAACTCAGCTACCCTTTGTGCTGGGACTGTTTCTCGTCATCATCGTGCTGCCGCTCAACGCCTGGGCGCTGCACTTGTTACGGAGATCCGATGTCGCCCCTTCACCGATCTTCTGAGAATGCCGCCGGCCGGCAGCGCCGTGACCATGCCATGCGCACACTCGCGCGTGCCGGGGCGTGGCTGCTGGTGGTGCTTCTCGCGCTGCCGCTGCTCGACATGCTGCGCCATGCGGGGCCGGGCCTCGGTGCGGTCACGTTCCTGCAGCCCGATTCGATCGATGCTGAAACCGCGGGGATCGCCGGCGCTGTGATCGCTTCCGGGCTGGCCTTGCTGCCCGTGCTGGTGGTGGCGATCCCGCTTGGCCTCGGCGTGGCGGTCTACCTCGAAGAGATCGCCCGGCGGGGGCGCCGCGCGGCTCTGGTGAATCGCAGCCTGCACCACCTGGCGATGCTCCCGCCCGTCATCTACGGCTTGCTGGGTTTCGGCGGCCTGGTCGTCGTGCTCGGCCTGCCGGTCGGGACGCCGTTGCTCGCCGGCGCGGTGCTTGGGCTGGTGATGCTGCCCAGGATCGTGATGGTCGGCCAGGCGACGCTGCGACGTGTGCCGGCCGCGGACCGGGAAGCCGGTTATGCGATGGGTGCCGCACCGCTGCAGGTGGTGGCGGGGCATGTCCTGCCCCGTGCGGCGCCTGCGATGCTGGGCGGTGCATTCACCGTGCTTGCGCGAGCACTCGGCGAGGCCGCTCCCCTGTTGCTGGTCGGTTTCGCGGCGTTCGCGGCCGGGCTCCCAGCATCGCCAATGGAGCCCGGCATTCCGTTGCCGGTGCTGGTATTCCGCTGGGCCGAACTGCCGGGCCCGCTGTTCGCCGCGAAGGCGGCGGCCGCCGCGTTGACGCTGGTCGCCGTGGTGTTGCTGCTTGGCCTGCTCGGCTGGCTGCTCGAGCGGCGTGGACGCAGCACATGAGCGCGCATCCCGAGTCCGGGGGTGCCGCGGCCGTGGAGGGCGTCGCAAGAGTTCGCCCCGCGGGCTCGCCAGGCCATCCGGATCCGGTTCTGGAATGCCAGGGGCTGAGCGTGTTCCGCGGGCAGGAACCCCTCGTGACCGGTGTGGACCTGAGTTTCGGCCGCCGTGAGGTGACCGCGATCGTGGGTGCGCTGGGGGCGGGCAAGACGGCGCTGTTGCGCTCGCTGAATCGCATGATGGATCTCGATTCGATCTATCGCACGGTGGGCCGTGTGCTGCTCGACGGAGAGGACCTGCGTGCGCCGGGTGTCGATGTGCTCGCGTTGCGCGCGCGAGTGGCGTTGTTGCCGGCCCGGCCCACGGCCTTCCGCATGTCGGTGTTCGACAACGTGGCTTACGGTGCGCGCATTCACGGCCTCGCGCCGGATCGTACCGAACTGGAACGCCGCGTCCGCGACAGCCTGCAACTGGCCGGGTTGTTCGATGACGTCCGCGAGCGGCTGCGCGGATCACCCGAGGGACTGCGGCCCGAGCAACTGCACCGCTTGTGCATTGCGCGGGCACTGGCACTCGAGCCGCAGGTGTTATTGTTCGAAAACCCCTGCCAGGGTCTCGATCCCACCGCGGCCGCGCGAATTGAAGACCTGGTTCATGGTCTTGCGACCCGTTGCAGCGTTATCCTGACGGTGCAGTCCATGCAGATGGCGGGCCGGGTTGCCCAGCGCATCGCCTTTTTACACGCCGGACGCCTCATCGAGGTGAACGCGGCCGACGAATTACTGACGACGCCCCGGCACCGTTTGACCGAAGCGTATGTCACGGGCCGTGTCGCGTAGGCGGCGGCCATCCTGGATCCACGAGGAGAAGACAACCATGAGCGACGGGCAACTCGGACACACAGTGCAGAGTTTCGACGAGGAATTGAAGCGCCTCTCGGGCGTGTTGCTGGACATGGGCGAACTCGCCGTGGCCCAGGTGCGGGACGGAACGCGATCGTTGTTCGAGAGAGACGACGAACTGGCCCAACAGGTCGTGGCCCGCGAGAAGCAACTCAACGCCTACGATACCCAGGGCGAGGAAATGGCAATCCAGATAATCGCCAGGCGCCAGCCGATGGGAGTGGACCTGCGTTCGGTGATCGTGATGCTCAAGAGTTTCACCGAACTGGAGCGCGTCGGCGACGAGGCCAAGAAAATCGCCAAAATTGCGCGCCGGATGATCGTGGACGAACAGGATCCCGTCGACGCCTATCGCGATTCGGTGAAGCACATGGCACTCGCGGCCGAGCATTCGCTCGTCGAGGTCCTGCGGGCCATTCGCGAACAGGACGAGAACCTGGCGATCCAGGTGGCGGAGCGCGACAAGCTGCTCGATATCGAATACAAGGATGCACTGCGCTCCATTCACGAGGGCCTGGTGTCATCGCCGTCCCTGCTGCCCGTGGCCGCCGAGTCCGTGCTGATCATCAAGGCCATCGAGCGCATCGGCGATCATGCGAAGAACATGGCGAAACTGGTGGTCTACCAGGTCGCAGGACGCGATGTGCGCCACATCAAGAGCAAGCGGCTAGCGGAAGCGCTTGGCAAGACCGACGAGGAGGACGACGTCGCGGGCTGATGCCGCGCGGCGACGGCGGGCCGGCGGCTCATTGCCGCTTTCCTCAGTGCGGCGTGTCGTCGATGAATTCGAAGATGTCGTCGAAAGTCTTGCCCAGGAATCTCAATGGTGGCGCCAGAGCCGCGACGACCCGGGCGTGGCCGGTGTCGGGATAGATCTCCAGGGTTGCGGGCACATCGTGGGAGCGCAACGCCTGGAGCAGGTGGACGCTGTTGCCGGGCACGACCCGGCTGTCGTCCGCGCCATGAATGAGCAGCGTGGGCGGTGCATCGCCGGACACGAAATTGATGGGCTGGCTCCGCTCGCGCAAAGGTTCCGGGAAGACTTCCTGCAGGTAGCCCTCCTGGAGCGGGAGAAAGTCATAGGGCCCGGAGAGCCCGATGAAACCGGCGACCGCCGGCGGTTCCTCGAGTGCATCGAGATAGCGTCGATCAAAGGCGAGCATGGCGGCGATGTGCGCCCCGGCAGAGTGACCGGCGAGAAACAGCCGGCGACGGCCGTCCCGGATCCCGTCTACCTGCCCTGCGATCCAGGCGACAGCCGCGGCGCCGTCTTCCACGAAACTCGGGAACATGACGTCTGGGTGGCCACGGTAGTCGGGGATCGCGACGATATAACCCGTTTCGGTCAGCGCCGCAGCGACGAATTCGAAGTCGCCGCGTGACGCCTCTCTCCAGCCGTTGCCGTAGAAAAACATAACGACGGGTGCGTCCGGTGCGGCGTTGACCGGCCGGTAGACGTCCAGTTTCTGGCGCGGCTCGCTGCCATACGCCTGGTCGGTTTCGGCGACGTAATGGTCGGACGGGCTCAGGGCATTGACTACGGTCAGCCCGCCGCAGCCCGAGCAGAGCACCGCAGCGAGCAGCAGCAGAACGGACCGGCAACAAGCCGATAATCGGGAGTCCACTTGCATGTGACGCTCCTCTCGCGGGGATCCCGGAGGGTCCCGGTAGTTCTTGTCAGCGCGCCGCGCGCAGCAGTTCGTTGATGCCGACTTTCGCGCGTGTCGCGGCGTC
>CAYTXS010000159.1:0-5589 GCA_964441585.1 uncultured Thioalkalivibrio sp.
CCGTCCGCGATCATGCTGCGAAACGACTCCGGGCTGACGAAAAAGTAATCCTTTCCATCGACCTCGCCATTGCGCTGCGGACGCGTGGTGTACGAGATCGAAAAGCGCAGGACGGGTTTGCGCGCCATCAGCTCGCGCACCAGGCTGGTCTTGCCGGCGCCGGATGGCGCGGAAATCACGAACAGGCGGTTCTGGGCATTCAAGACATGCTCACTCGATGTTCTGGACCTGCTCGCGCATCTGTTCGATCAGGACCTTCAGCTCGACCGCGATCCGCGTGGTCTCGGTGTCCACGGACTTCGATCCGAGAGTGTTCGCTTCCCGGTTGAACTCCTGCATCAGGAAATCCAGCCGGCGGCCGTTGGCCTCCTCGTCCTCGCCGGACAGGATCCGCCGGACCTCGGCGACGTGGCTGTCGAGCCGGTCCAGTTCCTCGTCCACGTCCATCTTGCCGAGCTGGATGGCGATTTCCTGCTCGAGACGCTGCGGCTCGGCTTCCAGGTCGAGTCCCGCGAGGCGCTCCAGAAGACGCGCGCGGAGGCCGCTGCGGATCTGCGGCAACAGGAGGCGGACCTGGGCCACGAGCTGGCCGACGGCGGCGCAGCGTTCCGCGAGCACTTCGCCGAGGCGCTCGCCCTCGCGCCGGCGGGCCGCATCGAGTTCGGCGAGTGCCCGGTCGAGTGCTTCGGCGGCGAGCTCGGCCACGGGTTCGACGTCGCGTTCGGCTTCACGAACCACCCCGGGCCAGCGCAGGAGATCAATGGCGCCCGGCATGGCGAGCGCCCCGACCCGGCCGCGGATCTTCTCCGCGGCGTCGGCGACGCGCTCGGCCAGGTCCAGATCCAGGGCGAGCGCCCGGCCGCCCGCGGCGTCCCAGTTCACGCGCAGGGCGCAATCGACCTTGCCGCGCTTCAGGCGGCCGGCGATCTGCTGGCGGAAACGCGATTCCAGTGCGCGCAACTCTTCCGGCAGCCGCAGCCCGGTCTCCAGGTATCGATGGTTTACCGAGCGCAGCTCCCAGGCCAGCGAGCCCCAGGGGGCATCGCACTCGGTGCGCGAGAAACCGGTCATGCTCCGGATCATTTGTTGCAATTCCATGCCGCGATGCCGCGACGCGCTTATACTTGCGGATTTCCCGCTCCCGGCGGGCGGGTAGTCTAGCAGATGGCCGGGGAACGAATTGCGCTTCGAAACAGCTGACGTCAGTCTGCTCGGCGACCGCGAGGACAACCAGGATCGCGCCACGGTGCAGTCGGCCGAGGGCCGCCTTCTGCTGGTGGTGGCGGACGGCATGGGCGGGCACGCCGGCGGCGCCCTGGCCGCCGAGGTTGCGGTCGACTCGCTGTGCCGAAGCCTGGTTGCGCGGCCGCCGACGGCCGCGGATTGCCGCGAGTTTCTCGGCGAAGCGATGGCCACGGCGCATGATGCGGTCGTCGCGACGGGAGAGAAGATGGGTCTGGGGAGTCGTCCCCGCGCCACCTGCGCCGCCTGCCTGGTGTGCGAGGATCACGCCATCTGGGCGCACGTCGGTGACTCGCGCGTCTACCTGGTCCGCAATGGCGCCATCGTGACCCGCACGCGTGACCACACACCCATCGAGAGCCTCCTGCAGGACGGCCTGATCAGCGAGGAGGAAGTGGCCGGGCACCCGATGCGCCACTACGTGGAATACTGCCTCGGAGGCGCAGCCGAGCAGCCGCTTGTGGCACTGTCCGCGGTGGAGTCGCTGCAGGTCGGCGACCTGGTGGTGGTCTGCTCCGACGGCTTGTGGTCGGGTGTGAGCGACACGGACCTGGCCGCCGGCCCGGATCCCGACGTCGCGCTCCAGGACTGGCTGGCGCGTCTCGCGGGGCGCGCCGTGCGCGCCGGAACACCTTACAGTGACAACACCACCGCCGTGGCGCTGCGCGTGCTGGCGGATTGCACGACCCCTGCCGGAGAATCTCTTGAGACCGAGTGATCGACGACCCGACGAGTTACGCCCCGTGCATTTCGAGCGCGGATTCCAGCGCCATGCAGAGGGTTCCGTGCTGATCACCTTCGGCGCCACGCGGGTGTTGTGCTCCGCGAGCATCGAGGAGCGTGTGCCGCCGTTTCTCAAGGGCAAGGGCCAGGGCTGGGTGACGGCGGAATACGGCATGTTGCCGCGTTCCACGCACACCCGGAATCCGCGCGAGGCCGCCCGCGGCCGCCAGGGCGGCCGCACGCTGGAAATCCAGCGTCTCATCGGCCGCAGCCTGCGCGCGGTGCTCGATTTGAGCGCACTGGGCGAGCGCACCGTCACGGTCGACTGCGACGTGCTGGAGGCGGATGGCGGAACGCGCACCGCAGCGATCACCGGCGCTTACGTCGCATTGGCCGATGCCCTGCAGAACCTGCAACGCCGCAGGGTGCTGCGCGTGAATCCCCTGCACGGCCAGATCGCGGCCGTGTCTGTCGGCGTGTACCGGGGCGTCCCGGTGCTCGACCTGGACTATGCCGAGGACTCGGAGGCAGAGACCGACATGAACGTTGTCATGAACGAGGCCGGCGCCTTCGTCGAGATCCAGGGAACGGCCGAAGGCCATGCATTCCGCCGTTCGGAACTCGACCAGCTGCTGGACCTCGCCGGAAGCGGCATCGCCACGCTGCTGGCGTTGCAACAGGCGGCGCTGCGCGGGTGAACGGCATCGGCTCGCGGGTGGTGCTCGCCACCGGGAATGCGGGCAAGGCGCGCGAGATCGGTGCGCTGCTGGCGCCGGCCGGGCTGGAAGTCATGGCGCAGGCGGCATTCGGCCTGGTCTCGGCGGACGAGACGGGTGCGACCTTCATCGAGAATGCCTTGCTGAAGGCGCGTCACGCCGCCGCCGGCAGCAGCCTGCCTGCCATCGCCGACGATTCCGGGCTGGTCGTCGATGCGCTGGGCGGTGCGCCCGGCATTCACTCGGCGCGCTACTCCGCCACGGGCGGCGATGCGGCCAACGTGCGGAAGCTGCTGACGGAACTCGAGGATGTGCCCGAAGCGCTTCGCGGCGCCCGCTTCGTGTGCGTCGCGGTTTTGCTCCGGCATCCGGCAGACCCCTTGCCGATCGTCTGCGAGGGACGCTGGGAAGGTACGATCGCCCGCGCGCCCAGGGGCAGCGGCGGCTTCGGCTACGATCCAGTCTTCATCTCTCGCGGCGACAAGCGCAGCGCTGCTGAGCTTCAGCCTGACGAAAAGAACCGCATCAGCCACCGTGGCCGCGCTTTCGAAGCGCTGCTCGAGCGCCTGCGGTGCGCCGGCGGATCGGATTCCGCCGGAGACGCGTGACGGCGACCGGCCCGGCGCCGGAGCGGGCGGAGACGCCTCTGGGCGTGTACGTCCACTTGCCGTGGTGCGTCAAAAAATGTCCCTATTGCGACTTCAACAGTCACGAACTTCGCGGAAAAGCGCCGTTCGACAGCTATATCGACTGTCTGTTGGAGGATCTCGACGACGATCTCCCGCTGGTGCCCGGCCGTGAGGTCGGGACGGTGTTTTTCGGCGGCGGCACGCCGAGCCTTTGTCCGCCGTCACTGATCGAGCGGTTTCTTGCCGGGCTGGCGACCCGGCTGCCCGTGGCGGCCACGGCGGAGATCACGCTGGAAGCCAATCCGGGCACCGTTGAGCGCGGACATTTCAGCGAGCTCGCGGCGGCGGGCGTCAACCGCGTCTCGCTCGGCGTCCAGAGTTTCCAGCCGGACCTGTTGATCGCGATCGGCCGCATCCACAGCGACCGGGAAGCTTATGCGGCGATCGATGAACTCGCTGGTGCAGGCCTGAGCAACTTCAACCTGGACCTGATGTTCGGCCTGCCCGGCCAGAGCGCGCAGGCGGCAGCCGCGGACCTCGCCGCGGCCGTGGCCGTCGCGCCGCCTCATTTGTCCCTTTACCAGTTGACGCTCGAGCCGGGCACGCCTTTTCATCGTCGCCCGCCGACACTGCCCGGCGACGAGGACTGCTGGGCGATGGAGGAACACGCGACGGCCGTCCTCGAGGCGGCGGGCTACCTGCGTTACGAAGTATCCGCGTGGTCGCGCGAAGCCCAGGCCTGCCGGCACAACCTGAACTACTGGAATTACGGCGACTACCTGGGGGTCGGCGCGGGCGCGCACGCCAAGTTGAGTCTCACCGACGGCCGCGTGCTGCGCCGCCAGCGGCGACGGCGTCCCGCGGTGTGGATGGCGGGGCCGCGCCTCGAGGAGGAGCGCGTGCTCGGGGCCGAGGAATTGCTCTTTGAGTTCATGCTGAACGTCCTGCGCCTGACCGCGGGGTTCTCGTTGACGTCATTCTGCGCCCGCACCGGACTAGCCGCCGAGGCGGCCGCACCCGGTCTCGAGGCGGGCCGGCGCCGGGGCCTGCTCGTGCGCGTGGGGGAAGATCACTGGCAGCCGACTGCATTGGGACGCCGTTTCCTGAACGACCTACAGGGGCTGTTTCTGCCGGGGTCGAGGGCCTGAGTGCGTTGACTTATGCACATGGGCGGCGGGCTGGCCGGGATCCCGGTCCGACGCGGCCTGTGCGCCGGCCCAGTGCCCGGTCTGCAACGCATTCTGGGCGCGCAAGCCGTTGATTCACATAGCATACCGAATCTTTGGTCGCTTTTTCGCCAAAGTGTTCCCTGCCTTACGACTGGGCCTTCGCTACGCAGTCATCAAGCGGGAATCCACAAAGTTATCCACAGCTTTTGTGGATAAACCCGAAACAGCCTTCCGGGCACGTGCTTAGCCTTGGAAAGTTAATGTTATTCCTCAGGAGATTGGTGCAGTGCAGTCACCGCGCAATCGCCCGTGCGGTGCCGGCCCGGGCGGGTCGCGGTGGCCGATCGGGAGCCGCCGGCGCTATCGTGGCATCGCGGGCTGGTTCCCCCCGTGGGCCGGCGCTGGTTGTCCGCGTGGGCGGGTGGTTGCCGGGCGACTTCCGGCGCGCTATTATGGCGAGCTTTTCCACTGCCCCCCCGAGCCCGGAAGGTCGAGCATGAAGTCGAACATCCATCCCGATTATCAAGAGATCAACGTGGTCTGCAGTTGCGGCAACACGTTCGCGACGCGCTCCACCCTGGGGAAAGAGCTGCATATCGAGGTCTGTTCGCAGTGCCACCCGTTCTACACGGGCAAGCAGAAGATCCTCGACAGCGGCGGCCGCGTGGACAAGTTCCGTCGCAAGTACGGTGGCATGAGCGCGTAACGCCTGCTGTCCGACCGCTGTTTTTTCGAGGGGCGCCCATGAGGCGCCCCTTTTCGTTTGCGTCGCGGTCGCAGGTCGCCCGGGCCGGTTCGCCAAGGGGCGCGGCGCACAGGCAGTCGACGCCGCGACCCCGACTGCTGCGCTGCCGCGTCAAGGCGACGTGGTCCGGGACACGGCCCTCGCGGTGGACTATAATCGGCCGCCGCCACGCGGCAGCGCAACACGCACCAGGGAAGCGAGCATGAGTGACAAGATCCTTACTCTCAGCAGTGAAGCAGACGGCAAGCGCCTCGAGATGCCGGTGCGCGCCGGGACGGTGGGGCCCGATGTCGTGGACATCGGGTCGCTTTACAAGGAGTTCGGTGTATTCACGCTGGATCCGGGCTTCGTCTCCACGGCCAGCT
>CAYTXS010000160.1:0-3812 GCA_964441585.1 uncultured Thioalkalivibrio sp.
TCTTCCCGCCCGGCTTCGCGCCAGCGGCGCAGCAGGTCGACCTGGAGCAGGCTCATTGGGTCGACATAGGGATTCCGCAGCCGGATGGTGCGATCCAGGGTCGGGTCGGTCTGCAACAGCGTGGTGGTGCCCTTCAGGCGAAGCACGGCGGCGACGGTGCGCCGGAACTCGGCATCGATGACACCGTGAAAGCGCTGCAGTTCCGGATCCGCCAGCTCGGCGTAGCGGCCCGCGATCTGCATGTCGCATTTCGCCAGCACCATCTCCAGGTCCTCGAGCATGGCACGCATGAACATCCATTCACCGAACATCTGCTTGAGCGGCGCCTCGCCGTGCCGTGCGATCGCCGCCTCGAGGCCGGTGCCCACCCCGTACCATCCCGGCAGGATGGCGCGCGTCTGGGTCCAGGCGAACACCCACGGGATCGCGCGCAGGTCGCGAATGCCCTGCATCTTGCGCCGGGAGGCCGGACGCGAGCCGATGTTCATGCGCTCGATGACGTCGATCGGCGTCGCCTGGCGGAAGTAGGCGTAGAAGTCCTTGTCCTCGTGAACGAGCGCCCGATAGGCACCCCGGCTGTCGGTGGCCACTTCCGCCATGATCTCGCGCCACAATGCGGGTGGCGGCGTGCCGCCGTCGCGTAGCGTGGCTTCCGCCACGGAGCTGGCGGCCTGCTCCAGCGTGCGGATCGCGATGCCCCTCAGGCCGTATTTGGCGTTGATGATTTCGCCCTGTTCGGTGACGCGCAGGCGACCGCGCACCGCGCCGCGTGGGGCCGCCAGCGCAGCAGTGTGGGTGCGCCCGCCCCCCCGGCTGATGGTGCCGCCGCGGCCGTGGAACAACGTGAGGTCGATATCCCGGCTCTCCGCTTCGGCCACCAGCGCCTCCTCAGCGAGGTGCAGCGCCCAGCGCGCCGCGACGATGCCGGAATCCTTGTTCGAGTCCGAATAGCCGATCATCACGACCTGGCGCTGGCGCCGGGTCTCGAGGTGCGCGCGATAGACGCGATCGTCGAGCAGCTCCGCAACGATCTCGGGGCCGCGTTCGAGATCGTCCACGGTCTCCAGCAGCGGGGCGATGTCCAGCGGCACGACGCCGTCGTCGTCCACCAGTCCCGCCCAGCGGGCCAGCAGCAGCACGGACAGTACGTCGTCGGCGCCCTGCGCCATGGAGATGATGTACGGGCCGATGGCATGGCTGCCGTAGGTCTGGAGCGCTTCGCCGGCGGCGCGGAACACCTCGAGGGTCTTGTCTGCCTCGGCGTCCGTGACGAGCGGACACTGCGCACCTTCGTCGAGCAGCTGCCGCAGGCGCTCGGCGCGCTCCGCGCGCGGGCGCTCCATCCACTGCGCGTCGCCCAGGCAATGGCCGATGCAGCGCCGGTGCACTTCGGAGTCCTGTCTGAGGTCCAGGGTGGCGAGATGGAAGCGAAAGGTCTCGGCGCGCCACAACAACCGGTTCACGGCGAACAGGCCGGCATTGCGGCCCTTGTTCTCCGCCAGGCTCGTGGCCATCAGCCGCAGGTCGGCAAGGAAGGTCTTGGCATCCGGGTAGCCGGCGGGGTCGCCGTCGCGCGTCGCCGCGAGGCGGCTGGCGAGCTGTGCGCAGAACACGCGGTACGGCATGTCGCGGTGGCGTGGGGCGACTTGCTCGAGCGCCGCGGGGAACGCCTTGGAATAGGCTTCGAGCCGTTCGAGGAACGGCTGCGAGAAGCCGATGCGGCTCGGCGCCTGGGACAGCTCGGCGGCGACCTTGCGCAGTTCCCCGCGATACAGGTTCAGCGCGGTGAGTCGATGCAGCGCAAGGGTTTCGCGAATGGTCTCCGGCCCGACGTTCGGGTTGCCGTCCATGTCGCCGCCGACCCAGCTGCCAAAGCGGAAGATGACGCCGGGCCGAAAGCTCGTATCGTGCTCACCCCAGACGTCGGCGATCGCCGCCTCGAGTTGCTCGTAGACGACCGGGATGACGCGGTAGATGCTCTCCGCGATGAAGAACAGCACCTGCTCGCGTTCGTCACTCACCGTGATACGCGTGTTCGGATGCTGCTCGGTCTGCCAGCCGCTGGTGACCTGGGCGCGGATGTTGGCGAGCAGCGCCGCCTGCTCCTGCGGCGTCAGCGAGGCGTCCATGCGCTCGACGAGGCGCCGCGCGATCTGCTGCTGTTTCAGCAGGATGGTGCGGCGGGTCGGCTCGGTCGGGTGCGCCGTGAAGACCGGCTCGATCTGCAGGTTGTCGAGGAATGCCTTGGCGTCGGCCGGGTCGGGGCAGCGCTCCGCCAGCATCCGCATCGCGGTCTCCAGGCTGTCGGAGCGACGCTGGCGGGTGTCACGGAGCCACTCGCGGCGGCGGCGGATACGGTGCACCTTCTCTGCGATGTTGACGACCTGGAAGTAGGTCGAAAACCCGCGCAGCACATCGGCGGCGGCCGGCGTGTCGAGGGAATCGAGCAGCGCGCGGAGGTCACCGCGCTGGCCGGTCTCGCGCTGCAGGATGGCTGCGCGACGGATCTGCTCGACGGCGTCGAAAATCCGCTGGCCGCACTGCTCGGCAATGACCTCGCCGACGATCGTGCCGATCTCGCGCACGTCTTCCCGCAGCGGGATGTCCTTGCTTTCGAAACGGACGGGTTCGCGTGTGGTGCCGCTCAAGGTCGGTCAGACCAGCATCTTGCGCGCGGCGCCGACGAACTTGCCAACGTCGGGACTGGGATTCCACGGTTTCGGCACGTCCATGCCGCGTTGTACCGCAGGGCGAGCGCCGATGACCTCGAGCCAGCGCTGCAGGTGATCGAGGCCCTCCACGGAAACACCCGACCAGTCATGGGTGACGATCCACGGCCAGGTCGCCAT
Organism: uncultured Thioalkalivibrio sp.; assembly: GCA_964441585.1. Lineage (GTDB taxonomy): Bacteria > Pseudomonadota > Gammaproteobacteria > Steroidobacterales > XN24 > XN24. The sequence continues at coordinate 2,850 of CAYTXS010000160.1, forward strand.
GTCGGCGATCGAATATTCCCCGCCGAGGAATTCGTGTTCCGCGAGATGACGGTCGTAGACCTCGAACAGCCGCCGCACCTCGCGCTGGTAGCGTTCGATGGCGAACGGGATTTTCTCCTCTGCATAACGGTAGAACACATTAGCCTGGCCCTGCATCGGACCGACGCCCCCCACCTGGAAGAACAGCCACTGCATCACCACCGAGCGCGGCTGCGCCTCCGACGGCAGGAACCGGCCGGATTTCTCCGCCAGCCAGAGCAGGATCGCGCCGGACTCGAACACCGGAAAGTCGCCGGCCTCCCGATCGACGATCGCCGGGATGCGCCCGTTCGGGTTGATGGCGAGAAACCGGGCGGTCTTCTGTTCCCCTGCAGCGAGATCGACGGCGTGGACCTCGTAGGGAATCGCCATCTCCTCCAGGGCAATGGACACTTTGCGGCCGTTCGGCGTGGGCGCCGTGTAAAGATCGATCATCAGTGCTCCGGGGTTGCGGCGCGGGGTTCAGCCGGGAAGGTCAGTCGCGGAAATTGGTGAACTGCAGCGGCAGTTCGAGTTCGGCGCCCTTCAGAAGCGCGATGACTTCCTGCAGGTCGTCGCGCTTCTTGCCGGTGACGCGCACCTGGTCGCCCTGGATCTGCGCCTGCACCTTGAGCTTCGCATCCTTGATGCGCTTGACGAGCTTGCGCGCGCTGTCCGAGTCGATGCCGTGCCGGAGAATGACTTTCTGGCGCGCCTTGTTCAGGGCGATCTCGGGCTCCTCGATTTTCATGCAGGCCACGTCGATGCCGCGCTTGGACAGCTTCTGCGTGAGGATATCGACCATCTGCTTGAGTTGGAAATCGGCCTCCGCCTCGAGGCTGACGACGAAATCCGCAACTTCAAATTTCGCGCCGGTGCCCTTGAAATCGAAACGGGTGTCTACCTCGCGGTTGGCCTGGTCCACGGCATTGGCCACTTCGTGGC
>CAYTXS010000160.1:3912-5581 GCA_964441585.1 uncultured Thioalkalivibrio sp.
AGCAGGTCCCTGATTTTCACGCGTCTCTCCTGTTCGAGACCCGAATCATGGTGCGCCCGGCGCGTCGCTGCAAGGCATGCACGCTGTTTCGGCAATGAAGCGCCGCATAACGACCCTTACACCATAGCGCGCCACGCGGGACACTGTCGTCGCTCTTCAGCAACAAACCAGGGAGACCAGGGATGGTGGACCGCGATGAGCTCCGGGCGCTGGCGGCAGGGACGCCGCCGGCGCCCGCCCGCGTCGTGATGGTGGATGCCGCCTGCGTGCCGGACACGCTGGATGCCCCCGTGGACGCTTTGCAAAAGGCGCGGCTGGCGGGCTGCCGCAGCACATTGCGTCTCGCCGGCCTCGATGCCGGGAGCGATGCTCCGGAGACGCTGGCGGCAATTGACGCGCGCCTGGCGCTCGAGGGCGGACGCCTGGCGCCAGATGCGCTCGCACTGCCCGCCGCCGTCGCGCGTCCCGGAGAACTCGCACTGGGCGCCGTCGGTGCCTGCGACGTTTCGCCCGTCTACCTGTTGCTGCCGGCGGGCGCGCTGGAAGCCGTCCAGCGGGGGCGGGCGATCCGCCTGCTGGACGGGGTCGAACTCGATGCGCGCCGCTGGTGGGGCAGCCTGCTGGCCCTGGCGGCCACGGCGCCGGCCGTGAGCCTCGTTCCGGAACTGCCGGGTCCCGGGCTGGCGACGCTGGCGCCGTCCGCGCGCTGGCTCGGACCCTCTCCAGGTGTCGGCGAACTCGTGCCGGGCGCGCCGCAACGTCTCAGGTTGTCGTTCGATTTCGGCATGCTGATCGACGCCAGCGAAAACCGTCCGTCGGAATTACGCCGGCTGGCGGAGCGACTGGTGGTGATGGCGGACGAATTGCTCGGCCGGCTGCCGCCCGATACCGGCATGCGCCGCCTCGCGCTGGCACTGGAGGGCATCGGCCACGCCGCCCTCAGGCGCGGCTTCACACCGGGCAGCCATGCGGCGCTCAACTGGGCGAGGGAGCGGCTGTGGGCCTTTCGCGAGGGTGCGCGCGCTGCGTCCGTCGCGCTTGCCCGCTCGCGTGGCGGTGGGGCGGCCATCACCATTCCGGGCGGCCTGGAGGTCGCCGACGCCGACGATCTCGAGCGGGACCTGCTGATCCACGGCGCGCGGCACTCGCACTTGTTGTGTCTTTCACCGTGGAGCCTCGCGCCGCCGGAACTGGGTCGTCGCGGCCTCGGCTTGTTGCCGGCGCTGGCCGCAGCGGACGGCATCGCGTGGCGCCGGCCCGATACGGAGTGCACGCCGGAACTTTACAGCGAGGCGTTGCGCTTCGCCTGGGCCGTGGCGCTGCGCAGCTAGCGATGCCCCCCCCGGGCGTGGTAAATGTGCCCCCCCGTAGCAGGCCCCGGGCCCGATGGATACGATCGCGACAACCGCGTTACCGGACACTCAGGCCCTTGCCGTCATCGGGCTCGCTCTCTTCGCCCTGGTCGCGCTGACGCGTCCGTCGGTGCCGCAGGAGTCGACGAGCCTGATGGTGCTGATGTTGCTGGTGCTGGGCTTCGAGTTGGTCCCTTACGAGGGGCCGGGCGGCGTTCTCGGCTCGGCCGAGTTTCTCGCCATGTTCGGCAATGCCGGGCTGATCACCGTCATGGCGCTGCTGGTCGCCGGCCGGGCGCTGGAGGTGACCGGCGCCC
>CAYTXS010000161.1:0-5569 GCA_964441585.1 uncultured Thioalkalivibrio sp.
GAGGGCACGCCCTCGAACTGCACGACATTGATCGAGGGCGGTATCCTTAAAGGCTATCTGCAGGACAAGCTCAATGCCCGGCTAATGGGCACCCGGTCCACCGGCAACGGCCGGCGCGAGAGCTTCGCGCACTTGCCGATGCCGCGCATGACCAACACTTACATGCTGGCGGGCCCGCACGATCCGGCGGAGATCATCGCCAGCATGAAGCGCGGCCTTTACGCGGTGAACTTCGGCGGCGGCCAGGTGGATATCACCTCGGGCAAGTTCGTGTTCTCGGCCAGCGAAGCCTACCTGGTGGAGAACGGCCGGATCACGACGCCGGTCAAGGGCGCCACCCTCATCGGCAACGGCCCCGACGTGCTCACCCGTGTTTCGATGGTCGGTAACGACCTCAAGCTGGATGCGGGCATCGGGGTCTGCGGCAAGGAAGGCCAGAGCGTGCCCGTGGGTGTGGGTCAGCCGACGCTGAAGATCGACTCGCTGACGGTAGGCGGCACGAACTGAGGGTTGCCGTTCGCGTCGGCGCGGAGTAATCAGCACATAAAAAAGCCCGCGAGTCGCCTCGCGGGCTTTTTTCGTCGTGCTTCGTTCAGCTGGCGCGGCGGCGACGCGCGAAGCCGGCGCCAAGCAGCCCCATGCCCAGCAGCGCCAGGGTGCCGGGTTCCGGGACCAGCGTACTGGTGAGCAGGCGCTGGTTGGTGGTGTCCGGTTCCAGCACGGAAAAGCTGTAAAGGCCGACCGAGTTAAGGCTGCCGAGCGACCCGAGCCAGGTGTTAGCGGTGGTCGCAGCGCCGCCGAACGGCGAACTGTTGCTCGTGTCCGTACCGTTCACAATCGCCCAGAGTGCCAGCTGGAAGGCGGCACTGCCCTCGGCCGTGTTGGCCTGCGAGTAGTAATGGTCGTACAGCTTGCCGATGAGTTCGAAGTTCAGCGGTACCGCGCTTCCGGCGCCGTAGGCATTCTGGGAGGTCGACTCGTAGTCGCCCGCTCGCAAGGATGTGGTGACGTCGATACAGAAGGCATCCAATGGGCCGTCGGTGGTCCGGAGCGCGATCTCGCCGGCGTAGATCCTGGCATTGATGGCGCCGGCATAACCGACAGTCCCGGTCGGGGCGCCGCTGTACTTCATGCCGAAGCCGGTGACAGTGACGGGCGCGGCCTGTGCGGCCGAGGCCAGCAGGGCAGCGCTGCCGAGCAGCAGTAAGAGCGCGGTGCGCTTAAGAGAATTCATTTCGGAGGCCTCCTGAAGGATCCATGTGCTTCTTGCAGGATACCTGTACACGATTCGTGCCAGAAAAATAAAAGCGATGTAAAACAGAGTATTAACTTTATAGTGATACGGGAATATATCGCCGGTGTAAATATTCTCGACGTTATTTGCGGGATGGCAGCGGATTTGACCGGAGTGAGCGCCCGGCGTCCGCGCCACCCTGTGACCTCGGAAATCCGTAATGCGGCTTTCATGGATATGCCGCAGGGCTGTCACGGGCGCGAAACAAAGGCCTGCTGGAATACGGCGCTGTATTTCCCCTCGCAGCGACCCATTTCCGGAAAGGGACCTCCCATGAAGAACCGCATTCTCAGCAGCGCCGTGGCTCTCGCGCTCGGCCTCACTTCATTGCCCGCGCTCGCCGGTGATCTGGCTGGCCAGGTGACCGATGAAGTAACGGGACGCCAACTCGGCGGTGCCGCGTTGCGCGTGATGCCGACGGGCCAACGGGTGCTTGCCGACCAGAGCGGTCGCTTCCGCATCACCGACCTGCCAGCCGGCGACTATCGCGTGGAAGTGCTGTACACGGGCTACGCTTCGGCCGAGTTCACGGTCAGCGTCCCGGAGACCGGGCTGGTGACACGAGACGTCGCGCTCGGCGCCGCGGCCGGCACGGAGACGGTCATCGTCACCGGCTTCCGCGCCGCGCAGGCCGATGCGATCCAGGACAAGCGCTATGCGAACATCATCAAGGACTCGATCACCTCAGACGACGTGGGCAAGCTTCCCGACCGTAATGCGGCTGAAGCCCTGCAGCGCGTCCCCGGGGTTTCGATCTCCATCGACCAGGGTGAGGGCCGCTATGTCACGTTGCGCGGCATCGATCCCGGGCTGAACCTGGTGACGATCAACGGTGCGATCATCGGCGCCCCAGAGGATGATCGGCGCATTGCGCTCGACACGATTCCCTCCAACGTGTTGTCGAAGCTGGAAGTGGTCAAGACCGTTACCCCGGACATGGACGGCAATGCGGTCGGCGGCGCGATCAACCTGGTCACGCCCAGCGCCTTCGATCTCGAGGATGGCGAGCTGCTTTCGCTGTCGGCCGACTACGGCTATTACGAGATGAACGGCGAGAGCCCTTATGGTGCGAGCGCCAGCTGGGGCACGCTGTTCGGCGACGACGAGCAGTTCGGTGTCCTCCTGAGCGCCAGCCACTCGGCCCGTGAATACGAGTCGGAGAACATCCAGGGCGGCGCTGCATGGGAAGAAGAGGGCGATTTCTTCGTACCCGAGGAGCTGGTGCTGCGCGACTACACGCTGGAGCGGCTGCGCACCAGCGTCGTCGCCAACCTCGAGTGGCGGCCGAACACCACGACCAGGCTCTACATGCAGAACATCTGGAACGAGTTCCAGGACACCGAGCAACGTCTCGAGACGCTCTACGATTACCGCAACGGCGATCTCGTCGACCAGACGCCGACGTCCGGCACGTTCACCGAGGGCGAGGGCGAGCGGGCTTCCAAGGACCGCCGTGAGAAACAATCGATCATGAACAGCACCCTCGGCGGTGAGTTCATGGTGGGCGAATGGACTATCGAGGGCGCCTACACCTACGGCAAGGCCGAGCAGGACACGCCTTACGACGAGGAATACGTGTTCGAGTTGTCGGACCCCGTGCCGATGAGCTACGACACCTCGAGCTTCTTCTTCACCGTCGACGGCGGCGCGGCCTTCGACGATCCGGCCAACTCGGAGTTCAGCGAGGTCGAGTTCGCCAGCCAGATCGTCGAGGAAGACCTGAACGTCGCACGGCTCGACCTGCAACGCGAGTTGAACTTTCGCGGCAACCCCGGCTACATCAAGTTCGGCGCCAAGTTCACGGGCCGGGAGAAGTCCAGCGACCAGACCGCCCAGGTCTACGACGGTTTCGACGGGGATTTCCTGTTGGGGCAGGTGGCGAGGCCCGGGAAGGCGAATTTCTTTTGCGGCGAGCGCTGCTACGAGTTCGGGCCAGTCATCGATCATGGTGCCGCAAACAATTTCTTCGCCGCCAACACGGCCGCGTTCGAGCTCAGCGAAGATGACAGCCGCGAGGCCAGCGCCGATTCCGATTTCCGCGTGACCGAGGATGTGACAGCCGGCTATGTCATGGCCAACATGGACTTCGAGCGCCTTTCGCTGATCGGCGGTTTGCGTGTCGAGCGAACCGATGCGGATTACGAGGCCTTCGACATTATTTTCGAGGATGGCGATCTGGCCGCCGAACTGCCCCTGCGAACCGGCAGCAAGGATTACACAAACTGGTTGCCGGGCCTGCAGGCGCGTTGGATGCTGCGCGACGACGTGGTTGTTCGTGGCGCATGGACCAACACCATCGGTCGCGCCCCATATGAGCAGCTCGTGCCGTTCCGGGTGTTCGAGGTGGATCCCGACGGGCCGGCCGTCTTCGAGGGCGAGGTCAGCGAGGGCAATCCGGACCTGGATCCGCTCGAATCGATGAACTTCGATCTGTCTCTCGAGTGGTACACGGAAACCGGGGGCATCCTCGCCTTGGGCGCGTTCTTCAAGGATATCGACAACCCGGTGTTCACGCAGGTGACGACGCTGGAGGACGTTGAGTTCGAGGGTCGCTTCTTCTCGGAGCTCGAGCGCAGCCGTCCGGAGAATGCCGAGAGCGGCGAGATCCTGGGCTTCGAGATCAACTACCAGCAACAGTTCAGCCGTCTCCCTGCGCCGTTCGACGGCTTCGGCGTGTCGGTCAACTACACCTTCACCGACAGTGAAGCGACCGTGTTTGGCCGCGACGATGAGCTGCCGTTCTTCCTGCAGTCCGATCACATCGGCAATGTCGCGCTGTTCTGGGAGAAGGCCGGCTTCGAACTTCGCGCCGCCCTCGCCTACAGGAGCGAGTACCTCGACGATGTCGGGGAAGATCCCAACAGCGACGTGTATGTCGACAGCCGCAGCCAGGTCGACCTGAAGGGGAGCTACGACTTCGACAACGGCCTCACGGTCTTCCTGGAATTGCTCAACGTGACCGACGAGCCCTTGCAGTTCCTGAACGCCGGGCGCTCCGATCGACTCGCCGAAAGCGAGATCTACGGCTGGAATGCGATCGCCGGAGCGCAGTACCGCTTCTGAGGCGCTTCACCGTCGGCGTGCTGCGCCGACGCATTGCCTTAATTCCGCCGCCGCGAACTTCGGGTCGCGGTGGCGGAGTCTTTTTGAGGCAATCCTGTGAACGCTCCCGCGCAGCTTGCGGACTCGGAGCTCAGTCCGCTTCCCGATCGCTCTCGACGTCGTCCTCGAAGGCTTCTATTTCCGCTTCGGCTTCCTCCGCCTCTGCATCGATAGCGGTCGGGCCCTCGCCCACCCAAGGCACGGCACCCGCCAGGTCACCCTGGCGATACAGCAGTTCATGCTCGCCGATGAAGATCGTTTCTCCGTCCTTGAGCGGCCGGCGCTTGATACGTCGGCCGTCGGCATAGATGCCGTTCGTACTGTTGAGATCCTCGATCACGGCACTGCGGCTGCCAATAGTGACCTGTGCGTGGTGGCGGCTCACGAAGCGGCTGTCCAGCTGGATGTCGTTGTCCGCAGTCCGGCCGATAACGAAGCGCCCATGGGTTAGCGGATACTCCCGCGGTTCCTCGTGCGGCGCCGAGACCAGCAAACGTGCGACCGTGCGTGCCCCCTGCGGAAAGCCCGTGCGCAGCCGGTTGGTGCGGCTGGAGTAATCGGTCCACTGGAGTTCCTGGATGGCCTCGCGAAGTTCGGTGATCCCCACCGAATTGCGTTCCTCGCCAAAGGCCACGAGCATCGCGGTGTCGCACAAGGTGTTGATCAGCCTCGGTACCCCACCGGTGTAGCGGTAGATCAGGTGGAAGCTCTCGGGGTCGAAAATCTCCTGCTCCGCACCGGCCAGCTCGAGTCGATGCAAGATGTACTGGCCGGTCTCCTCCTCGCTCAGTGCCTTCAGGTGGAAACGAAGGCGGGTGCGCTGGGCCAGCTGCTCGAGGGCCGGCGAATCGAGCGTCGCGTTCAGCTCGGGCTGGCCGGCGAGGATGATGCTCACCACGCGGCCGGCTCCGGGCCCGATATCGGACAGCATGCGGATCTCTTCGAGCACGGTGGTGTCGAGGTTCTGTGCCTCGTCCACCACGATTACCACCCGGTTGCCCTCGGACAGCAGCGAGCGCAGATGGCTGCTCAATGCATCGAGCAGCTCGGCCTTGCGCATGTTGAACGGCCGGATGCCGAACTGGACCAGCAGGCTCTGCAGGAACTGGATCGCCGTCACCTGCGTCTGGTGGATGCGCGCCACGATGACGCTGTCGTCCAGCTCGGACAGGA
>CAYTXS010000162.1:0-5564 GCA_964441585.1 uncultured Thioalkalivibrio sp.
AGCCCACGCCCGAGCCCACGCCCGAGCCCACGCCCGAGCCCACGCCCGAGCCCACTCCGGAACCGACCCCCGAACCCGATCCGGAGCCCATCCCTGATCCGACCCCGGTCAACCAGGCCCCAGAGATTTCCGGCACGCCATCGACCACCGAGCTGGAGGTCAATGACGCGTGGAACTTCACGCCGAGCGCGTCGGACCCCGAGGGCGGCACACTGACCTTCTCGGTCACCGGCGCGCCTAGCTGGATGAGCCTGAACACCTCGACTGGACGGCTGTATGGCACTCCGGGCAGCGGCGACGTCGGCACGACCGGCCCGATCACACTCACGGTGTCCGATGGCGAGCTGACCGCCAGCCTGCCCGCGTTCACGCTCACCGTGCTCGCACCGCCGGTGATCGGCTCGGCGAATCTCAGCTGGACGCCCCCTACCGAACGCGAAGACGGCACGCCGCTGACCTCGGTGCATCGCTACACGATCTACTACGGACAGGACGCGGCCAACATGAACCAGACGGTCGATGTCGCTGGGAACACGACGAACACGGAGATCGGCAACCTCGGGGCGGGCACCTGGTATTTCGCCATGACTGCCACCTGTGCCGACGGCCTCGAAAGCACCCGGTCTGCGACTGCCAGCAAGACCATCAACTGACCCGTCTCGGGAGCAGTGCAACGGTCCGCAAGGATCGGTTCCCAGGCGCAGGTCGCGAAAGCGGCCTGCGCCTTTTCTTTCAGGCGGCTGCGTCTCGACCAGGCCCGCGGGATACCGGAGGCTCCACGGTCTTCTTCACGGGTTCTTTCGCAGGTTTCTCCGCAAGATTGCCCGCGCGATTCGCACGGGCGCTGCGGCCCTTTACGTAATCGTCGATCAATCGGCGGAGGCCGGCTTCTATTCGAATTTGGGGCGTCCAATCGAGCCAGCGCCGCGCCCGAGCGCCGCAACCTATGAAACGACCGACATGAATCCCGCTCTCCGGCGCGTCGGCTATCGCGCAACCCCCTGGCGCCATCTCGGCCGACAAGGCCGCCAGTTCGCGGAGGCTCGTGCCGCGACCGGTCACGAAATGCAGCGTCGGCACGTCGACGCCGCCCTCACCGAACACCGCCACCAGCCGTAGCAAACCCTGCACGACGTCGTCGATGTGCGTGAAATCCAGGCGTTGATCACATCCGCGTACCACCAGTCGGCCGCCATGGGCCGCCGCCAGTGCGAAGGCCGGTACGACACGGTCGGGATAATCATCAACCGAACCGTAGACATTCGAAAATCGAGTGATCACCGTCCGTGTGCCGCGCGCAGCAGCCGCCTCTACAAGGCGCTCGCCGATCACCTTGGACTTCGCGTAACAATTGATTGGCTGCAGCGGGCTATCTTCATCGGCCGGCAGACTCGCCGCATTGCCGTACACTTCACGACTGCTGGCGTACACCAGCCACGGTCCGGCCGCATCGGGATCACCACCTGATCCTGTACCGGATCTCGCGCGTCGAGCCATGCATGCGCCCACGCCCGCACCCGCTTCGACCGCCGCGAGCACATTGTGCACCCCGCGGACGTTGGTCGCATGACACGCTTCGGGCGCACTCTCGGCCTCGAGCACGCGCGAAATCGCGGCGAGATGAATCACGCCATCGCAGCCGATCACCGCGCTGCGCAATGACGCTTCATCACGCACATCACCGTATTCGTGAGCCTTGGCTCGCAGGTCGAATCCCTGAACCTCGTAACCCGCCAGCCGCAACGCGGCGCACAGCGATCCGCCGATCAGCCCCGCGGAGCCGGTGACGAGGATGCGGGGCATCACCGACGCCGGGAACGTCGCATCGCCGCGCGTTGCTGGGCGCGTCGCATGCCCGGGTCCTCGGGGCCGCTGTTGCCGCCGAGGAGCCCGGCCAACGCCTGCATCGTTGGATAGCGGTAGATATCGACCAGTTGCAGGGAGACGCCGAGCGCAACGCGCACCGCCTCGCATAGCTGCAGGGCCTTCAATGAATTACCGCCGAGATCGAAAAAATTCCCGTTCGGCGCCACATCCTCCAAGCCCAGCACCCGACCCATCACTGCCCTGAGTTCGGCCTGGAGTTCAACTTCAACCTCCGGATCGGATCGCCAGGGCTCGCCGCCACAAGGATCCGGCACAGCCGCGGGCCCGCCCGCGTCGCTCGAACCCGTAGCCGCGACGGCCACGCCCTTTCCTGCAGCGGCCTTTCCCGCAGCGCCCTGCCCCGACTCATCCTTCCCCGGAATACCATCAACGCTGAGGATGCTCGCCGGCACACCCATCGCGGTTGCCCCGGCCGGCACATCGGAGAACACCACGCTGTTGGCGGCGATCGTGGCTCCGTCGCCGATCACCAGGTCGGGCAGGATCGTGGCGTTGGATCCGACGTAGACGCCCTCCCCCAAGGTGACGCGCGCATTGATCACGGCCAGCGGCGCGATAATGCAGCCGGCGCCGACGTGCGCCCCGTGGCCGACGAGCGCGCCGATCAGCACCACCGCACTACTCTCCACGCGCGACTCCGCGCCCAGTGAAGACATCGGGTAGGCAGTGACTTCCTCGGCCAGTTCGACGCCGAGCAGGTCGATGCCAGGATGCACCAGCGACACCAGCGGGATGCCGAAACCCGCGATGCGCGCGCGAGCGCCGGCACGGCCGCGGCAGGTCCGGGTCACAAGGTTTACGGCTTCGTCCGTGTCGGGATCGGCGTCGGCGAGCGCGTCGAAGCTTCCCACGACGGGCAGTCCGACGCGCACTTCGCCGTGTCTGGCCGAATCGTCGTCGAGCAGGAGAATGCGGTCCCACCGGTGCGACGCTTCCTGCACCCGGATCGCGAGCCGAATGCCTTCGGCGTTACCGACGCCGCACAGGTACAAGGTTTTCACGGGCGTGTCAGTTGTTCAGCCCTTGCCACGTCGGCTCGACCGGGACCTCGGGGGCTTCCGGCCGGAGCCGCTCAGCGCTGCCGGTCATCCAGTCGGTGCAGTCATGACAGCGCGCCGGCAACGCTTCCCAGTCCCGCGCCAGGTGAATCTCACGATAGTGACCCAACTGAGCCCAGAGATTGGTGAGCGAATCGTGCCAGGCGTTGCCGTTGAAGTCCTCGCCCTCGGTATCGCCCGGACACCGTGGCACACGCCCGTCCCAGAATACATGCATCATCGTGATGGCCCAGGGACACGGGATGCGATGATCCTGGGAGATATCCAGCCCGGGCTCGAAGGTGCCTCCCCAGCTGAGCTGGCGGCGGACCTTCACGACGGCGTTGCGCGCCAGCCAGTGCGCCTTGAAGCGTTCGACCTCGGATTCGTTGTCGTCCATGACGATGTATTGCACCTGGATCGCCAGCTTCGACTTGCGTTCGTCGCGCCGTGCAAGCAACTTTTCCGCGTTCGCATAGACGACATCGCGATCCGCATTGACCCGGTATTTCTCAAGCGTGGCCTTTTCGAAACCGTCGATACCGAACACGATGAGATGCGCGCCCGAGTCGAGAATCGCGTCGTGCAGATCTTCGGTCACGAGCATGCCGTTGGTATTGATGTTCAGTGACTGCAGCCCGACCGAGTGCCCGTATTCCAGGCAGCGAATCAGCAACTCGGGTTCCATGAACGGCTCCCCGCAGAAAGAGAACCAGCATTCGGTCTTGGGGGACACGGCCGCGATTTCGTCGGCGCACTTCCGCCAGAGTTCGAAGGGCAGCACCCCTTTCGGTCGCTTCATGAGGGGGTGGTGGCACATCGAGCACGCAAGGTTGCAGTCAGCGCAGAGCTCGATGGCGAATTTTTTCGGGAAAGGGAAACGATCCAGGGTTGCGGCGATGCGCTCGAGTTCCGGGTGACCCGTGGTTCTTTCAGCTGGCATGACGATTTCCTCCCTCATCTCGACGAACACTGCGTCGAAATCGGGATGGTGACCGGCTCCCGCGACGCGTCGTTCGCATGCCCAACGATTGCTGTTGGAAGACGCTAGCACCACGGCACCTGACGTGCCGTGACACGCTGCACAAAAGTATAGACATCCGAAATGTTCCTGGCTGCGAATGGTACTCGTTAAGCCCTCGAGGCCGCTCTGCGGCGATTTGCCGGACCGGGGGGATGGTCGTGATAATCTTTTCGGAAGGATCGTGTTTTCGCCCGTTTGTTCTTCAAGGTGCTATTGATGATTTGTCGCACTGCCATGTTTCTGCTCGGGGTAATGGTCTCGATGAACGCCTTCAGCGACACAACACCGCCAGTCGAATCGCCGATGCAGGGCCAAGCGGTGTTCTGGTCCGGCCACAGCCTCACCGACCCGCCGATCCCGGAATTCATGGCGGAAATCTCGGGTTACTTCGGCAAGTCTACCGGCTGGAACCGGCATAGCATGGCCGGTGCGTCGCTGGAGATGCGAACGCGCGGCAATCCACCCCAACCTACCGGTTGGCGAGGCTATCAACAGGGCTTCAATCGCGACACCGAGAACATGGACGTTATCGAGGAGTTGCGGGGACATCATAGCGTCGGCGGCGAGCCCTATGGCGCGCTGGTCATCACCGAAAATCATGGATTTCTCTGGATCCTCCTGCGGGCCGATACGGTGCGCCTGTTGCGTCATTATCACGAGCGTTTCATCGAGGGGAATCCTGCCGGACAGACGTTTTTTTACGAGGCCTGGCTCCGTGTAAACGACAAGTCCAGGCCGCGGGACTGGGTCGATTACGAACGTGCCGCCTCGCCCGTGTGGCAATGCACGGCAACGCGGGTGAACGTTTCGCTTGAAGCAGAGGGCCGGAGCGACCGGATCGCGTCGCTTCCGGCGGGCCTCGCGCTGGCGGAACTGGTGGAACAAGCGACCTCCGCCGCCGGCCTGCCCGGCATCAGCGGAACGAGCGACCAGGAAACCATGGACCGGATTTTCAGTGACGATGTGCACCTGACACGCCTCGGCGCCTATTACGTCGCCCTCGTCAGCTATGCGTTCATTCACGATGCATCCCCCGAGGGTGCCTGGCGGCCGGCCGATCTCGAAGCCGAACAGGCTGCGACCCTGCAACGGATCGCAACGGATTTCGTCGCGAGTTACCGCGCGGACAATACCCCCCTCGACCTCACCGGATGCAGCGCCTATATCCGCGAGGATTTCGCCGGCCACTACTGGCGCTACGAACTCGACGGCCAGCGTCCCAAGGACTTGACTTGGTGGGGCGCGCTCGTCGACGACGCGAAACGCACGGTGCGGAGACTTAGAAATACCTACAATTGGCAACGCAGCTTCGCAATGGACTCGCCCGGCAACCCGCTGCGCTTTGATCCGGCCACGGACGAATCGTACTGGCACCCAGCGCCCTGAGGTCTCGTATATGACATCGACTGTTTCGTCCCCTGCCAGGTTTTTCCTCTGGGCCGCCATCCTGGTAGTCGGAGTATTGCTATCCGGCTGCGGAGGGAGTTCCGGCAACTCGGAACCGCCACCGGGCTCCCAGCCGCCGCCCCCGTCGCCGCCCCCGGCCCCGCCGCCCCCGGACCCGCCGCCCCCGGACCCGCCGCCTCCGGACCCGCCGCCTCCGGACCCGCCGCCTC
>CAYTXS010000163.1:0-3128 GCA_964441585.1 uncultured Thioalkalivibrio sp.
CCGGATTAGCTGCAAGGCTTTCCACGTACGCCCCATCCGCTGGTGAATTAATGGCGACCTATAGTACCAATGAGTTTCGTTCCGGCCTGAAGATCCTGCTCGACGGGGATCCCTGCGTCATCCTTGAGAACGAGTTCGTCAAGCCGGGCAAGGGCCAGGCCTTCAACCGCGTGCGCATCCGCAACCTGAAGACGGGCCGCGTTAACGAGCGGACCTTCAAGTCCAACGAGTCGGTCGAGGGTGCGGACGTCGTCGACACCGACATGCAGTATCTCTACTACGACGGCGAGTTCTGGCACTTCATGGTTCCGGACACTTTCGAGCAGCACGCCGCCGACGCCAAGGTCGTCGAGGAAGCGAAAGACTGGCTCAAGGAACAGGATCTCTGCCAGGTCACCTTGTGGAACGGCCAGCCCCTGCTCGTGTCGCCGCCAAATTTCGTCGAGCTAAAGATTGTCGAGACCGATCCGGGGGTGCGCGGCGACACCGCGACCGGCGGGCAGAAACCAGCGAAGCTGGAGACGGGCGCGGTGGTGCGCGTGCCGTTGTTCATCGAGCAGGGCGAGGTGATCCGCGTCGATACCCGCAGCGGTGCCTACGTCTCGCGCGTCAAGTAGTTCCTCCGACTGGCGTCCGTCAGCCTCGCTCGAGAGGCTGCGGCTGCGCGCCGCGGCGTTGCGTGCAGTGCGAACGTTTTTCGCGGCGCGGGGGTTGCTGGAAGTGGAAACGCCGCAGCTGTCGGCCGCCGCCGCCACGGACGTGCACCTCGAGAGCCTCGCAGCCCGGGCGCCCGGTGGGCATGTGGCGGGCTGGTTGCATACCTCGCCCGAATTTCCCATGAAGCGAATGCTCGCGGCGGGCGCCGGCGACATCTGGCAACTGGCGCGCGTGTTCCGCGGCGGCGAGCGGGGACGGCGCCACAATCCGGAGTTCTCGCTGCTGGAGTGGTATCGCCACGGCTGGGACACGGCACGATTGATGAAGGAGGTCGAGGAACTGCTGCGCGCCCTCGCGGCAGAACTCGCGCCCGAGCGCCCTGCGCCTGGCGAGACGGAGCGGCTGAGCTATCGCGAGGCTTTTCTCCGGTACGCCGGCTTCGATCCGTTTGTCGCTTCGGCGGCAGAGATCGTGGCTGTCCTCGACGCGAACGGAGTGTCATTTCCCGAGAATCTCGCGGCGGATCGCGATGCGGCTCTCGACCTGGCGCTTTCGATGCTGGTCGAGCCGACCTTCGATACGGCGCGCCCTACCTTCCTCGTGGACTTCCCGGCGACGCATGCCGCGCTCGCCCGCATCCGGCCGGGCGATCCGCCCGTCGCGGAGCGTTTCGAATTATTCTTCGGCGGCATGGAGCTGGCGAACGGTTTTCACGAACTGGCCGACCCACGGGAACAGGCGGCCCGGTTCCGGGCGGATCTCGCTGCACGCCGCGCCCGCGGTCTCGAGGAGCCGCCGGTGGACGCGCGATTCCTCGCGGCGCTGGAGCACGGCCTGGCGGACTGTGCCGGTGTCGCGGTGGGTTTCGACCGGGTGCTGATGTGCCTGTGCGGCGCCACGCACATCGACGAGGTGCTGGCTTTTCCCTGGTCCCGTGCGTGACGCGGGCTGATTGCTCTGTTGCAGTGAGACACATCGATGCATGAGATGACGGGACCCGATTACGGCGACAAGGCGGCGTTCTACGCGGAACTCGAGGCCCAGGCCCGCGCGCTCGTGGGCGGTGAGCCGGACCGGATCGCCAACGCGGCGAACATCGCGGCGCTGATCTACCACGCCTTACCGCGCATCAACTGGGCCGGCTTCTATTTCCTGCAGCGCGACGTGCTGGTGCTGGGTCCGTTCCAGGGCAAGCCCGCCTGTGTGCGCATCCCCGTGGGGAAAGGCGTGTGCGGCGCGGCCGTGGCGGAGAACCGCAGCCAGCTGGTCGCGGATGTGAACGAGTTTCCCGGTCACATCGCCTGCGACGCGGCTTCGCGCGCGGAGATCGTGGTGCCCTTGCGCGACGCCGAGGAAGCTCCCTGGGGCGTGCTGGACATCGACAGCCCGGAGCCGGATCGTTTCGATGCGGTGGATCTGGCCGGGCTGGAGGGTCTCGCGCGGGTCTTTGAGCGCGCCTGAGCGCGGCCAGCCGGCGAAGCACTAGGCGGCGAAGCGCTGGCCCATGCGGATCGCCTCGCCCGGCGCGATCTCCGGCGCGATGCGCGGTCCGCCTTTCGGCAGCACGACGACGACGGACGAGCCCATGTTGAAGCGTCCCAGTTCCTCGCCGCGCGACAGCCGCACGCTGCCGGGACCGTCCTGCGGATAGCGCCAGGTGCTGGCCTGGCGATCCGGCCCCGGCGCCACCTGGCCGGCCCAGGTCGTCTCGATCGAGCCGACGTTCAACGCGCCGACCAGCACGACCGCCATGGGGCCGAAATCGGTCTCGAACAGGCAGGCGACGCGCTCGTTGCGGGCGAACAGTCGGGGCACGGCGCCGACGGTGGCGCCGTTGACACTGAACAGGGCGCCGGGCAGGTAACGCATCTCGACGAGACGCGCGGCGGCCGGCGAGTGGATGCGATGGTAGTGCCAGGGCGCGAGGTAGAGTGTCGCGAAGCTGCCCTCGAGCAGGGCGTCGGGCGTGTCGCCGCCGAGCAGCCGGGCCAGGTCGTAGCGGAAGCCCTTCGCTTGCAGCACGCGGCCCCCCTCGACGGCGGCGCTCTGGCTGACGATACCGTCCACCGGACAGGCCAGCGCGTCGTCGTCGGCCGGCAGGTCCCGTGCGCCGGGCAGCAGGGCGCGCGTGAAGAACGCGTTGAACGTGGGGTAGGCGGTGGCATCCGTTTCCACCGCGTCGCGCATGTCGATGCGGTAGATGCGCATGAAGCCGCGGATGAGGAAATCCTTGACCCCGGGTTGCTCGATTCTGGCGAGCCATCCGACGAGGCGCGACATGGCGTGCTGCGGCAACAGGCGCTGCAGGACGCCGAACAGGAAGCCGGGCATCAGCGCTCCGGTGAGCCGACGGGGGCGGCGAACTCGATTCGCTCGCCGTTCTCCAGCAACAGGGTCATGGGCACCGCGCCGCTGGTCGGCACGCCGTCGGTCGGCTGCATGAGCATCAGGTGCAGGCCGCCGGGTTCGAA
>CAYTXS010000163.1:3228-5530 GCA_964441585.1 uncultured Thioalkalivibrio sp.
TCGGCACGCCGTCGGTCGGCTGCATGAGCATCAGGTGCAGGCCGCCGGGTTCGAACTGGACCGTGTCGCCGGGTTCGACCGTGACCATCTCCTGCTCCCGCATGCTGGCGACGCCGTCGGTCATGATCGTGCCGTGCAACTCGACAGAGCCGAAGGCGGGACTCTCGACCCCGACGATCACCACAGGTTCCGTGCCGGGATTGGTGATCGACAGGTAGCCGGCGGTCATGCGCGCCGCCGGCGGTACCCGGCGCACCCAGGCGTCGCTGATGATGGGGCTGCCAGCGTAAGCTGCGGCTGTCGCCGTCGGCGGCACGTCGTTCGGCACCGACGTTTCCGGCGCATCAGGCGCGCAAGCCCAGAGGAACGCCGCAAGTAACAGGACGGTCAGTCTCATTGTGATGTCTCCAGTTTCAGGATACGTCGCATGTCTTCGGCGATGCCCTCGGCCGTATGCGGCGTCGGAAACACGGCCGCCACTCTCGCCTGGCGATCGACCACGAACACGGAGGCGGTGTGATCCACCGTGTAGCTGTCGTCGCCGGCCGGCGAATAGGCGTAAGCCGCGCCGAAGCTGCGGGTCAGTTCGGGCAGGTGCGCGTCCGCGACCGTGAGGCCCCGGAATTCCGGGTGAAAGAACGGCACGTATTCGGCCAGGCGCTCGGGCACGTCGCGCTGCGGATCCACCGAGATCATCAGGACCTCGGGACGATCCTCGGCCGGCAGGTCGTCCAGCAGCCGACGCGCGCCGGCCAGCACCTGGAGCGTCGCGGGACAAATGTCCGGACAATGCGTGAAGCCGAAGAAGGCGATCGTCCAGCGTCCCTCGAGATCCTGGATACGCAGCGGCTCGCCATGGTGATCGAGGCCGGGCAGGTCGGGGACGGGCCGCGGTGTGTTCAGCATGCGGGCATGCACCGGCATCTCCGGGGCGCCGAGGCGCGCCGCGAGCCAGGCGCCGGCGGAGGCTGCGACAATCGCGAGAACGACCGCCGCGACGATGAAGTTGTTGCGTGACATGGCGCCATTATCTCACAGCTGGCGTGCGATCGACCCCACGGAATGCCGCTCGGTTATGATGTCGGCTTTCGCAGCCCCGGCAAGGAAGGACATCCGCGTGAGTTCGAGCGCACAGGCTCTGCACAGCCTGCACACCATCACGGATTTCGTGCGCTGGGGCGCGAGCCGCTTCGCCGCCGCCGGACTGCATTTCGGTCACGGCACGGACGATCCCGTGGACGAGGCGCTCGTGCTGGTGCGCCACGCCTTGCACCTGGGCCACGACCTGCCCCCGGAGTTCTACGGGGCCCGCCTGACAGATGAAGAGAAGGGCGCGGTGCTCGCGCTCATCGAACGGCGCATCGAGGAACGCATTCCGGCACCTTATCTCACCGGCGAGGCGTGGTTCGCCGGCCTGCCGTTTCACGTCGACCCGCGTGTGCTGATTCCGCGCTCGCCCTTCGCGGAGTTGATCGAGACGGGCTTTGCGCCCTGGGCGGAGAGCCTGGAAATTCATCGTGTGCTGGATTTGTGCACCGGCAGCGGCTGCATCGCGATCGGCTGCGCGCTGGCGTTCCCGGACGCGGCGGTCGATGCGGTGGAGCTGTCCGCCGAGGCGCTGGAGGTGGCCGGGCGCAATGTCGCGCGTCATCACGTCGGGACGCAGGTCGAGCTTCTGGCGGGCGATCTCTGGGCTCCCGTGGCAGGGCGTCGCTATGAGTTGGTGGTGAGCAACCCGCCGTACGTCGGCGACGCGGAGATGGCGCAGCTGCCGCCGGAATACGGTCACGAGCCCGAAATGGGGCTGCGATCGGGCGCCGCCGGGCTCGACGTGGTGGCGCGGATCCTCGCCGGTGCGCGGGCTCACCTGCAGCCTGGCGGGCTGCTGTTCGTCGAGGTCGGCAACTCCGCACCCGCCGTGGCGGCGGCCTGGCCGGAGTTGCCATTCACCTGGCTGGAATTCGCGCGCGGCGGCAGCGGCGTGTTCCTGCTCAAGGCCGAGGAGCTGCCCTGATGTCGGGAAATACGATCGGTCGATTGTTCACGGTGACGAGTTTCGGCGAGAGCCACGGCCCCGGCCTCGGTTGCATCATCGACGGCTGCCCACCAGGGCTGCCGCTGGACGAGGAGGACATCCAGCGCGACGTGGAACGGCGGCGCAGCGGCAAGTCGCGTCATGTCAGCCAGCGGCGCGAGCCCGACCAGGTCAGGATCATGTCGGGTGTCTACGAGGGCGTGACCACCGGGGCGCCGATCGGACTCGTCGTCGAGAACATGGACGCCAAGCCGAAGGATTACTCGA
>CAYTXS010000164.1:0-5510 GCA_964441585.1 uncultured Thioalkalivibrio sp.
TCGACCTGCAGAGCGAAGTCGCCTTCCTGCTGATGGACCTCGAGGCACGCGGCCGTCGCGACCTGGGCTGGCGGTTCTACAATGCCTGGCTGGCGGCTTTCGGCGACTACGACGGCGTTGCGCTGTTGCCGTGGTACCTCGTCTATCGCCACCTGGTGCGCGCGAAGATCGCCGCCATCCGGCTGGGTCAATCCGGTATATCCACCGCCGACGCTGAGCAGGCGCGGGAGCGGATGGCGCGCCATGTCCGCTTCGCCGCGACCCATGCCGAGCCCGCCACGCCGCGCCTCATACTGATGCATGGCGCCTCGGGCTCCGGAAAAAGCTATCTCGCGCGCCGCCTTGCGCCGCACCTGCCCGCCGTGTGGGTACGCTCCGACGCGGAACGCAAGCGTATACACGGGCTCGAGCCGACCGCGGAAACGTCGGCCGATCTCGGCGCCGGCCTCTATGCTGCGGCGGCCTCCGCACGCACCTACGCGCGGCTGGCCGAGATCGCCCGCACCGCGCTGTCCGCCGGTTTCAGCGTGGTGATCGATGCCGCTTTCC
Source organism: uncultured Thioalkalivibrio sp. (assembly GCA_964441585.1). Classification (GTDB taxonomy): domain Bacteria; phylum Pseudomonadota; class Gammaproteobacteria; order Steroidobacterales; family XN24; genus XN24. The sequence continues at coordinate 550 of CAYTXS010000164.1, forward strand.
TCGAAAGCGAGCGACGCGAGGCCTTCCTGGAACTCGGCCTGGAACAGGGCGCCGTTCCCATGGTGCTGGCGTGCCAGGCGCCACCAGATGTGTTGCGCCAGCGCGTGGCGACGCGGCGCGGTGACCCTTCCGACGCGGGACTCGAGGTCCTCGAGGCACAGCTCTCCCGGCCGATCGCCATCGGTCCGCTCGAATCACGCTATCGAATGAACGTGAACACCGCGGGCGAGATCGACCCGGAAGCGCTCGCGAAACGCCTGGACTGAGTCTGCGCCGTCAGTCTGCGCGCGTGACGATCCGGTAGTCGATGGCTCGCCAGGACAGCGCGGTCAGGCCGAAATAACCTTTCATCAGCAAGGCGAAATTCCAGGCGATCATGTTGTCGACCGGCAACTCGGGAAAGAAGTTGGACGCGGGGATATTGGCCAGTCCCAGGGAGAGCATGAGCACGCCGAAAACGATCTTGGCCTGGATCACGCCCGGACCGACACGTGTCTTCGCCGCAGCGGGGAGGCGCTGCAGGCGCGAGGTCAACAGCAGTTGCGCGAGGGCGGTAAAGGCGAAGTACACCGTCACGCCGTATCGCCGCAAGAGATCGTAAACGCGCCCGTCGGTGCCGAGAAACACGATATACAGGATCATGAACAGCGCGCCGATCAGGCCCAGCGTCGCCATGGCGTCGCGCGCGCGCCCGGTGTCTCCGAGCCCGGCCAGCCAGTCGCGCGCCAGCAGCCAGTAGGCGGCCATGATCGTCGCCGTCGGCAGCATCATGGCGCGAAAAATATGAATGGAAGGATCGCGCCGCGCCGCGCCGCTGATCGACGTGCAACCCTCGAGGAAGGGGAAACAGACCGGCACCTGGCCGCGCGAAGACGACACGAGGTAAACGATCACGACGGCCAGTGTGGGCAGCAGCCACGCGGCCAGGGCAATGGGGGCAGCGCGCATCAATGCAAGGGTCCTGTGACTGGTATCGGGGTGCATCCAGGGCTTCCGGAGCCCGCTCGAGGCTGCAAGTATAGAGCCACAACCCGTATCATGCCGATGCGAAAACGACCCGCGCCAGCGTCGATCGTGTTGCTCTCGATTGCCATACAACAGGAGTTCAGCATGCCTTTCAAATCCACGCACCCCCTCTCGATCGCGGTGGCCGCGGTCCTCGTCACTGCTGCCGCCCCCACGAATGCAGACGAGCCCGGCCTCGCCATCCTGATGGAACGCATCCAGACCTACACCCACAAGCTGCAACTCTCCATCGAGGCGGGCAACGCGCAGTTGGCGGATTTCTACCTGCACGAACTCGAGGAGACCTCCGAGTACGTCGTCGAGGAGATCGAGAGCTACGACGGCCACGCCGTCGGGCCGCTGATGGCGAGCATGCTGCTGCCCGCTCTCGAACGCCTGGAGAAACCCCTCAAGTCCGGCGCGCCCGACGCCTGGCCCGCAGTCGAGCAGCGTTTCGGGGAAGTGATCCGGGCCTGCAACGACTGCCACGTCGCGACGGATCACGGCTATGTCCGCATCACCCCGGCGGCGTCCAACCCGTTCCCGCAGGACTTCTCCCCGTTGCCCGATTAGGCCCGGATCGTATTGACCGGCCGGCCAGTTAGTTCTAGAATCCTGGCCATGAACACGCCGACCGGTACCCGCGATCCCGACCTCACCCGGGAACGCATCCTCGACGCAGCCCATGGGCTGTTCGTCGAGAAAGGCTTCGCCGCGGTAAGCATGCGCGAGATCGCGTTGCGCTCCGGCGTCACGAAGAGCCTCATTCATCATCATTTCGGCAGCAAGGAAACGCTCTGGGAAACCGTCAAGGAGCAAGCATTCTCAGCCTATGCGGCAGGACAGGAAGCCGAACTGCAGTCGGCGGCGCCCGACGCGGACCTGCTGAAAAACGCCGTGACCCGCTATTTCGAATTTCTCAAAGCCAACCCCGAGGTCGTGCGCCTGTTCGCCTGGACCCACCTCGACGACGACCAGAGTTGCGGCCGGCTCGATGCGGAACTGGTGCGCCTCGGCGCCGAGCGGATCCGGCAGGCCCAGGAGCGCGGTTTGCTCCGCGCGGACGTTAACCCGGCCCATGTCGTGACCACCTTCGTCAATGCGTGCACGCAATGGTTCGAGGCGCGCGCCCACCATTCGCAATGGCCCGGCGTCGGCAACGACGAGGAGTATCTCGACGATTTCCTCAAGATCTTCATGGAGGGGCTGCTGCCTCGCTCCTGACAGGCCGCCACATGAACACCTTCGACGAATTATTCGCTCCCGGCTGGCGACGCGCCGCGATCGCCGCCTGTGCCGCTGCCCTGCTGGCGGCCTGCAGCGTGGAATCGGCGCCATCCGACCAGTCGGCGCCGACCATATACGAGAGCCCGGTGCGCGTCACCGAAGTGCGTTTCTCGGGCGATACCCGGGAACTGCGCCTGCCGGGCATCGTGCGGGCCGCGCAGCGGGCCGAGCCGGCCTTTCTTCATCCCGGCCACCTGGCCGAGCGCTTCGTGACCCGCGGCGCCCGCGTCGAGGCCGGCCAACGGCTCGCAAGCCTGCAGAACCCGGCCCTCGGGCCGGCCCTGGCGGCGGCGGAGGCCCGGGTGCGCGAGCTGGACGAGCGTCTCGTGCAGCTGGCGGCCGACTACGAACGTGCGAAGGCGCTGCAGGCGCAGGGGCTGGCCTCCGAGGAACTGCTCGATCGCACCCGCGCAGAGCGCAATGCCACGCGGGAAGCGCGTGCACAGGCGGTCGCGGCGCTTGCCGAGGCCCGCGACCAGTTGGCGGAGGCCGTGCTCCGTGCACCATTTGCCGCCACGGTGAGCGACCTGCTGGTGGAACCCGGCGATTTCGTGCATGCCGGCCAGCCCGTGCTGGTCCTCGCAGGTGAGGCTGGCCGTGAAGTGGAGATCAAGCTGCCGGAAGGCCTGGCGGAAGATCTGCGCCCGGGCGACAGGGTACGCGTCCGGTCCCTCGCGTCAGGCGAGTGGTCGGCGGGCCAGCTGCAGGAGATCGGCCGTGCACGCGCAGGTCGGCCGGCGCCGGCCGTGGTCGCTCTGGACGATGACACGACCTGGGAGCCGGGCCTGTCGGTGTATGTCATGCTGCAACCGCCCATCGACCCCGCCCTGCTCGTACCGCTCGGCGCGATCATGGACCCCGGTGACGGAAAGACTCGCGTGTTCCGCGTCATTGACGGGCGTGCCGTGCTGACCCCGGTGACCGCCGGCCGGCTGGTGGGCGGCCTGGTCGAGATCAGCGGCGATCTTGCGCCGGGCGATCGCGTCGTCATCGCCGGGCAGCAGCAGCTGCTCGACGGCGAATCCGTCCGGGTCCTGCCCTGAACGCGATCCTGGCCAGCCTCGAACGCCGGCGACTGGTCTTCGCCGCAGTCGCGCTGCTGTCCCTGCTCGGTCTCGCGGCCTGGCTGAACATGGACCGGCAGGAAGATCCTTTCTTCCCCTACCGCTACGGCCAGGTCCTGGTCAGCTGGCCGGGCGCCGACGCCGAGCAGATCGAGCGGCTCGTGCTCAATCCCCTGCAGGAAGAAGTCGCCCAGGTCGACGAGGTCAATGAACTGCGCGGCGTCGCCCGGCTGGGCTTCGTGCAGCTGATCGTCGGCATGCAACAGCATGTCTACGACACCGATGCGGTCTGGGAACAGATTCGCGTCGCCGTGGACCGCGCCGAACGCAAGTTTCCCGACGGCGCCGGCCCCGCCGAGGTCCTCGATCGACAGATGGACACCGAGGGCATCGTCCTGGCGTTGGTCGGATCGGATGACTTGCTCGAACTCCTCGAAGCCGCCCGCAAGTTGCGGCGCGAACTGTTCCGGGTCCCCGACATCGCCCGCATCGAGGTGCTTGCCGATCCCGGCGAACAGCTCGTGCTCGGCATCGACCCGGCGGTATCCGCCGCCTGGGGGCTCGACGCCACATCGCTGGGTGCCCAGCTCGCCGCACGCAACGTGACCTTGCCGGGAGGCGCCCTGAGCCGGGACGGCCGCTCGTTCGTCATGCGTCCGCAGTCGCAGTTCCGCAACCTGGAGGAACTGGCCGACACCCCCGTGCAGCTGCCCTCAGGCGCCCTTTTGCCACTGCGCGAGGTGGCCACCATCCGCCTCGAGCCGGCAGACCCACCCACCGAGCGCATGTGGTTGAACGGCCGGCCTGCCGTAGGCCTCGGTATCGTCATCCCGGAAAACCGCCTCAACGCCGTGCGCTTCGGCGAACGGGTGCGGGCGCTGATCGACGAAGTGCGCCCGGCCTACGCGCCACTCGAGATTCGGGAAATGTTCTACCAGCCGCGCTGGGTCGAAGACCGGCTCGCCGAACTGGCCCACTCACTGCTGCTCGGTGTCGCGGTGGTGGTGCTGGTGTTGCTCGCCTTCATGGGTCCCCGGCTCGGCTTCACCGTGGCGGCGCTGCTGCCGATGGTGACCTTGTCGTCGATCGCAATCTACGCCATCGGCGGCGGCGTGCTGCACCAGATGGCCGTCGCAGGACTCGTGATCGCGCTCGGCATGCTGGTCGATAATGCGATCGTCATGGTGGAGAACCTCCAGTGGCACCTGGACCAGGGCCGCAGCCGCAAGGAGGCGGCCGTGCTTTCAGTGCGGGAGCTCGCGGCGCCGCTGGCGGCGGCGACCGGCACCACGCTCGCCGCATTCACGCCACTGTTGCTGGCCCAGGGCAACACCGCGGATTTCACGCGCGGCATTCCCATCGTGGTGATGCTCGCCCTCGTCGTCAGCTACATCTACGCGGTTTTCGCGACACCGGTGCTCGCCGCGTCCACCCTGCGGCCGCGACAGGCCGAGGGACGCGAGCGCCTGCGCGAGTTCGGCGAACGCGCGGGCCGCCTGGCGATTGCACGACCGTGGTCGGTGGTGATGGTCGCCACGGTGCTGGTGGTATTGAGCAGCCTGCTGGCCGGCTTGCTGCCGCGCGACTTCTTTCCCAGCACCGACC
>CAYTXS010000165.1:0-5505 GCA_964441585.1 uncultured Thioalkalivibrio sp.
TGCTGCTCGACGAGCCGACCGCCAACCTCGATCCGCGCACCGTGGGGTGGCTGATCGACTGGCTCGGCGAGCGTGATATCACGACCGTCGTCGCCACCCACCACATGGCGCTGGCCCCGGAACTGGGCACCCGGGCGGTGATCCTCGCGGAGAATCACACGCTGGCATTCGACGGCCCGGTGGGCGATGCGCTCGCTGATCTCGACCTGTTGCTGGAGAACAACCTGGCGCATCGTCATCGACATCTCCATGATGGGGTCGAACACGAGCATGTGCACGGCCACCCCGTGTGGGGCGCGGCCCGGGGCTATGATGTCGAATAACCTGTATATCGCCGCCACTGAGCCGATGAGCGGCAAGTCGCTGGTGGCGCTGGGCCTGATGGAACTGTTGTCGCGGCGCCAGGCGCGGCTCGGTTTTTTTCGTCCCGTGATCGCAAGAGCGGATCGACCCGACAACGATATCCAGCTCATCGCCGACCGCTACGGGCTGCAGGTCGGCGTCACGGCCACTCACGCGTTCAGCCATGACGAGGCGCAGCGCGAGCTGGCCGCGGGCCGCCACGAGGAGGTGCTCAAGAGCATTCTCGATCGTTACAAGGCGCTGGAGGCACAGTGCGATTTTGTGTTGTGCGAGGGCACTGACTACACCGGCGTGTCCTCGGCCTTCGAGTTCGATTTCAACGCCACGGTGGCGAAGAACCTCGGCGCTCCGATCCTGCCGGTGATCAGCGGGCGGCAGCGCAGCGTGGACGAGATTCACAACGCCATCGAGGTCGCGCGGGAGGTTTTCAACGCCCGCGGTTGCGACGTGGTGGCGACGATCGTCAACCGCGCTACGGCCGATCCGGAGGCCCTCGCCGGGGACCTGCGCGAGAAGCTCAACGGCGATGAGCCCGTGTTCGTGATCCCGGAGGATGCCGCCCTGAGCCGTCCGTCGGTGGCGGATATCGCCCAGGCGCTGGACGCCCGGCTGCTGCACGGCTCCGCCGACTCGATGCGCCGCGAAGTGGCGCAGGTCAAGGTCGCGGCCATGAGCCTGAACCATTTCCTGGAGCGGCTCGAGCCGGGCAGCCTGGTGCTCACCTCGGGGGACCGCGCGGACATCGTGCTCGGCAGCTTCGTCGTCAATCGCTCGGCCAAGGCGAGCGGCCTGGCCGGGATCATTCTCACCGGCGACCTGGCGCCGCAACTCGAGATTCGCCGCCTGGTCGGCGGTCTTTCCGACGAGTCCCTGCCAGTTCTGGCGGTGGCCGCCGAGGCCTACGAGGCCGCCACGCAGGTACACGGTGTGCGCGCCTGGCTCAGCGCCGACCACCCGGCGAAGATCGCACGCGCCCTCGGATTGTTCGAGACACAGGTCGATGTCGAGGCGCTCGAGGGCCGCATCGAGCTGCGGCGCCCGGCGCGGGTTACGCCGCTGATGTTCGAGTATGAGCTGATGCGCCGTGCGGCGCGGGCCCGCAAGCGCATCGTGCTGCCGGAGGGTGAGGACGAGCGGATCCTGCGCGCCGCCGATATTCTTGTGAAGCGCGGGACGGTGGAGCTGGTGCTGCTCGGTGATGAGACGCTCGTGCGGCGCCGAATCTCGGCGCTGGCGCTGGATCTCGGCGACGTCGAGATCATCGATCCGGCGCATGCGCCGCAGCTGGAGGGCTTCGCGGCCGAGTTGCATCGCCTGCGCGCGCATCGCGGCGTCACGCCGGAGCGTGCGCTGGACATGATGCGCGACCGCAACTACTTCGGCACGATGATGGTGCACACCGGCGCGGTGGACGGCATGGTGTCGGGCGCCGTCACGACCACCGCGCATACCATCCGGCCGGCCTTCGAGTTCATCCGCACGCAGCCCGGCGTGTCCACCGCATCGAGCGTGCTGTTCATGTGCCTGAATGATCGCGTGCTCGTGTATGCGGATTGCGCCGTGGTGCCGGAGCCGACGACCGAGGAACTGGCGGACATCGCTATTAGCTCCGCGGCCACGGCGAAGATGTTCGGCATCGAGCCGCGAATCGCGATGTTGTCCTACTCGACCGGGGAATCGGGCTCAGGCGCCGAAGTCGAGCGCGTGCGTGCCGCCACGGCGCTGGTGCGGGAGCGTCGTCCCGACCTGCCGGTCGAAGGCCCCATCCAGTATGACGCCGCCGTCGATGCGGCCGTGGCGCGCACCAAGATCCCGGGCAGCGAAGTCGCCGGTCGCGCGACGGTGCTGGTCTTCCCGGACCTCAACTCGGGGAACAACGCTTACAAGGCGGTGCAGCGCTCCGCCGGCGCGGTAGTGGTCGGTCCGGTGCTGCAGGGCCTGAAAAAACCCGTGAACGACCTGTCGCGCGGCGCGAGCGTCGGCGATATCGTCAAGACGGTCGCGATCACCGCAGTGCAGGCGGAGGAAATGGCGCAATGAGGGTATTGGTGCTCAATTCGGGCAGCTCGAGCATCAAGTTCGGTCTCTTCGAGCTGCCTGGCGAGACGCGCCTCGCACACGGCGTGATCGAGCGCATCGGGCAGCAGGATGCATTCCTGCGTTACCACGATGCGGAGGGCGAGCGCAGCGAGCCGCTGCCCGCCTCCGATCATGCGGCCGGCTTCGGCATGCTGCTGGAGCGGCTGGCGGCCCACGGACAACCCGACGTCATCGGCCATCGCGTGGCGCATGGCGGCACCCGCTTCGGCGCGCCTGCCCGCATCACGCCGGGCGTTCTCGAGGCGATTCGCGAGATGTGCAAGCTCGCGCCTCTGCATAACCCGGCCAACCTCGCGGGGATCGAGGCGGCGATGGCCGCGGCGCCCGGCGTGCCCCAGGCCGCGATCTTCGATACGGCCTTTCACCAGACCCTCCCGGAACACGCCTGGCGATACGCCGTGCCGGAGGCCTGGCATGCGCGTTACGGCGTGCGTCGCTATGGCTTCCATGGCACCTCGATCCGCTATGTCAGCGGCGTGGCGAGCCGGTTCCTGGAGCGTGCGCCGGACGAGACCTCGCTGATCGTCCTGCACCTCGGCAACGGCGCCAGCGCGACGGCGGTGCAGGACGGGCGCAGCGTGGATACCTCGATGGGCCTGTCCACGCTGGAAGGACTGGTGATGGGCACGCGTTGCGGCGATCTCGACCCCGCCGTGCCGGGTTATGTCGCTGCGCAATCCGGACTGGATGGCACAGAGATCGATCGCCTGCTGCACGAGGAGAGCGGTTTGCTGGCGCTGTGCGGGGCGAGCGATATGCGCGAGATCGAGCAGCGGGCCGGCGAGGGCGATGGCCGGGCGGAACTCGCCCTGGAGGTGTTCGCGCACCGGGCCAGGCGCCATGTCGGCGCCCTGGCAGCCACACTGGGGCGTTGCGATGCGCTCGTGTTCACCGGCGGGATCGGCGAGCACCAGGCCGGCATGCGGGCGCGCATATGCAGGGGGCTGGAGGTGTTCGGCCTGGTGCTGGATGCCGCGAAGAACGCCGGGCCGGGACCGCTGCCGGCCGCGGTGCATGCAGCGGAGAGTCGTGTCGCGGCGCTCGTGATCGGCACCGACGAGGAACTCGAGATCGCCCGCCAGGCGACTGCCTGCCTGGCGGACGAGGACTAAGCGTCAGGCGTCCGCGTTCTCCGGGAAGATCGGCGCGGGACGCCCCGTTTCATCGATCGACACCATGGTGACTTCGGCGCTGGTCACGCGCACGTCCACGTCCCGGTTGCGCGAGCGCGCCTGCACGTCGACACGGAGGCGGATCGAACTGCGGCCGATGTGAATGGTCTCGGCCCACAGGCTGACGATGTCGCCGTTGTGCACCGGCTTGTGGAATTCCACCTTGTCCATCGCGATGGTAACGAACTTGCGTGGCGCCTGCCGGCTGGCCTCGACGAAGGCGGCCTGGTCGATCAGCGACATGATCACCCCGCCGAAAATCGAGCCGACAGCATTGGTGTCCTTCGGCATCATCATCATGCGGATGGCCGGCTGTTCGCTGGGAGGTTTCAAGGCGCGTGCTCCGTCGGTTCAGGTGCGCGCCATTCTCGCCGCAATGCGGTCGGCTGAGAAGTCCGGACGCCCCGGACGGAGCGTCGTCGTGCTCGACAACGCCCGGTCCTTGCCGGCGCGTTTCGCCAGGTACATGGCCTGGTCAGCCTGCTCGACGAGGTAATCCGGTGCGATTCCTGCGGCGCTCCGGGCGATCCCGGCGCTGAAGGTGAGCGTCTGCCCGTGCAGGGATTCGCCGTCCCGCAGAAGGCCCTGGATCCGCTCCACGACCCTCATTGCGCCGTCGATGCCGGTGGCCGGCAACAGCAGCATGTACTCGTCGCCGCCGACGCGGAACGCCAGGTCCGACTGGCGCAGGGAGCGGGAAATGGCCTGCGCCACCCGGCGCAAGGCCTCGTCGCCCGCGGCATGTCCCCCTGTGTCGTTGATCTGTTTGAGGCAGTCGAGGTCGATCATGACCAGGGCCACCGGCTGGCCGTTGCGCTCGGCCGTGGCCAGTTCCCGCGGCAACATCCGGTCGAGTGCCTTGCGGTTCAGTAGCCCCGTCAGCGCATCCTCGAACGCCTGTTTCTGCAGGGAGGCGTGCGCCAGCGCATTGCGCAGCGGTTGCAGCAACAGGTCTGACAGCCGGGTGAGTTCGTCACGTTCCCGCTGCCCGAAGGCGCGTTGCCGGTAGAAGGCCAGCCGACCGAGCGCGTCGCCTTCCAGGTCCAGGCTGGCGGCGAAAGCCGGCTCGCCTTCGGTACCCCAGTGGAGCCGATGTTCCGGGTGCTCGAATGTCAGGCCCTCGACGGCGAAATGTTCATGCAGGCGGCTGGCGAAGGTATCTACGACTACCTCGGGCTCCAGCGAGCGCTGCAGTTCGCGGAGCAACTCGAGTGGCCTGGGCCGTGCGCTGGCAGTTGCGGTGGTCCGGGCGGTGCCGCGATCGCGCGCCTTCCTGGGCGGTATCGGGAGCGGTGTGGAGTTGCTGGCATTCATGGCGCGGGCATCCTGCGAGTGAACTATGCAGAACAGGATGCGAATATCATGCCAAGCGGGGCCAGGCGATCATAAGTCAATGTAAGTAATATGGTTATTACTGAGCCGCCTGGATGCCATCCGCCAGAAATCGCCCCCCCGGGAAACGTTCAGGGGGCAACGCAGGTGGCTACAGCGTCAATTAATTGCCGGTCCTGATTCTCAACTCCGCCCAGTTCTCAGCCCCGTACAGGCTTCGGTCCCGCGCGGCTTCAGTCCGTGAGGCCGAGACTTAGCCGGGTGGCTTCCCGGCCGGACCAGACCGCCGCGATCTCGGCCGGGCCGAGACCCACGGCGCGGAAAGTCCTGCGATGGGCCAGTTCCTCGAGCGTGGCGGCGTCGGGCTCGGCGTCCAGCCCGTGGATGGCGAGCGCTGCACGCAACACGTAGGTCATGACACCGCAGGGCTGCCCTTCGTCCTCGGTCTGGTGCGCAACCGCTTCCGCAGCCTCCGCAGGAAGGCCCCAGGATTCCACGATCGCCTGCGCGACGTTGGTGTGCCAGCTGTCCACGAGTT
>CAYTXS010000166.1:0-5461 GCA_964441585.1 uncultured Thioalkalivibrio sp.
ACAACGACGACAACCTGCGAGGCCGGTTCCTGATCTCCGCAGGCAGCCTCTACTATTTCCGCAAGAACGCCAAGGCGCCCTCGCGGCGCTATTCGTGGCGCCAGCTCATCGAGATGATCGAAGAGCAACCGACGAGAAAGCGCACAACCAAGAAGGTTGCCGCGAAGCCTGCCGCGGCCAAGCCCGCGGGCGTGAAGGCCGCCGGCGCAAAAGCTCGGACCGCCAAGCCAGCCGCCACCAAATCCACCGCCGCGGCCAAGCCAACCTCGCGCAAGCGCTGAGCGGCGTCAGGCCGCGGGCAGCGTGAGGCGCACCGCAGCGCCCCCGAGTGGCGACTGCTCGACGGCCACCTCTCCGCCGTAGGCGCGCACCAGCTCGTTGACCACCGCGAGCCCGATGCCCTGGCCGGGACGACTCTCGTCGAGGCGGGCGCCGCGTGCCAGCGCCTCCGAGGCGCGCTCCGGATCGAGTCCGGGACCGTCATCCTCCACGCGCACTTCCAGCCAGCCCTCGGCAGACGGCCAGGCCGCGCAGCGCACCTGGCGGCGGCCGTATTTCCAGGCGTTGTCCAGCAGGTTGCCAAGCATCTCCTGCAGGTCGCCCTGGTCGCCGCGAAAATGCAGTGTCGGCGGAATGTCGAGCTCGCACTTAAGCTCGCGGGATGCGTACACCTTGTCGAGCGTGGCGGCGAGATCCACGGCCACCGGTGCCACGGCCACCGGCGCGATCCCCACGGCGTCCGCGGCACCCATCGCGCCCGCGCGGCGCAGCTGCCACCCGATGATCTCGTCCATGCGCGCGAGTGCTGCGCGAATGGCATCGACACGTTCCGGCGGGCGTTCGTCGGTCTCCGGCAGCAGCGTGCGGATTGCCGCGAGAGGAGTTTTCAGACTGTGGGCGAGGTTGGCCAGGCTTTCCTGGTAGCGGCGCTGCCGTTCCCTCTCACGCCCGAGCAGCGCATTGAGGTTCGTGGCGACGCCACGCAACTCCTCAGGCCAGTCGGTCGAGAGCCGTTCGCGGCGCGCATTTTCCATGTCGTTGATCTCGCGCTCGATCCGGCCGAGCGGCCGCATCACCCGGCGCAACACGACGGCCAGCACGGCAAGGGTGGCGATCGCGAGGACGGCGAACCAGCCCACCAGCCCGAGCCGGAATGCGCGTTGCTGGTCGCGCCACGGCGCCAGGCTTTGCGCCACCACGAAACGGAACGCCGCCGTGGCCCCGTCGTCGAATTCCCACTCCACGGTCATGCTGCCGGCGGCCAGGCCCGGGCCTTCGCGGTCGTCATCGATCCAGCGCTGCCTGGCACCCGGCGTGCCGCCAGGCGGGGCATCGAAGCTGATTCCGAGCGCGGAGGGCGAGCGCCAGACAGCCGCACCCCGTGCATCGCGGATTTCAGCGTAGAGCCCGGAGGCAGGGGTTCGCATGCGGCCGTCGGGCGGCTCCGGCACGTCGAGGGTGTGCGCACCTTCCACGGGCTCGGCCACCGCGATCAGCGCCATCAGCTGCGTGTCCAGCACCTCGTCGCGAGCGCGGCCGAGACTCTGGGCGAGGCTCCATTCGAGCGCGATCACCGTGGCGCCGAAGAACACCGCGAGCGCGATCCCCAGGCTGAGCAGGACACGACGGCGCAGCGACCCCCTCGCCACGCCGCGATCAACCCTCGCCCGCTGGCGTCAGCGCGAAACGGTAACCCCGCCCGCGCAGGGTCTCGATGGGCTTGAGCGTCCCGTCGGGATCGAGCTTGCGCCGTAGCCGACCGACGAAGACTTCCACGGTATTGCTGTCGCGGTCGAAGTCCTGGTCGTACAGGCGATCGATCAACTCGGCGCGTGAGACGACCTGGCCCGCTCGCAGCACGAGATACTCGAGCAGGCGATACTCGAAACTCGTGAGTTCGACCGGCGCGCCGTGCAGTTCGACCCGCTGGGCCGCAGGCTCAAAGCGCAGCGCGCCGAAATCCAGCACCGGCTGCGCCCAGCCTGCGGCACGGCGCACCAACGCCTCCAGCCGGGCAAGCAATTCCTCGGTATGAAATGGCTTGACCATGTAGTCGTCGGCACCGGCCTTGAGGCCGGCGACCTTGTCCTGCCACCGGTCACGCGCCGTCAGTATCAAAACCGGCAGGTCCCGCCGGTCGCCGCGCAGCGCCGCGATCAGCTCCATGCCGGACATCTGCGGCAGGCCCAGATCCACCACCGCCACGTCCGGCGCGATCTCTTCGGCGAGGTAGAGTCCTTCCCGACCGTCCGCGGCCTCATCGACCTGCCAGCCCGCCGCGCGCATCGCGGCGGCAAGCCCGTGGCGCAGGGTTTCGTCATCCTCGACCAGCAATGCGCGCATCCCGGCTACCCTCTCGTAGTCCCGCGGCCCGCGCTGCGTGCCGACCGCTGAGTCATCGGATCCGCCCGCTCTCCGCGTCCACTTCCCAGGTGCGCACCCGGCCATCCTCGGTGATGACGCGAATGCGGTGCACGGTGCGGTCTTTCTCCCGGCGCGTCTCCGCGCGCAACACCTGGCCACCGCTGCGTTGCTCGACGAGCCGGATCGCCTCGGAGAGGCTGATACGTTCCCGGCCCTGGGCAGTACGTTCCCGGCCCGGGGCAAGGCGTTCCTGGCCCTGGACGAGCCGGGAACCGCTCTCGGCGGCCCCGGCCACCGCTGGTGCGCCCGCCGCCACGGTCAACGAAGTGGCAAGAAAAAATGCCGCCACCGCCGCCTGGAATCGGCGGGATCGGTGGCGGCCCGGGTTGGAGTCTTTCTGCATCAGGGGGTCTGTTCGCTCGCCTCGACAGCCACAAGGGTGGAATCCCCATGACCCGAATGCAAGCGTCCTAGAACCGACCCCGCGACGGCACCACTGTGACGCGCACCGGAATCCGGCTGCCGGGATCCGAGGCCATCGTTGTCTGGTACTGGCGCCCCGCGTAGACATAGGTCACGCGGTAGCCCTCGACCCGCTCCTCTTCATGGTGGCTCACGGTCGTGCGGCAGCGCTCCACTGTGACTGGCCGTTCCTCGTAGGCCACGTGGCGACTGCTGCGGCCGTGAGCTTCGTTGTGCGCCGCCTGCGAAGCCATCGAGGCGCCGACCAGCGCGCCCACGGCGGTCATGGCGTCGCGTCCGCTGCCGCTGCCGAACTGCCGCCCGATGACGCCGCCGAGAATTCCGCCCGCGATCGTCGGTGCCGCAGACTGCACCCGTCCGTCGCCCGGTGTATGGCGGCGCGTCTCATGGCGTACCGTCTGGTACTCCGTTTCCTGCCAGCACTCGCGAGCGGGGGTCTCGATCCGGACGCGTTGCACGATAGGCACGACATCCACGACGCGCGCGTAATCGACATCGGTGCCCCGAGGGCCCGCCGCGCTCGCGCTCCCCGCCAGGCAGACCAGCAGTGCGCCGACTGTGGACTTCAGCTTCAGGTTCTTGTTCATCGCGCTTCTCCATGTTGCTCAGGGCTGCCGGCGCCACTTATGGTCCGGCAGGCTCAACTACAGCCTAGGCGGATATCGCTGAACCGAAGCTGAACGATCGAGACCCGTCGCCGCCATTGCGAGGGTTCGATATTGGCTTGACCGGGCTCGGGGGGGCGGTTACTTTTCCGGGATTAAGACTGAGTTAAATTAGCATCTCGCCGTAAAGACTTCGGTCTGGCGGCCGAAAAGATCAAGACAATGGCGCGACGGCGCATTCCCCCGCACAGGCTGTCATGACCCCAGAAATCCGCGAAGCACTACAGTATTGCCCGAACCTACCGAGCCCGCCGGGAATCGCCATCCGGATCGTCGAACTCGGTCGTGACCCCAATGTCGATCTCACCGCCCTTTCGCGGTTGCTCGCCCGGGATCCCGCGCTGGCCAGTCGCGTGCTGCGCGCCAGCAACTCCGCCCTGTACGCGCAGCGGCGGCGCAGCGACAACCTGCGCCAGGCTCTCGTGGTCATCGGGCTGAACGCCACCATGACCGTGGCGCTGAGCTTCTCGCTCGCCGAGGCCCTGACCGACGGCCCGAACGGCGCCCATGTGACCCAGATGGTCTGGCGTCGCGCGCTGATCTCGGCGTCCGCCGCGCGACTGCTCGGGGCGCACCTGAACATGCGCGATCTCGAGGAACTGTTTCTGGCGGGGCTGCTCCAGGACCTCGGCATCCTGGCGCTGGATGCGGCCATGCCGGAAGTCTACCGGCCGCTGGTGATGGAGGCCCACGACCACGACGACCTGCTGGAGAAGGAGCGCGCCTCGCTGGGCTCAGACCACGGCGAAGCCGGCGAGTGGCTGATGACCAACTGGGGATTGCCCAAGCGGATGGCCACGGTGGCATCCGGCGTGCACGACCCGCAGAGCGTCAATCTCAGCGGCGAGGAAGCGCTGTTCCTCAAATGTGTCGTCGTGGCGGGCCAGGTCGCAGACCTTTTCCTCGGCGAAGACCGGCAGGCCGGCACGGACCGCGTGGCGGACGGCGCGGCGCGCCTGCTCGGCATCCCGCACAGCGCCATCGAACCGCTGCTCAACGAGGTGGCCGAGGTGCTTCCCGAAGTGGCCTCGCTGTACGACACGGAGATCATCTCGGCCCGCAAGGCGGCCGGGGTCATCGACCAGGCGCGTGAGATTCTCGCCGCCCGCAACCTGCACCTCATCCAGGAAGTCTCGGAGCAGCAGCGCAAGGTGCAGGAAATGGAACGCACCACCAAGCAGCTGCGCGAGAGCGCCAGCCGCGACGCCCTCACCGGGCTGCTGAACCGTCGTCGTTTCGACGAGCTCCTCGAAACCGAGTTCGTGATGGCGACGGAGAGCGGCTGGCCGCTGACCATCGGCTTCATCGACCTGGACCACTTCAAGGCCGTCAACGACACCTACGGCCACCAGGTCGGCGACGCGGTGCTGTCGCGAGTCGCCAGCATACTCTCGCAGCACCTGCGCGAACGCGACTTCATCATGCGCTACGGCGGCGAGGAGTTCGTCGCCCTCTTGCCCGGCACGGGTCTCAAGCAGGCCGAGCAGGTCTTCGAACGGCTGCGCGCCGCCGTGGCGCAGGAAGTCCACGAAGGTCCGGCCGGGGTGCGCTTCCGGGCCACGGTCTCGATCGGTCTCGCCACGCACATGGACGGCACGCGCCGCGCCGCCAGCGCCGTGGACCTGGTGCGCGGCGCGGACCGGGCGCTCTACGACGCGAAGCGTAACGGCCGCAACACGATCCGCATCGACGCCACCGCCGCCTGAGTTTCCGGCCGGCCTGTGGTATAGATCGGTGACCGCAGCGACCAGGGTCACCACGTGAGCGACCAGCCCGAGCAACCCTCCGACGACGACGACGATGCACTGCCGTTCGTCGCGCCGTGCCGCCAGGTCTCGATCCGTGCGCCGTTCCGCTGGCTGGCGGCCGGCTGGCGCGACCTGAGAGCGGCACCCGGACAGAGTCTGGGCTGGGGCCTCGTCGTGCTCGGCCTGTCATGGACCGTCAGC
>CAYTXS010000167.1:0-5443 GCA_964441585.1 uncultured Thioalkalivibrio sp.
GCAACCTTCGGCAGTTAGGGTCCACCTGAAACTCCAGCGACTCGGCCGAGTCGCGCCCCCGCAACGCTTTCCCGTGCTAAGACTGAGGTCGGATGAGTTTCGGCTAGACCTTGATAGCGCAGGGTTCATTCCTCGGGGTTCGAGCCCGTGACGTGGCGCTCGAACAGGGCATCGAGCTCGGCACGGGCTGCGTCGGCGTCATAACCGCCGCTGGCCGCGATCTGCATCGCTTTGCCGAATACCGTCATCATCATCGAATCTCCATCGATCGTCGGTTCGACCTGCACCCGGTCCCAGGTTTGGAACTGTTCGGTCCATGTGTCGCGGACCATACCCCAGAACGCGCCGGTCGCCTCCCAGTAGTCGTCTCCGGCACTGAAGTCGAAGCCGGTGATCCGGTCGTAGCGGTTAACCCCGGTCTCTCGTGCGAGGAACGGCTTGACCGGATCGGGCTTGCCATGTTCGTCGGTGACCATCTTCAGGTTGTCCTGTTCATGAGTCCAGCCTGTGGGCAGGATGGTGTGCCGGTTCGTGCCCAGTAGCACGTCGTAGTCGTCGCGGACGCTGAACTCGCGGCGCGGTAGTGGCCGGCGTGTCTGGTGGCCTTCCCAGATCGAGTGAGTCGGGAAGTGCCGCCACTCGCCGACCGATTCGTAGCGTGGTGAATCATCCACCTGGAACACAGCCTGGCTCCAGGTGCCGGCGACTTCGGCGGTCGAATTCGTGGTGCGTTCCCAGGTGCCGTTGCTGACGTGCTCGTGCAGGTCGGTGTCCTGGTAGCGCCAGTCCTGTCGCCAGTGCTTGGTCACCATCGGGTCGCTAAGCGTGCCGTCTTTCTGTTCGATCACCATGACAAGGATGTGTTGGAGGCTGATGAACTCGGGTTCGTCGGTCACGACGTACACATATTCAGTGGTCCATGATCGATATGGCTTGGCAGGCGTGAAGTCGGGTGCGAACCCGACCGTCTCGAGAAAATCGAAGCTGGTGCGGTAGGGGCCGGCCATCGCGAGGATGGCTCGCCGGTCGCGCTCGAGCTTCGTGAGATTTTTGGCCTGGAGGTTTTGCCAGACCTCGGTGGGTTCGGTCACCACCTCCGGCATCGGCCCGGTTGTCGTACCGCCGCGGGGCGCCATGTCGCTGGTGTCGACGAACGGCCAGGCGAACAGGTAGTCGATGGCCTCGTCATCGGAACTCTCGTACGAGAAAGACAGCGTCGTCTGGCCGATCAACAGGAGCAGCAGGGCCAATTGGATGATTCGCTTGTTCATGGGCGGTTACTCACAGAAACAGTTGCTTGAAGGGTGACTCGATGTCCGCGCCGCAGAAGACGGTAGCAAAAAAAACGCGCCCGCGACCAATCCGGAGAGTCCGGTGGGCGGAGGTGTCGAGGGCGCGTGCAAAAAACGGATCAAAGCTGCCAGGTCAGACTCACCCCAGCATTGAAGCCGGGCTGGGTGAAGCGATTCAGCCCGGGATCGTCGGCCGAACGACCTCGAACCGTAGACCAGGCCCAGTACGTTCTGTCGGTCAAGTTGAACAGGCCGACACGAAGACGGGCCGAATCATTGATCTGCCATCCGGCGAGAAGATCCAGCGTTACATAACCCGGTGCCTCGAAGTCGTCCGGACTGGCGACATCGTCCTTTCGTGCCGCCGCGGTGGCGACCAGTTCCATGTCTACAGGCAGGCTGACGGGCGTCCAGCGCAAGCCGACGACGCCGCTCAGCGGCTCGATGCTCGTGAGTGGAACATCGGTGGATCGGTTCTCGCCATCGGCCCAGGCGGCCGATGCCCGCAGTTGGAAAGCGGCGAGGTGCTCGGAGAGCATCCCGAGGTTCATCGTTGCAGCGGCTTCGATCCCTTCGATCCGAACGTCGGTGAGGTTCTGCGACTGGAACACCAGCAGGCCGGTGTCGGGATTCACGCCCAGGCTGACGAAGCTTTCGATGAAGTCGTCGTAGTCATTTCGATATGCGGTCACGTTAAAAAACCCCCAGTCTCCGCCGCCCCGGAGACCTAGCTCCCAGCCCTCGGACTCCTCGGGCGTCAGATCCGGGTTCGGGATCGCGGTGTAGCCGAACTGGAAGTTCGTGAAACCGACGTTGACGTCGTTGTAGGGCGGCGCGCGAAAGCCCTGTGCGTATTGCGCAAAGACATCGAGCGTGTCGGTCAGTTCGTAGATGGCCCCCAGGCGCGGTGTCACGCTGGTCTCGTTGAGATCGACCGGCTCGATGCCGGGGTTGTCTTCGAGGAAAATCTCATCGAGGCGCGGTTCGAGGTCGTAATAGTCGATCCGAACGCCGGGGATGAGCTTGAACCGCTCACCTAACGCGATACGGTCTTCGAGATACAGACCGGCTTCCAGGGTTGTGCTGTTGGGAAAGTCCCGGACCGGAAAATCATCCGGGCCAACCGCGCTCGACACACTGCCGTCGATCAAGCTGCGCTGGAAACCGGTTCGGATCTGGGTGGTTTCCGTTTCGAAGATCTCGAATCCTGCGACCAGGTCGTGGCCGATATTGCGGGTCTCGAAGGTCCAGTTGGCAATCACCTCGGTCCCTAGAGCTTCCTGCTCGAACTCGGCACGCCGGAATCGATCGACCGGATCGGGTTCTCCGAAGACGATCGTGCTGCGGGTCTCGAAGGTGTCCTGACGGGTCAATGCGTCCTGGTGATAGACCTTCCAGGAGAAGAAGTCGGCCCAGCCCGGGTGCCGGGTTTCATAGTCGATGCTGATTCGCTGCCTGCGGGTCTCGTCGTCGCCGCGAACGGCATCGGTCACGATCACGAACGGGAAGCCGAAGGCGGCGGAAAAATCCTGGGTGCGCACAAGTGACAGTACGTCGGTCTCGCTTTCGCTCTCGTTGCGCTCGAGCGTCAGCCGCCACTGGTTGTCGCCGCCCTCGTCGAGCAGCATCTTGGCCAGGACGTTACGGCCGCTGAACTCGTGTGGATTGGGTTCGGTCCGTGTAGACCCGGTGCTGCCGACCGTGCCTTGGTTGTCGAATTCATGGCCGCCGCGCTCGACCCACTGAAGCGATCCGGAAAGCAGCTCGCCTCGGCCGGCCAGCGTCCCGGAGGCCACCCAGCCCTCATCGACGGAGTAGTAGCCGGTCCGGGTGCGAATCGTGGAATTGCCTGCCGAATCGGCCAGCCAGTCGCCCGGGTCCTTGGTCGTCAGTGCGACCACTCCGGCCAGAGCATCGGAGCCGAAGAGGCTGGACGCCGGCCCGCGAACGATCTCGACCTGCTTCAGCGAATCGGTATCGATGAAATTCCGCGATGCGTTAGTGAAATCGCCGATGGCAAAGCCGTCGGGGATCTGCACGCCATCGACGGCGACCTGGACCCGGTTGCCGCCCAGTCCGCGGATATTGAATCCGGCCAGGCCAAAGCGTTGTCCTTGGAACGGGACGGTCACACCGGGTATGTATCGGACCATGTCGCTGATGCTTTCTGCGAGAGTCCGCTCGATTTCCTCGTCATCGATGATCGTCACGGGTGCTGCGATCTCCGCGGCCGGGCGTTCGGTCTTCGATGCCGAAATGGAGATGCGATCCAGTTCGAGCACGGATTGATCGGTGTCGGCAACCGCTGCGAAACTGACCGGTAGTGCTAGCGAAACGGCCAGTCCCTGCAAGAGAGGAGTTCGTTCCTGTTTGATGATCATGGGCTGATTCCCCCGATGTTGTTAACTCCGTTACGGAGCCGAGTGAATGCATATCGCTGTATCGGGAGCGGGACCGATCGGGTCTGCGGTTTCGTCATCGTCATTGGCCTGCAACGCGCGTGCCCTGCCGTATGACGTATTGATCGAATACGCCGTCGATGTGTTCTGGGGTGATCGTTTCACCATCACGGACGGCGTCGGCCAGATCGAACAGGCCATCGATGATCGGCATTCCATCGACGTCGGTATCAAGCACGATGGCACCGGAGCGCAGGCGTTCGGACCAGTCCTGGCGGACCTGTTGCCAAAATGCAGCGGTGTCGTCCCAGTAGTCGTAGACTGGCGAGAAGTCGCTGCGGTCGGTCCGGACGTAGTGGTTGAACCCGAACTCGCGCACAAGCACCTCCCGGGTTTCGCCGTCGATGCGCACGACCTTGCTGTTGTCCTGTTCATGCGTCCAGCCGGTCGGCGTGATCGTGTGGCGGTTCTCGGCGTTCAACGCGGTGTAGTCCTCACGCGTCGTGTACTCACGTCGCGGCAGCGGGCGCCAGGTCCGGTCGGAAGTCCAGGTTGCATTTCCATAACGGTGATTCCAGTCACCGGTCCCGCAGTAGCGGGGCGCGTCCGACACTTCGTAGACGCACTGGGTCCACTGGCCACGGACCTGGTCCTCGGTCAGTGACACCACGGTCCAGGTCTGGTCGTCGGAAAACTCGAAGCGCGAGTCGGCCTGCCAGACCCAGTCCTGGCGCCAGTGCTTGATTACGCCACTGGTTCCCATCAGCAGCAGGTGCTGCAGCACGATGCGATCGCCGGAATCCTCGACCAGGATCACGACTTCGGCCGCGCCGGACCGTTTCGGGTCGCGAGTCTCGTAGCCTTCGGTCAGCGGCACGGTCTCGTCGAAGGCAAAGGTCACACCGAACTCGCCGACCATGGACAGAATCGCCTGCCGGTCGGCGGTCGGCGGCGCGCCGTGGTGGAGACTCCGGGTCGATTCAATGTCGGCCGCAGTCAGGTCGCCTTCGGTGAGCGGAGCGGCAGGGGTGGCACACCCGGTGGCGAACAGCGAAAGCGAGGCGAGCAGGGGGGCGGCACAGAGCGGCCGGCGGAGCTTGGCTTGCATTGGATCTACCTCTTTGTTCATTGCGCAATGCCCCCGCCATCCAGGCGCGAGCGGGTTCGTTTCGAGCCCGCCGAGCGGCGAACTCAAACTCGTGGTCACTTGGTCAGGATCAGTTTTCCCTGACGGGTTTCACGCAGCTGGTAGGTCTGGCCGCGGTGCCGGATCAGGATGCGTTTGCCGGAGCCGAGCAGCAGTTGGCTGTCGATCTCTTCTGGGGCGATGGAGTCGCGCGCGCCGGATCGGCGCTGCGTTTCGAGGGCGGGGGACGGTGAAACAGGTTGATGGCTCACGGCAGCTCCGGGTCCTGAAGACTTTCTTCAAGTGCGAGGACCTGGCTGGCGATTCGACATTGCGGGCTGGGCCTGAATCACGCTGTTTTTCACAACGCGTCGGAATACACAGTAATACAAACGCGAATGATTCGCAACCGCGTCTCTGTGGCGCAGGGAGGCTTATTGGAGCTAAGAGCGCCATTTGATGTTTAGGAATTCTCTATTAAGCTGCTTTATCGAAAAAGCGCTCGCTGCCGCGGGCCTCTTCAGGAGAATCTGAAACGATGAACCCGGGCAGGAAGCCGACGAGAATCGTCGACAGCGGTTTCTCGGACTGGCAAGTGACCCAGCTGCCGGATTTGCGCGGCAAGC
>CAYTXS010000168.1:0-5331 GCA_964441585.1 uncultured Thioalkalivibrio sp.
ATTCAGCTATATTGTGCATTGCATCAATGCTGCATTGCATCAATTACCGAGGTTATGGACATGATGAACAAGATTGAACAACTTGCCGACACCCTGAAGACCGAGACCCGCCAGCTGGCGGACCGGGCGATTTCCAGCATGCGCAGCGCCGGCCTGGAAACGGCCAATTTCCTCGCTGCGGCGAAGGGTCCCGTCCACAGCATCGCGGACACCGGCCTGAAGTTGAACAACCTGTCGCACAAGAGCATCGAACGCCTGCTCAAGCAGCAGGTTGCGGTGCTCGACGACCTGATCGACGGCAGCACCCATCGGATCGAGAAGGCCTCGCGCGCCCAGACCGTGCGCACGATGGTCGATTTCCAGATCTCCACGCTGCCCAAGAGCCGTGACAAGGCCGTGACCAACGCCCGCAAGACTGTGGCGATCGTGCGCGACACCGGCGAAGCTTTCGGCGACCTGGTGAAGGACGTCGTGGTCGACATCTCCAGTGCGAACAAGGGTCGCAAGCCGGCCGCCAAGAAGGCCAGCGGACGTCCCGCCAAGAAGAAGGCCGCCACCCGCAAGCCGGCCGCCAAGAAGGCGAGCGCGAAGAAGAAGACCACTGCACGCAAGACGACCGCCAAGAAGCGCGCCACAAAGTCCGCGACTAGCGGCTCGCAGACCGGCTCGAGCGCGCAGGCGGCCTGAAAGCCTGTCCGGGCGCGCGCTGCGGCGGATTCCGGCCAGGCAACTCCCCGACAGGGGACGCTGTTCTGAAGGGAATCGACGCTGGCAGGCGCCATGGTCGATACCGACGAGGCCCTCTCCGGAGGGCCTCGTTTTTTTGTGGGTTGGCAACACGCGATGCGATTCAGGGCGCTGCGCTGTCGGACGGACCGAGGCGTCGATGCGGGACTTCCCGGGCGGCGCCCTAGTCTTCCTGGATGAAGGTGATCGCCTGTGCGGACCCCGGCTGGACCACGCGTCCGAGCCCGATGACACCCTCGCCGGATATGGGCACGCTGTCCCGCCGCACGAAGAGTTCCTCGCCCTGTCGCGTAACGACGAAAGAACCGTTCGTGGACTGGTCGATCAGCAGGAATCGGTCACGGCTCATCTCGACGCGCGCATGCAGGCGGGAAATCAGGTTGCCCTTCACCACGAGATCGTTGTCCTCGCTGCGTCCCAGCGTGGCATGGGGCCGCACCGAATCGACCGTCACTTCCTTGCCCAGATAGCGGATCCGCATGCGCCCGCGGGTCTTCTTCTTCTGGTCGCCCCAGGTGATCGTCGGCAGCATGCTGGTGATGTCTTCGGACTGCCACAGCGCCTCGTACATCGCCACCTCGCCGCTCTTGCCCTTCAGCGGAGCGAGGTCGATCTGGCGCACGGCCACGCGCCACTCGGCGCCGAGGTTAGCGACCATGTTGTCGGTGATCAGCACCTGCGCCGCCTTGGCCTGGCTGGTGACGCGGTTGGCCGTGTTGACGGTCGAGCCAAACACGTCGCGCTGCTCGGGAATCACCGGGCCGAAGTCGCAGCCGACGCGGATCGCCAACGGGGCGCCGCCGCCGGAGACGACCTCGCCCTTGCTGATCGCGACCTGCATGTCGCGCGCCGCGTTCATCGCCCCGTCCGCCGTCGGAAACGTCGCCATGACCTCGTCGCCGATGGTCTTCACCACCCGGCCGTTGTAGGTCTCGGTGGCCCGGCGCATTACGTCGATGCACTGGCCCACGGTCTCGCGCGCCTTGAGGTCGCCGAGGACCTCGTAGAGTTCCGTGCTGCCGACGACGTCGGCGAACAGGACGGCAACTGAAAATTCGCTAGACATGACTCCGCGACCTTATTGGGAGGGCGTGCCCAACTATGGGCAAATGATGTTGAGCATACTCGCTGGACAGATTATGTATCAACTCTTTACGTGCGGTACAGGAAAGCGCACTCAGGCCTTTGCCGGACCCTTGCAGGCCGCGACATAGGCGATCCAGGCGGGGTCCGCATCGCCCCGCTCGACGATGGAAAACTCGCCGCTCGGCTCGCCGTCCTCGTCCTCTCCCTGCCAGTACACGACGGAGCTCGAAAACCCGGCCTCGGCCAGCAGCTCGCGGACCTCCGGCAAGGTCCAGAGCCGCCAGTCGTAGCTGTATGCGCGGGGCAGTTCCGAGCCGTCCGGAAAGCGAAAATGGATGTGGCAGATGTAGCGGGCCGACACCGGATCGAAGGCATGCTGGTCCCAGACATAGGTGAACAAGCCGTAGTCGGTCTCTTCCTCCTGTTCGGCGTACGCATCCGAGCCGCCGTAGATGTCGAGCACGAACAGCCCGTCATCCGCCAGCGAATCGTAGGCGCTACGGAAGTAGACCAGCAGCTCTTCGCGGGTTTTGAACGTCCACCAGCTGAAGTTGAAGGCGACCACGATGTCGACGGGCTCCGTGCTGGTCTCGCGCACGTCGCCCTCGATGAGACGAACGCGGGCCCGTTGCCCGGCCTTGAGCGGGGTGACATGGTGCGTGCGACCCCACTCGAGCACATCCGGGTCGATGTCCACCGCGACGGCCTCGCGCTGCTTGTGGCTGCGGACCCACTCGCAGGCGGCCGCGGCCGTGCCGCAAAAGTCCTCGCGCAGGGTCACGGGCTTGCGCCCCACCAGTTCCTTGAACGCGGTCGCTAGAAACTCGACCTCGTGGCGCACGCTCTGCACCGAGGCCTCGTAGAGCTCGTGCCGGTCGGCGAGATCCGCCATCTGCACCCGCGCCGGCGCGGGGGCGGTCTTGCCCCGCTGCTTGCGCTTGTTCTTTTTCTTCTTGCTGTCGCTTTTCGCCGCCATGACCCGTCCCCGCTCCCTGGAAGGCGCGCATTCTAGCGGATTGCGCGCCCACCTTGGCGCTTTTCTGCGCATGGCCTGGTGTACATTAGATGTTCCCCGCCCATCGAAGCCCGGAGTTCGACCCATGTCCCGCTGCCTGATCGCGGCGCTCACCCTTTTATCGCTGAGTGTCGCTCCCGCCGCTGCCGCCGTTGCCGCCGTTGCCGTCGAACCGTCCGAGGCCCTGCTCCGCGAGGCCGCGGAACTGCGGGACCTCGCCCTCGCCGAAAGCGACGCCTGGCGGCATGCAGCGTCCCTGACCACCGAAGTGGGTCCCCGTTTCGCCGGCTCAAGCGGCGATCGCGCCGCCGTCGCCTGGGCGCTGGCCTACCTGGACGGGCTCGGCTTCGATACGGTCATCCCCCAGACGGTGACGGTGCCGGCCTGGGAACGTGGCGAGGCTGAATTGCGCATCACCGCGCCATGGCCCCAGCCGCTCGTCGGCGTGTCGCTGGGCCTTTCCATCGGCACGCCCGCCGACGGCATCGAAGCCCCGGTGGTGCGCTTCGAGAGCGTCGCGGCCCTCGAGGCGGCGACGTCCGCGACGGTCCGCGGGCATATCGTGTTCATCGACGAAAAAATGGAGCGCACGCTGGACGGCAGCGGCTACAGCGCAGCGGTGGCCAAGCGCAGCCGCGGACCTTCCGTGGCCTCGGAGCGCGGCGCGGTCGCCACCGTGATCCGCTCCGTGGGCACGTCGAGCGAAAGGTTCGCGCACACCGGCACCACGCGTTTTGCCGAGGGTGTGCGCCCGATCCCGGCCTTCGCCCTTGCGGCGCCGGACGCCGACATGCTGGCGCGCCAGGTCGCCACCGGCCGCGACGTGCTGCTGCACCTGCATTCGACGGCCCGCCAGCTGCCGCCGGCGCGCTCCGCGAACGTCATTGCGGACATCCAGGGCACGACCCGCCCGGAAGAAATCGTCATCCTCGGCGCGCACCTCGATTCATGGGACCTGGCCACCGGCGCGCAGGACAACGCCAGCGGCGTCGCCATCGTGCTGGAAGTCGCGCGGCTCATCGCAGCCCGGGAGCGCGGCCCCGCGCGCACCGTGCGCGTCGTGCTGTATGCCAACGAGGAAGCGGGTCTGGACGGCTCCCGCGCCTACACCGCTGCGGCACTGGAAACGGGGCTGCGCCACGTGATCGGACTCGAGGCCGATTCCGGGGCCGGACGGGTCTACGAGTTCAGCAGCGGCGTGGGCGAAGCGGCGCTGCCGACGATCGAGGCGATGCATGGAGTGCTCGCGCCGCTCGGTATCGCGGCGGGCGACAACGCCACACGCGGCGGCGCCGACCTGTCCACCTTGCGCGACGCCGGCATGCCTTTGCTGCGTTTGCTGCACGATATGTCGGAATATTTCGACGTGCACCATACGATCAACGACACGCTCGACAAGATCGATCCCGAAATGCTGCGCCAGGCGGTCGCCGCGTATGCTGCGGTGACCTGGATCGCCGCGAACGTCGAAGGCGACTTCGGCCAGTATCCCGTGCCGGTGGCGCCGGTGGATCCGGCCGCTTCGGGGAACTGAGGGGCGCGGGCCTGCTGCAGCGGGGAACTGTGGGCACCTAGGCGACGCGCTGCAGCGCCTCTCGGATCACCTCGGCACCCGCACCGCGTGCGCATGCGCCTTCGGCCAGTTGCCGCCGCCACTGCCGCGCCCCCGGACGGCCGAGGTACAGGCCGAGCACATGACGGGTCATGGCATTGAGTCGCACACCCTCCGCGAGGCGCGCCTCGACGTAGTCGACGTACTTCGCCACCACGGTTTCCCGGGCGGGCAACGGCGTGCCATGCAACGCGTGCTCCAGCTCCGCGAGGAAATATGGGTTGTGATACGCCTCGCGGCCGATCATGACGCCGTCCACATGCTCAAGATGGCCGCGGGCCGCGTCGAGATCGCGCACTCCGCCGTTGAGCACGATGCGAAGCGCGGGGAACTCCTGTTTCAGCCGATAAACGAAGGGGTAACGCAGGGGCGGTATTTCGCGGTTCTCCTTGGGCGAGAGCCCGGCGAGGATCGCCTTGCGCGCGTGGACGATGAACGTGTCGCAGCCGGACTGTGCGACCGTGCCGATGAAGTCGCGCAGGAATTCGTAGTCGTCGTGCTCATCGATGCCGATGCGGCTCTTCACCGTCACCGGGATGTCCACCGCGTCACGCATGGCGCTGATGCAGTCGCGCACCAGTGCCGGTTCGCCCATCAGGCAGGCGCCGAAACGCCCCGACTGCACGCGGTCGCTCGGGCAGCCGACGTTCAGATTGATCTCGTCGTAGCCGTAGTGCATGCCGGTGTGTGCGGCCTCGGCCAGCAGGGCCGGCTCCGAGCCGCCGAGCTGCAGGGCCACGGGGCTCTCGGCCGCGTCGAAGCCCAGCAGCCGCTCGCGATCGCCATGACGGATCGCCTGCGCGGTCACCATCTCGGTATACAGCAGCGCATTGGGCGCCAGCAGCCGCAGGAAATAGCGGCAGTGCCGGTC
>CAYTXS010000169.1:0-3937 GCA_964441585.1 uncultured Thioalkalivibrio sp.
CCGGTCCAGGTCGCCAGGGGGCTGCGCCGGTAGGCCAGGACGCCGAATGCGACGATGATGATCGGAAGCCAGATGATTCCAGACATAATTTCCTCCGCCTTGGGTGGCTCGGCCCGCAAGGACCTGTGCGACACGGCTGCCGCGATGCATCATCCGCTTATAACCCACGGAATCGCAGTCCGGCAAGGAAATAGAGCATTCGTTTCAAACGATCGTTGGGATTCAGGCTTTTGCAGCGCAAAATACGCTCGATGAAGCGCTGCGCCGGCGTGGCAAGCTCATGTATTCAGTCGAGTATTGTGCTGAACGCCGCACCTGATCGAGGCGTTCTTCCTAGTGCGCCGCAACAGCCGCCGCTTCAGTCGCGAAGCGGCAAATCGAGCTGAAATCGCATCGACAGGTCGATGGCGCGCAGGTGCTTGGTGAGTGCGCCGACGGATATGAAGTCCACCCCGGTGGCGGCGATCTGCCGGATTCCCTCGAGTTCCACGTTGCCCGAGGCTTCGAGGCGCGTGCGACAGTCGGGCCGCCGTCGCAGGATGGCCACGGCCTCGCGCAACCCGTCCAGCGCGAAGTTGTCGAGCATCACGACGTCGGCCCCGCCGTCCAGCGCCTCCTGCAGTTCCGGCAGCGATTCCACTTCGATCTCGACAACGAGCTCGGGGTGGATCCGACGGGCCGCGGCGAGCGCCGCGCCGATGCCACCAGCCGCCAGGATGTGATTCTCCTTGATCAGCAGGGCGTCGTAGAGTCCGTTCCGGTGGTTCGTCGCGCCGCCACAGGCCACGGCGTATTTCTGCGCGGCGCGCAGCCCGGGCAGGGTCTTGCGCGTGTCGAGCACCCGGCATCCGGTGCCGGCGACGGCATCGGCGTAACGGCGGGCGACCGTCGCGGTGCCCGACAGCGACTGGAGGAAGTTCAGGGCGGTGCGCTCGCCGGTCAGCAGGGGTCGCGCCGGGCCCTCGAGCCGGCAGACCACCGTGTCCGCGGCGATGTGCGCCCCGTCCTCGGCGCACCACTCGATGCGGACGGCTTCGTCGAGCCTCGCGTACACCGCGTCGAACCAGGCGCGGCCGCACAGCACGGCGGCTTCGCGACAGATGACCACCGCACGCGCATGGCCGTCCCCAGGTACCAGGTCCGCGGTGACGTCGCCCGCGCCGACGTCCTCGGCCAGCGCCAGCGCGACCGTGGAATAGATGTCCTGGGGCAGTGGGGGCGTCGGCATGCCGGTTCCTCGCGAAGCGCGGCGGCAGTATATCTTGCCGCCCGGACGGCCGCTCTCTCGCCGTGGGGCGCGGGGGGCTCTGTTATACTTCCGCGTCACCGTTCCGGGCTCAGGCCCCGGAAAAAAGCAGTCAACCGATCTTATGGAGGAGCCCGCAATGGCGCATACCCTGCCCGAACTGCCGTACGCCATGGATGCGCTCGAGCCGCACATCTCCCGCGAGACGCTCGAGTATCACTATGGCAAGCATCACAACACTTACGTCGAAAAGCTCAACGGACTGATCGAGGGCACGGAATTCGCCGACGCTTCGCTCGAGGAGATCGTGCGCCGCAGTTCCGGCGGGATGTTCAACAACGCAGCCCAGGTCTGGAACCACACCTTTTACTGGCATTGCCTCTCGCCGAACGGCGGCGGCCGGCCGGGCGGGGCGCTCGCCGCGGCCATCGACGAGACCTTTGGCTCCTTCGACGATTTTCACAAGCAGTTTGCCGACAAGGCCGTCACCCTGTTCGGCTCCGGCTGGGCGTGGCTGGTGAAGAAGCCCGACGGCAAGCTCGCGATCGTGCAGACCGGCAACGCGGAAACGCCGGTGACCGGCGACGACAAGCCGCTGTTGACCTGCGACGTCTGGGAGCACGCCTACTACATCGATTACCGCAATGCGCGGCCGAAGTACCTGGAGGCTTTCTGGCAGCTCGTCAACTGGGAATTCGTCGCGAAGAATTTCGCCTGACGTCGGTAAGGAGTCCCTCGCCATGAAAGCGGCAGCGGTTCTGGTCGTATTGTCGGCTGCGATGGCGCTGGTCGCCTGCGTGCCCGCCGTGGTCGGCGGAGCGGCCGTAGGCGGTTATTACGTCGGCAAGGATGAGCGCGAGCCCGGCGTGATCGCGAGCGACGGGCGAATCACGACGACCGTGAAGTCGCGCCTGATCACCGACAAGTACGTGGACGGCCTGGCGATCAACGTTGATACCTACGAGGGCGTAGTGACCCTGCGCGGCGAGGTGAGCACCAGCCTGCCGCGGGAACAGGCGGAGCGACTCGCGGCTTCGGTCGAGGGCGTCAAGTCTGTGCGGAACGAAATCAAGGTCGTGCGCAAGCCGGCGGAGTAAGCCGGGCGCGTGAATCGAATACGATAATCAACGAGGAGAGGATGCTGATGGAAGATGTCAACGAGCGGATTAGCAAGACGCTTGCGTCTCACCCCGTGTTGCTGTTCATGAAGGGGAATCCCGATTTTCCGCAATGCGGTTTTTCCGCACAGGTGGCGGCGGCGTTGCGGGCCTGCGGGACCGAGTTCGCCGCGTTCAATATTTTCGAGGACCCCGAGGTTCGGGAAGGCCTGAAGACCTACTCGAACTGGCCTACCTACCCGCAGCTGTACGTCAAGGGCGAACTGATCGGCGGATGCGACATCGTCGTCGAGATGTATCACTCGGGCGAGCTGAAGAAGCTGCTCGACGAGGCCACTGCGGCCGCCTGAGGTCGCCTGGCAGGACACGGGGCACGGCGCCCCGAGGGCACCGTTCTAGGGACGGTGCCCTTTTTTTGTCTCTTCGTAGATGCCGCGAAACTGATTGACGATCGCGCAGAACACCTCGGCCGTGATGTGGGCGTCGTAGGCTGCCGAGTGCGCGGAACTGCTGTCCCAAGTGAGACCGGCTGCATCTACGATCCGCGACAGGACCGTCTGGCCGTAGGCGATGCCGCCCAGCGTCGCGGTGTCGAAACTCGAGAAAGGGTGGAAGGGATTGCGCTTGATCCCGGTGCGCTCGACCGCGGCATTCAGGAACTGCAGGTCGAAGAAGGCGTTGTGGCCGACCAGGATCGCGCGTGTGCAGTCGTGCGCTCGCACCGCGGTGCGCACCTCGCGGAAGATCCGCTGCAGGGCGTCGTGCTCCGGCAACGCCGGGCGCAGTGGATGATGCGGATCGATGCCGTTGACCTCCAGTGAGGCGGGTTCCATGTTCGCGCCCTCGAAAGGCTTCACGTGGTAGCGCCAGGTCTCGCCCGGGACGAACAGGCCGTCCGGGCGCAACTCGATCAGCACCGCCGCGACTTCCAGCAACGCATCCGTGCGCGGATTGAATCCCCCCGTCTCGACGTCGACCACGACGGGGAGGAAGCCGCGGAAGCGCGCCGCCATCAGTTGCGGCATCGCGTCCGCCTCCGGCATCGTGAAGCGTTCGCTCACGAAGCGGCCTGCACGAGGCTCCAGGCCACGGTCTCGCCCGAGCGGAACGGCACGATGCGCTCATCGCCGGCCACGTACTCCGCGGGCGGCCGCCAGTTGCGCTTTTCGAGCGTGATCGTGTCGTCGTTGAGCGGCAGGCCGTAGAAGCGCGCGCCGTATTCGCTGGCGAAGGCCTCCAGCCGGTCCAGCCGGCCGGCGGCCTCGAAGACCTCCGCATACACCTCGATTCCGACCGGGGCGGAAAAGATCCCGGCGCAGCCGCAGGAGGATTCCTTGCTGCTGCGGCTGTGGGGGGCGCTGTCGGTGCCGAGGAAGAAACGGGCGTCGCCGCTGGTGGCGGCCGCGCAGACCGCTTCACGGTGACGCTCGGCCTTGAGCACGGGGAGGCAATAGTGATGCGGCCGCAGTCCGCCGGCGAACAGCGCGTTGCGGTTGAGCATCATGTGCTGCGGCGTGATGGTGGCCGCGATGCCCGGCCGCGCCTGGCTGACAAAATCGATGCCGTCGGCGGT
>CAYTXS010000169.1:4037-5322 GCA_964441585.1 uncultured Thioalkalivibrio sp.
CCGAACACGCCGCTGTAGCGGCAGGTCAGGGCGGCCACGCAGGCACCCGTGAGCGTCGCGTAGTCGATGATCACCGCCGGCTCCGCGCGCGCGGCGAGCGTCAGCGTGTCGGCCAGCACCATGCGGCCCTCGGCGTCCGTGTGGATCACCTCGATGGTCACGCCGTTCGCCGCCGTGACGACGTCGCGGGACTTGTAGGCATCGGGACCGATTCGGTTCTCCGTGATCGCCAGCCAGCAGTCCACGGGTTGGGGATAGGTGATGCGCGTGAGCGCCAGCAGCGTGCCGAGCGCGACCGCGCTGCCCTGCATGTCCTCGTGCATGTCGAGCATGCCGCGAAACGGTTTCAGGTTGTTTCCGCCCGTGTCGAAGCAGATTCCCTTGCCCACGAGCGCGACCGGCGCGCCGCCCTTCGGCGCCTTCGGCGGGCGGTAGCGCAGTCGCACGATGCCGGCGTCGCGATGCGGATTGCTGCGCGCGACCGCGAGGAACGCGCCCGCGCCTTCTTTCTTCAGCGCGACCTCGTCGCGAAACGAAAACTCCCAGCCTTCGCGATCCGCGAGTTCCGCGATCAGGTCCCGATAGGCGGGCGCATCGAGACGATTCGGCGGCAGCGCCGTCAGCCAGCGCGCGAGATGGTTGCCTTCCGCTTCCGCGCGCACCCGCGCCACGTCGAGCGCGGGCGACTCGTCGAGCAGCGTGATGGTGACCTGCCGCGACGCGCGCCGCTCGCCGTTGCTGCGAAAGCGCGGCATCTCTGCTTCGGCGGCGAGCAGCCCGGAGACGGCCGCCTCGAGCCAGCTTGCCGCCTTGTCCTCGGGTGCGCCACAGGTCATCACGCCGATTTTTGCCGGCCGGCCCGAACGTGTTTCCGCGGCGAGTTTCCTGGCCAGCGTGAGCCAGGTGAACGGCGTGGCATCCGGGTCCGCGACGCCGACCGTCACGGCACAAGGATCCTCGAGGTGCAGCGTGAACACGGAGCCGGCCTTCATCATCTCGCGGCGCCGGGCTGCGGCAGCCAGCGCCTGGCCCGCGGGCAATGCTGCCCAGGCGGCTTTGCCCGCTTCCGACGAAACCACGATGACGAGGTGGTCGAGCTGGGGCAGGGTCCGCGAATCACGGCGTTGTGCAATGCGGGGGAAATGAGCTTCCGGCAACAGACTCGACATGGGTTATCCTTGACCTCGACAAGAGCACGCCCCGAAGATTATCGGGCCCGCAACAGCTTATGTTGCGGGGCCACATCCTAGCAGTAAGGCCGCGAACATTCACCTGAGCGGCGAGT
>CAYTXS010000170.1:0-5307 GCA_964441585.1 uncultured Thioalkalivibrio sp.
CGATCCCATGCGGCTCGGCAACTACAAGAACGAAATGACCAACCGCCTCGACGATTTGCTGGACCGATTGGACATAATCGTTCGCCCCTGAGTCGGCGCAGCATTTCTTGCTGCAGAACGAACCCCATCGTTTTTGCGGACGCCGATCGTCGGCGCGCGCCTCCTCTTGCGCGCGGCCCGAAGGCGGGCTACTGTCCGGCTTCGCGCAGAAAAAAATAACCATGGACCGCGTCACAGTTTCTTGCACGCGAAGCGGGTTTCGACCCAGTCCGCCTGCGCGAGCCGATTGATAATTGGTGCTCGAATCCGAGAGGGGATACACACGATGCTCAAGACAGCCAAGGCGCGCTTCGCCACCCGGTGCGCGCTCGTCGCCGCGACGTCCTTAACGCTTTTCACCGCGGCCTATGCCGGGCCGTCCGACCTGCGCGCCGACCTGGGCGCACGCCAGGCCCCGCCGAATATCCAGGCGCTGAAGCTGGGAGAACCGATTGCCGGTGACCTGGATTTCCGGGCGTTGCGTCGCATTGATCCTGCGCTCCTCAGCACCACCTCCGACACAGAGGAAGTCCTCATCCGTCTGCGCGAGTCGCCCGTGACCCAGTACGTCGCGCACGAGTCGTCGCCGGGCGCGCGCCGCTCGCAGGGCCAGGCCCGCAAGCAGTACCTGCGCGCAGAGCAGAGCGGCTTCATCGCCCGCAGCCAGAATCATGCACGCCGCTTCGAGGTCTCCGCGCAGACCCAGGTGGTGCTCAACAGTGTGGTCGCGCGTGTCAGCACAGCTGATCTCATCGCGCTTGCGCAGGACCCGGACGTGGACCAGATCAGTCGGGTACGGGATTACGAGCGGCACCTCGTCGAGACGGTGCCGCAGATCGGCGCGGCTGCGGCGCAGAAAATCGGCTTCGACGGCAAGGGTATCAAGGTGGCGGTGCTCGACAGCGGCATCGACTACATGCACGCCGCTTTCGGCGGGCCGGGAACGCTCGAAGCCTATGCCGAGGCCTACGGCGCTGATCGCTTCGATATAGCCAATACAATACCCGGCCCGTTCTTCCCCACACCCAAGGTCGTCGGTGGGTTCGACTTTGTGGGTGAGCTGTGGGTCGGCGGCGCAGGCAGCCCGCCGCGCACCGAGGATCCGGATCCGATCGGCGCTCCTGGCGTGGGCAGCCACGGCACGAATGTCGCCGACATCATCGCAGGCGTGAACGGTGTAGCCCCCGGGGCCGATCTTTACGCTGTGAAGACCTGCGCAGCGTATTCCTCGGCCTGCAATGGCGTGGCCCTGCTGCTGGGCATGGAGTTCTCCGCCGATCCGAATGGTGACGGCGACATCTCCGATCGCGTCGATATCATCAACATGTCGCTGGGCGCGAATTTCGGCCAGGACTTCGACAACTCGCTGGCCCAGGCCGTCGAGAACCTGAGCGCGATCGGCGTGTTGACGGTCGCCTCGGCCGGCAACGGTGGCGACAACCCCTTCATCACAGGGACTCCGGCCGCCGCCAGCACGGCGATCTCGGTAGCCCAGACGCAGGTGGCATCCGCGGTCGCGGTCAACCAGATGACCGTCGTCGAACCGGCCGCGGCCGCGGGCGACTATCCGGCCGTGTTCCAGTCGTGGTCGACCCCGCTGGCCGGCACGATCGAGGGTCCGGTCACTTATTTCCCGGCGCCCGATCCCCGCAGTCTCGGCTGCGAACCGTTCGAGCCGGGTTCTCTCGATGGCCAGATCGTACTCGTCGATCGGGGAGCCTGCGGCTTCAGCGTGAAGATCTGGAACATCGCGCAGGCCGGCGCCGCGCTCGGTATCATAGGCCTCGTGACGCCCGAGGCGCCATTCAACGGCGGCTTCAGCGGCCCCGACCTGCCCTCCATACCGGGCTTCATGATCAGCCAGTCCGCGGCTGACGTGTTACGCAGCGGCGTAGCCGTGGTGCGTTTTGACGCCAAGAACCTGACCGCCTTCGCCGCGCGGATCGTGGACAGTTCGTCGCGCGGCCCCCGCTTCCGCGACAGTGCCCTCAAGCCCGAGATCGGTGCGCCGGGCGCATCCGTGTCAGCCAACGCAGGGACGGGCGACGGCACGCGTACTTTCGGCGGCACCTCCGGTGCAGCGCCGATGGTGGCCGGCTCCGCAGCGATCCTCATGCAGGCGTTCCCGGGGCGCAGCCTGGCCGAACTCAAAGCCGTACTCATGAACACGGCGGAGACAGACGTCGTCGGCGACCTCGCTGGCACCGCCGCGCCCGTGAGCCGCGTCGGAGCTGGTGAGGTGCGCGTCGATCGGGCGCTCGCTTCGACTACGGCAGCCTGGGACCTCCAGTCCCTGAGCGGCGGCCTCGGCTTCGGCGCGGTCGAAGTCGCGGACGAGCAGATCCGGATCCGGCGTTTCGTGCGGGTCAGGAACTACAGCAAGAAGAACGTCTTCTACTCGGTCAAGAACACCTTCCGATCTGCCGAGGCCGAGGCATCGGGCGCGGTCAAGATCCGTGTGCTTCCCCGCCGCATCACGATTCCCGCCGGCAAGAGCCGCGTGGTGCGTGTCGACATGACAATCAACGGCGCTCAGCTTGGCGGCAACTTCCTCAACTCCGGCGCGAGTTACAGCGGCGCGAACCTGACGCTCAATGAGTTTGACGGTTACCTCGTGTTCAAGCCGCTGAAGCAGAACCGCAAGGCGACGGCCATCACCATGCCGTGGCATGTGTTGCCCCGCCAGGCCGCCCGCGTCGAGCCCTCGAAGACGACGATCGCCGACGGTGGCGACGTGATCACGCTGACTAACACCGGCGTGGGCACGGCACAGAACGACGCGTACTCGCTGCTGCTGAGCCTGCCGCAGCAGCCGTCCGGGGGTCCGGGCCAGTCCTTCCCGAACCCGTCGATCCGCGGTTTTGGTGTGCAGACCTTCCTGGTCCCGGACGGATCCTGCGGCCCGGCCGACGGAACGGTGGACTATTTCATGGGCTTCGCCTTCAACCTGTGGGAGCGCACGGCCTATTCGCTCTTCCCGGGGCTGGTCGGTGTGCTGATGGACACGAGCGGTGACGGTGTGCCGGATTACGATGTCTACAACCTGGCGTTGAACTTCTTCGGCTCGCCGGGCGATTGGCGCACCGTGACGCTGGCGGTGGACCTGAACACCGGCCTCGCCAACGCGTTCTTCTTCACCGAGCACGCGTCGAATTCGGCGAACCAGGTACTGTTGGTCTGCAATTCCCAGATCGGTAATCAGCCCCTGTTTGCCCCCATCAACGCGCTGGCCTACGTGGACGACGTATCGTTCGGCGCTTCCTCGAATGCCGCCCCGACGTCGTTCGCTCCCCTCGGTGAGCGGTTCTTCGCGGGTGACCTGACCGACCTGGGTCCAAACCAGAGCGGCCAGATGACCGTCACCGACTTCGGTACGGTGGGCACCAATCCCGGCGAGCTCGGACTCTTGCTGATCACGAACGGAGACCGGGGTCCGGGCGCACATGGTGGCGCCACGGCGGACACAGAGGCCCTCCTGTTCCAGCAGGCCCCGCCGCCGCCGGCCGAAGCTGAGCCGAGGCGCAGGGGACGCCGCTAGCGGCCGACCGCTACATACTGCCGGCCAAGGCCGTCAGGACTTTGGAGGCCCCTCTTCGGAGGGGCCTTTTTTATGCCCGTCATGCGGGCGGGGTTTGCCCTGCTCACAGACGAAGAATGATTGGTCGGTCGCCCGATAGTCGAGAATCTCTGCACCCGCCTCCACCAGCAGTCGCCAGCCGGGCACCAGCGCCTGCGTGTAAGTCATGCCGGGTTGCGGGCAGCCGAGTGAACCGTCATTCCATGTGACGCGCCATGCAGACTGTAGCCTGACCACGTCCCTGGGCAGGCCACTGCGCACGGCAGCGTCCGCCAGGACGTTATCCAGCAGGTCCCCTGGCGGCTCGGCCGGCTCGCCGATCGGCTCGGGAGCGGTGACGCGCGGGGGCAAGGTTCGCGTCATGGGCCGGACCTCCTCGGGCTGGGCGCTCGCGGTATCGCTGTCGGCCGTCGCGGCGGCAGAACACCCGGCAAGGTTCGCGCCGAGGAGCAAGACGCACAGGCTCGCGCCCGTCCTGACGAGCCGGCCGCGCCGGGCATATTGGATTAGCATCGGTGTCGCACTCCTCGTGGGTCCAGTTTTCATCATGGGCCTCGGTTACTACCGTGGCAACTGTCTGAGGGCCCCCGACGCTTTTGTCGGTGGTTCTGACAGATCGGCACGAGCGTTTTCACCGGGGTCGCGTAGTCAGCTGTTTTTAATAGGGTATTCTATGATGGCACGGATGCTGCATCGGGATGCGGGCAATGCGCCGATGATCCGGTGCAAAGACGATTAAAGAGCGAGGATATTAATGATGAAACTTTCCGGGCCTCTCCGCATTCTGGCGATCGCTTCCCTGTTGGCCATGCCGGCCCTGGCGAACGCGAACCCGATCAGTCTCGGTTTCGAGGGCGACTACGCGCCACTCAACTGGAGCTTGTCGCGCGGCGGCATCCCGGCGGCGGGCGGCGGATACCCGGATATCATCGATGCTCCGGACAGCATCACGCTGGTGGGCGGAGATGAGGGTTGCGGGTTCGGCCCCTGCTTCATGGACCTCACGATCGCCTCGCCCGTCATCGGCCTGGTGGAATTCGCCTGGGACTACCTGACCTTCGACGATTCGCCGGAATTCGATACTTTCGGTTTCCTGCTGAACGGCGCCTACACCCAACTCACCGATGATCTCGGTGACTTCAACCAGTTCGGTGTAGAGAGCTTCCTGGTCGGCATCGGCGACGTGTTCGGTTTCCGGCTCGATTGCCAGGATTGCCAGTTCGGCTCGGCCGACGCGATCATCTATGATTTTTCGGTGACCGACGTTCCAGAGCCGGGTGCGCTGGCGTTGCTGGCCGCCGGACTGCTCGGCGGCGCTTTTGTCCGCCGCCGTCGCCGTTAGTCGAAGCTGAACCGAGGCCGGCCAGGGAGCGGGTCCAGCAGGCCTGTCGTGCGGACCGGCACCATGCGGAACGGTCTATCGAGGGTCCCGCGGGCATAGGCCGCGGGACCCTCGTTCATTCAGGCCGTGCCGTCGCGCAACTCGCGGCGCAGGATCTTGCCGACATTGGTCTTCGGCAATTCGTCGCGGAATTCCACCCGTCGCGGTACCTTGTAGCCGGTCAGACTCTCGCGGCAGAAGGCAATGAGTTCCTTCTCGGTGACGCTCTCGCCCGGTTTGCAGACCACGAACAGCTTCACGAGCTCGCCGGACTTCTCGTCCGGGATGCCGACCGCCGCGACTTCGAGCA